>JBBSSG010000199.1:0-5995 GCA_038242295.1 Mycobacteriales bacterium | reverse complement strand
TCGGTACCGACCTGGGCGACGGACTTGCGGCGGCGGGGCGTCGCCTCTGCAGCCGCATGTGGTCGGCACGTGTTGGAGACGGCTTTGTCCACCCCGCAATCGGCGGCCACATCTGGAACGACAACTCAGGTAGCGACGGCGGCGATCTCGCCGACGCCGGCGGCCCTCTCATTGCCGCCATCTATGCCGCCGGCGACATGACGGCCCGGTGGCAAGCAGAACCGGAAAACCGTCCACTCATCGACCGCGAGATCGCTGACCTCGCACATACCCTGGGCTGGAAGCCATAGCAGCCACCTGTTTCAAGCCCGAGATACCGATTGCCCACATGCAATCTCCGCTGCCGGGACCGCGTCATCTGTAAGAACTCGCGACTAACGGAAACGACACTTAACCAGTAAAAGCTCATGAGGTGTGAACCGGATCGACGGCCGCCAGCGCGGGCTTTTCGAGTTCTGCCACGGAGAATGCTGCGTAGTTTTCGTAAGGTCCGCGCCCCGAGAAGTACGGAGTCAAATTCTCGGCGAGCTCATCGATTGTGAATTTCGAACCGGCGGCGTCGAATCTGTTTTCCACCTTGGGAGCTGCCATCAATGCCACCATCCTGCCGTAGACGATGAATACCTGACCGTTGATCTCCTCCGATGCCGGGCTGGAGAGGTAATGCACGAGGGTCGCGACACGGTCGGGGGACAGCGGATCTTCGGCTGCGTTCTGCTCGGTGTTCTCCCCGAATGCTTCGGCTGTCATCGCAGTCCGCGCCCGAGGGCAGATTGCATTTGCCCGGACGCCGTAGCGAGAGAGCCCCTGAGCGGTCGAGAGAGTCAGTGCGGTGATGCCAGCCTTGGCAGCGGAGTAGTTCGGTTGTCCGGCGGAGCCGAATAGGAATGCTTCCGAGGAGGTGTTGACGACGCGTCCGTATATCGGACCGCCGACTTCCTTCGAGCGAGCTCGCCAATGAACTGCCGCGGCGTGAGACGTGGCGGCGTGACCCTTGAGGTGCACGCGAATGACATCATCCCAATCCGATTCGGTCAGGTTGAAGATCATTCGGTCGCGCAAGATGCCAGCATTGTTGACCAGGATGTCCATCGAGCCGAAGTGCTCGACGGCTGACTTCACAAGGCGCTCGCCCAACGACCAGTCGGACACGTCCCCGGCAATTGCAATCGCCTGGCCGCCGGACGCGGAAATCTCGTCGGCAACGGTGAGCGCATCGTCGCCGATGTCGTTGACGACGACTGCGGCCCCTGCCGCTGCCAGAGCCATCGCTTCGGCTCGGCCGAGTCCTGCGCCGGCGCCTGTGACGACAGCCGTCTTACCGGTCAGATCGAGTGCAGCATTCATTGGAGCATCCTCGCTTCAAAAATAGGGGTTTCAAAAATAGAGTTGATTCTATTTCTAGCGCATAAAACAAGATAGCGCACTCGTGGGGCGCGCTGCCCAGTACGCAGAGCAAGGCTTCGTCTACGCCTTCTTCACACTGGCAGCAGTGGGGGCGATGGCCGCAGTGATGGGTGTTCTGTTGCCACGCAACAAGATCGACGCTGAGACCGGGTTCGAACCGGCCAAGGAGAAAATTCTGTCCGATTCACCTCGGCGAATGGGGCAATCTTGTTTTCGAGAAGATTGCCCCATTCGTCTGCGTCAGTCTCGAACACCGCTAGCCAACAGCTCACGGGCTTCGTCACTGCCGTCCAGCAGTCGATTGGTTCTCCGCGTGACCTTCCATTGCCCCTCGATCTTGGCCAACTCCCATCGGTTCGCGCTGATTCGATGTACTCGAAAATTCCCTCCGTCGCGGACGACCAACTGCGACTTGCAGGTCACCACGGCCCGATTTTCGCTCACCCGCACGTGGCCAGGTTCGAGCAGGTGAGCACAGCCGCCGTTGATCCAGTCCTGATGCGCCCGGGAGCGAACCATTGCTGATATGGCCGCCTGGCCGCGCATCACTCCGGTATCGACGTCGTAGACCCCGTCCTCGGTCCACAAGCATGCGACTGCGTCGACGCTGCCGCTGTCGATAGCTGGGCCGTATCTCGCCAGCAAATCCATGATGGCGAGTGTGTCCTCGAGGGCAGTCACGCGCCCGAGAAGGCTCTGCATCTGCTGTTCCGTGTCCGTCATGATGCTTCCCCGATCTGGTTCGAACCGAACTCCACGCCCAGCTCATCGCCGATGTCGCGGAGCGCCGAGAGTTGATCGCAATAGTGCTCGGTGCTTCTCGCGTGAATGCTGACGCTCACGATGGTGGCTCCGACGGCGCGTCTGCGCTCGAGGGATGAGGCGACGGCCGCCGGGTTGCCCAGCGGATCCACCGGCGAGCCGGCACTCAGGACCACTGCGAAGTCAGATTGCTGCTCGCCGCCGGCCAGCATTCGTTCGAGGTCGCCCAGTGCGAGTCCGAACGGGACCCACCCGTCTCCGAGGGCTCTGGCTCGTCGAAGCGAACGGGGGGTCCGGCCGCCGATCCAGAGTGGTACCCGGGGCTGGATTGCATGCGGTTTCACCACGAGGTTCTCGAAGTCGTAGTGGGTGCCGTGGTATTCCGGATTCGATTCCGAGAGAGCGGCCCGCAGCGCAGCGAGTGCGTCGTCAGCTCGCGCTCCGCGGTGCTCGAACTCTGCGCCGAGCAGGTCGAACTCCTCGCGAAGGCTGCCTACTCCGAGTCCGAGAATCAACCGGCCGCCGCTGACGACGTCGAGCGTGCCGTAGCGCTTGGCGATCGCGAGTGGGTGGTGATAGCCGAGTACGAGAACCTGGGTGGCTAGCTTGATTCGGGAGGTGTGTGCGGCGAGAAACCCGAGTGTGGCCAGTGGGTCCCAGTATGTCGCTCCGCGCTCTTCGGCGATGTCCACTGGTACGGCGACGTGCTCACTGCACGTCAAATGATGAAACCCAAGTCGATCAGCCCGGCGTGCAATCTGGGTCAAGTCGTCGATTCCGGCGTCCGCTTCCCAATCTGCCGCCGTACCTGGATGTCGGACGACGATGGGGGAGGTTATTGAAATGTGCATCTATTTTCGCTCCGCGGTGAGAGGACGAGTTTGCATGCACTATCTGTAGTGCTTCTGCTCGGTAGATGGGTCGCCGCTCCCGTTCACCGGACCCGGTTCTACCGATTTGGAGTCCAAGCCTACTTCCGCGTACGGATTTCAGCTGCTAACATTTCAAGAATTCATTTCAATTTTACCGGCAGACGTTCTGCCGATTGCGGAGGCACCGGATGAACTCGGTCGGTCCACACAGCTCGATTCCCGATGATGCAGCGAAAAAAGACGTGCCGCCGTCGATGGTGGAACGTATGACGTTGATCCTCGATGCGTTCGACGGCCGTGTCTCGCGGCTCACTTTGGAAGAGGTGGCGTGCCGCACCAAACTGCCTAGATCTACAGTGCATCGGATCCTCGACCAGTTGGTACGTCTGAACTGGGTGGACCACGCCAGCTTCGGCTATTGCCTCGGTCGCCGTTCGATCGGCCTCGGCGGCGGCGACAACAACCACAGTCAACTGCGAGCCGCCGCGGCGCCTGTGCTGCACGACCTGCACGTACGGACCGGAATGGTCGTACATCTGACAGTCTTGGACGGGGGAATGAGCGTCTACCTCGACAAACTGGGAGGGCGTGCGGCCGCGTCCATCCCGACCAGGGTGGGTGGCCGGGTGCCGGCTCACTCGACGGCTGGCGGAAAGGCGATGCTTGCCTGGGTGGACGCGGAGGAGGTAGACCGGCTTCTCGGTGAACGCCTCGACCGCAATACCGACAACACCATCTCCGACGTCGCGACGTTGCATCGCGAGCTCAACCGCATACGGCAACGGCGCGGACTGGCCTTCGAGAGAGGCGAATCGGTCCGCGGACTCGGTTGCGTCGGCGCGTCCGTGCGTACAGCGGAAGGGCCGGTGGCTGGAATTTCACTGTGTGGGGACGCAGCATCGGTACAACTGGAACGGGTTGCTCCGCTCGTGGCGCACGCGGCGCGGGAGATCACTCGCACGATTTATCCCGAACTCGACAATCCTCGCCGAAATGCGCGTATTCCGCATGCTCACGAATCGTCCTGGTCCACCGAGACATTGGACCAACTGTTGTCCGTCCAGTCCGGTCACTGGCTCTAGACGCCGAACCCTCCGCGAAAGAAAACCATCGGGCGCTCCTCGGTGAGCGCCTCGAGACCGAGAACTCGTCCGATCGCGACGTCGTGGTCGCCGGCCCGGTGGACGGTCTCCACATTGCAATGGATGCGAGCCAACACGTCCGGTAGGGCCGGGGTTCCCCAGCGTGATCGGGTCCAGTCCAGCCCTTCGAACTTGCGTCCCCGACTCGAACCGAAACGAGAACACATCTCGCTCTGATCATCGCCGAGCACATTGACGGTGAAACGGCCTGCTTCTCGAATGCCCGGCCATGCGCGTCCGCGATGATCAGCGCAGAACAGGATCAGCGGGGGCTCGAGCGAGACCGACGTGAACGACTGGCAGCAGAATCCGATGGGACCGTCTTCGGAGAGGCCCGTGATCACCGTGACTCCACTGGCGAAGTGACTCAGAGCGTGCCGCATTTCGAGCGGTGTCGGCGGCGTGCTGACCGTAGTGAGATCTGATTCCATCGACTCGATCGACATTGCGGACCTTTCGGTTGCATTGTGTCGCCGAGGCTTTCGGCGATCGTGCTCCAGGCTAGGTTCGCCCGGAATGCCCCAGCGATATCGTCTCGTTCAGCGGAACCAGCCGTGCACGAAGATCGAACGAATCAGGTGGTCTCGCTGACCGGGACGAGGCTCTCCCGATGCGCGAGCTGCTGGCAACGTGTTACGACATGACCACCTCCTCGATTGATCCGGAAAGCCCGAAGGAGCTTCACACCGATCTAGGCGTCCTTCGCTATTACGAAGCGGGCGACGGACCGCCATTGGTGTTGCTGCACGGGTCTGGCCCCGGCGTGACGGGATGGCGCAACTTCCGCGGCAACATGGACGTATTTGCAGAGCATTTCCGCACGTTCGTGCTCGAGTTTCCAGGTTTCGGGGTCAGCGATGACTTCGGCGGACACCCGATGGCCACGGCAACCGACGCCGTCGAGCGATTCCTGGATGGACTCGGACTCGACACCGTCGCACTGTTGGGCAACTCGATGGGCGGAATTGTCGCCACGAGGTTCGCCATCGAGTTTCCTGAGCGGGTGTCGAAGTTGGTGACCATCGGCGGTATCGGAAAAAATCTGTTGAGCCCCGGCCCCGGCGAGGGCATCCAACTTCTGATGGATTTCACCGACGACCCGACCAGGGAACGACTCATCTCCTGGCTGCATTCGATGGTGTTCGACCCTGCCATGGTCACCGAGGAACTGATCGAAGAACGGTGGGTTCAGGCGACCGATCCGCAAACGTTGGCGAGCGCACGAAAGATGTACAGCCGGGCGGCCTTCGCGGCGAACTCGGCAGCCGCTCTCGAATCCTCGCAGACTCCATATTGGGCCCAGCTGCACCGCGTACAAGCTCCGACGCTGCTGACCTGGGGTCGCGACGATCGGGTGAGTCCGATGGACATGGCGCTGATGCCGATGCGCTTGATACCCAACGCAGAATTGCATGTCTTTCCCCAGTGCGGCCACTGGGTGATGATCGAACAGAAGGCCGCGTTCGAAAGCGCAGTTGTTGCGTTTCTTCTGAGAAAGGACGTCGCCGACACATGAGCAATCATTCGGATAAGTTCGATGAGACAGTGGATTTTCTCGTCGTAGGAAGTGGCGGCGGCGGTATGGCGGCTGCAATAGCGGCAGCTGATCGCGGACTCGACACGCTTGTTATCGAGAAGGGTGTGAAATTCGGCGGATCCACGGCGATCTCCGGCGGCGGCATTTGGATTCCGAATGCCCCCACGCTTCGAGACAGGGGAGTAGTCGACTCCCGTGAATCGATCCGGACGTATCTCGACGGCATCACCGTCGGCACCGTGGCTGCCGACCGTCTGGATGCGTTCGTCGACAAC
>JBBSSG010000198.1:0-6010 GCA_038242295.1 Mycobacteriales bacterium | reverse complement strand
GCGATCCTCGGGTCGAGAAGCAGAGCATCGTCGTCGACGTCGGTGACCTCGGTCCGGTCGGCGAGTACACCGTTGCGTATCGTGTGGTGTCCGCCGACGGCCATCCCATCAACGGCACGCTGGCGTTTTCTCTGACGCAGGAGGGCTCGGGCACACCAGGAGCGCCTGTCGATGCCGACGCAGGACCGAGCGAGGAGTCCGGCGGTGTGCCGCTGTGGCCTTTCCTCGTCGCCGGCGGATTGGTGTTCGGCGGAGGGCTCGCATACGCCCTACGCAAACCAAAAAAGGAAAGCTGACGATTGCGGCTGTCTTTCGACGGTGGTGGGTGCTCTCGGCAGCACTGACCGGGGTGCTCGGGGTGGGTACTGCTTGGATTCTGGCTCGCCCCGGCGCCCCCGCCCCGTCGGCCGTTCCGCGCGTCCTCGCAGACTGTCTCGGTGCCACGACGTTGGGGCTGGCGTTGTTGCGGACAGATCTGTTTCCCGAGCGCAGCAAGCCCCCGGTGTGGCGTTCGATGGTGATGATCGCGGGAGCGTGGTCGCTCACCGAGATCGCGCTGGTGACCGAAGCAGCTTTGGCGTCGTACGGCTCGAGCATCGACCGGCTGCCGATGAATGTGTTCGGTAGTTTTCTCGTCGAGGTCACCGTCGGACAGCTCGGACTGATGTCGATCGCATGCATCGCTGGGATCTGCATTTTCGCCTTGGCCGCATTTCGGTTCGATGCCGAATGGTCGACGGTTCCGGTCGTCGTCTTAGCTGTCCTCGCACTACTAGCGCGCCCGATTTTCGGCCACATGTCGCAGCAACTCCTCGGATCGATGATGGTCGCAGTGCACACCCTCGCCGCAGCGGTATGGCTCGGGGTTCTCGCCGCGATGGCTCTTAAACTGCGCGCCAGGGGCGCGTGGGCGCTGGCGCTGGCGGTGTATTCGCGTCTCGCGTGGTGGGCCGTGTGGATACTGGCCGCTAGCGGGACCGTCAATGCTGCGGTCAGGATCGGCAGTGTCACAGCTCTTTTCGATACCGGGTACGGGCGGATCATGCTTGCCAAGACCGTCACGCTCATCGTTCTCGTCGCGCTCGCACGAAAACTTCGCATGACGTGGCTGGTGTCCGCCGCCGCCCATAGAACGGGGGCCGACGAGTCGATACTTCGCGCGAGCATCCACGTGTGCACGATTACCGTGGCATTCGGTCTCGCTGCAGCGTTGGCTACCACCGCCTGATCAGTCGCCCGTCGGACTTCGGCGCCTCGAGAGTGCACCGATGGTGTGACCCATGAAACAACAAGATTGGTTGTTTACCTCAGCTATGTATATATATAGTTGCGGACAGCAATTAAAGAACTTAGACGTTGGAGTTCCCATGGCAGTAGCAACAACCACAGCAGAATCGCTGGTCGAAGAGGTATTTCTCTTCGGACGCGCGTTGCGGCGGGCCGTGACCACCGACGATGAGAACTCGCCTTTGCCGCAGGCGCTGACCGGAGTGCTGACCGTCCTCGCGATCGAGGGTGAGTGCCGACAAACCGACCTCGCCCAGAGGCTGTGTGTCAGCCAGTCCGCTCTCAGCCGGCAAATCGCAGACCTCGTCGCACTCGGATATATCGACAGACAACCGGACCCGGACGACAAACGCGCATCTCGCGTGTGTGTATCTCCGCTGGGGCAGCAGAAGCTGTCGCTTATCTGGAAATGCCGCGCACGGCGGTTGCGAGAAATGCTGGGCGATTGGAGTGAGGCCGAAGCCTTGAGCGCCCTCACCTCTATTCGTCGACTCACCAGCACCTTTACCGAAGACGCGCTTGCTCAGCACGAGGTAGCGCACTTGAAACTGATTGCGAGATAAATACCGATGACCACCGAAACTCCACCGAAGCCGCCGGGCACAGGACCGGAGGTGATGTCCCACCGCCAAATCCTCGAAGCCCTCACCGGCCTACTCGCGGCCCTCTTCACGGCACTGCTGTCGACCACGATCGTCGCTACAGCGCTCCCCACCATCATCGGCGACCTGCAAGGCTCGCAAACGGCTTACGCCTGGGTCATCACCGTCACCCTCCTCGCAAACGCTGCCTCGACACCTATCTGGGGCAAACTCGCGGACCTCTTCAACAAGAAGATGCTCGTTCAGTCGTCGATCATTATCTTCGTCATCGGTTCGATCATGGCCGGATTTGCTCACAACGTCCCATTCCTACTGGTAGCCCGCGTGATCCAAGGTATCGGCATGGGCGGCTTGACGGCTCTGGTCATCGCCATCATCGCCACCATCGTGTCCCCACGTGATCGCGGCCGCTACGCCGGTTACACCGGAGCGGTCATGGCCGTATCGATGTCCGGTGGTCCGATCCTCGGGGGCGTCATCGTCGACAGTCCGCTCGGTTGGCGTGGCTGCTTCTTCGTGTGCGTACCGCTGGCCGTCGTTGCTCTCTTCCTGCTCCAGAGGACGCTCCACATCCAGACCATTCGCAAGGACGATGTCTCCATCGACTGGCTGGGCGCACTGCTTCTCACTGCAGGCGTTTCCGTTCTGCTCGTCTGGGTCTCGTTCGCCGGCAAGGCCGACTACTACGCCTGGGCATCTCGCGAAACCGCGATCCTCGTCACGGTCGGAGTCGTTCTCCTTGCCCTGACGATCCTCGTCGAATCCAGAGCGAAATCACCGATCATCCCACTCCACCTCATCACCGAACGCACTACCGGCCTGGCCATCATCGCCTCGATCGCAGTGGGCGTCGGCCTCTTCGGAGCGACGACCTTCCTCGGTCAGTACTTCCAGACCGCACGTGGGTACTCCCCTACCGAAGCCGGATTGCTCACCATTCCAATGGTGTTCGGCATGCTCGTCGCCTCCGTCGGGTCGGGTCAGCTGATCACCAGATACGGAAAGTGGAAGCCGTACATCATTACCGGCTCGGTCCTGCTGGTCGTCGGATTCGGCCTACTCGGCACGATCGATCACGCCACCCACCTCTGGCTGGTCGGAATCTTCATCACGATTGTCGGACTCGGGACCGGCCTGCTGATGCAGAACCTTGTTCTCGCCGTTCAGAACACCGTCAGCGTGCACGAGATCGGCGCCGCGTCATCGACCGTCGCATTCTTCCGTACCTTCGGCGGCGCAGTCGGAGTCTCGGTACTCGGATCGATCTTGGCAACCCGGGTTGCTGAGAAGTCCGCCTCAGGACTCTCCGAACTGGGCGTCGACACTTCTGGCGGCGGCGGTGGCGGCGGGTCCCTCGACCTCGATGCCATGCCTGCCCCGATCGCCGCAGTCATTCGTACCGCCTACGGTGACGCCACCGGACGAATCTTCTTGGTCGCCGGATTCGTCGGAATCATCACCCTCCTCGCAGTGCTCCTGATCCCGGACCGTCCACTGCGTAAAACTATCGACATCGAGCCGGCCCCGGTCGAGGACGAACAGGTCGCCGAGATCCCGTCGTTCGGCAAGGCTCGCGAATACGTGGCATCGGAAGACAGCGAGTCCGACCGCCAAGAGCCAGAATTTTCTGGTCACCGCCGAGCACCCTGATCGGCGACGGCGCCACTCGCTCCAGCGGCTGGCGCATCGGATACCTGAAATAAAACGACGGCCCCACACCTCGCGGTGTGGGGCCGTCATCGTCTGCCACTATGCGCACTACCCATGGTCGCCGCCCTGACGGGCGCAGCGGTCAAGGACGTGGCATCACCGACCGGGCAGGTACTTCAGCGCATCGACGAACCGAGGCATGAGCTTCGCCCACGTCTTCGGCGAAATACCGCGCGGGCCACCTAGATTGAGGAACCTGGTCGTAGCGATGGTCTGCGATTCGGTGTACTTGAGCAGACCGTCCGGCCCATGGCGGCGGCCCACGCCCGAGACTCCCATGCCGCCCATCGGTGCAGCGGTGGACCCCCAGGCAGGCGCATAGCCTTCGTCGACGTTGACCGTGCCTGAGTTCAGACGAGCTGCGATGGCCTCACCCTGCGCCTTGGTCTTCGCCCAGACGCTCGCGTTGAGGCCGTATTCCGTGTCGTTGGCTCTGGCGATGGCCTCCTCGACGTTCGACACCGGATAGATGGATACGAGAGGGCCGAACGTCTCGGTGGCCGCGCACTCCATATGCTCGGTTACGTGGGTGAGCACGGTCGGCTCGTAGAACAGCGGACCGACATCCGGCCGCGAACGACCGCCAGCGATAACGTTGGCACCCTTGGCTTTTGCGTCCTCGACGTGCGCCGAGACGGTTCGGATCTGGTCCTCGGAGATCAGACTGCCCATCTCGATACCGAACTCGTAGTCGGCGCCGAGCGTCATCGCTCGCACACGCTGACCGAACCTCGCGGTGAACTCCCCGGTGATGGACTTCTCGACGTAGATGCGCTCGATCGAGATACATAGTTGGCCCGAGTTCGAGAAGCAGGCGCGTACGGCGGCGTCGGCAACCTCCCGCAGGTCCGCCCCTTCCGCAACGATCATCGCATTCTTGCCGCCCAGCTCGGCGGAGAAGCCGATGAGACGACGGCCCGCCTGCTCGGCGAGGAGTCGGCCCGTCGCGGTCGAACCGGTGAACATGAGGTATTCGGTGTTCTCCACAATCGCGGTACCGACGACCGATCCGGGCCCCGGGACAACGGCGAACAGATCACGCGGCAGACCAGCTTTGTACAGCAGTTCCACGCAGGCCAGCGCACAGTACGGCGTCTGGGAATCCGGCTTGAGTACGACGCCGTTTCCAGCGAGGAGCGCGGCAATAGCGTCCGATACCGCGAGTGTCATCGGGTAGTTCCACGGCGAGATGATCCCGACGATGCCTTTCGGCTGGTATCGCACCACGGTCTTGGTCAACACGGGAAGCATGCCGGAGACGCGCTTGGGCGAGAGCAGCTTGGCAGCGGTGCGCGCGTAGTGCCGCGCCGTCATCGCGATATCGAGCACTTCTTCTTGTGCAGCAGAGCGCGACTTGCCGGTTTCCGCTTGCGCCATGTCCATCAGCTCATCGCGATGAGTCAACACCAAGTTGCGGTAGCGATGAAATATCTCGGCGCGCTCGGACACTGGCCGCGCGGCCCAGGCCTTCTGCGCGACGCGGGCGCGGGCTATGGCATCGATGGCGTCCTGGGCAGTGCCGACCGGAATAGTGGCAATCTCTTTACCGGTGAACACTTCCGTGATGGACTTTTTGGGACGCGCATCGGCGTCTTCGATGGCGATCAGTTCGGCGAGTCGCGAGAATGTCGCAGCGAGGGGGGCTGGCATGTCGTATCCCTACTAGTTAGTATTTCTTAGAGTTACACTCAACTTACCCGTTCGGCTGCTTACATCACAGACACGACTTAGCCTGAATACACCGATTATCTGACCGCGGGTCGCGAGCCGTCGATGAGATTCACCCCGGATGGTGGACACCGAGATAGCGGGATCGATGGTTCCGCTGGAAGGATGTCCTCATGTCGTCCCGCAAACGCAGGTCGTTCACGACCGAGTACAAAGTCGAGGCCGCACGCCGGGTGATCGATTCCGGCCGCACCATCGCCGAAGTCGCCCGCGAGCTAGGTATCAACGAGGGCCTGCTCGGCCGTTGGGTCGCCGACGAGCGCCGGCGGATAGATGCCGCCGCGGCAACCGGGGATCAACCGCTGACAGCAGCGGAACGGACCGAGCTGGCCAGACTCCGCAAGCAGGTTTCCGAGCAAGAGAAGGACATCGCCTTCCTGAAAAAAGCGTCCGCGTACTTTGCGGCGAATCAACCAAAGTAGAGCGCTACTCGTTGATGGCCGCGGAGTACGCGAACTCCGCTGTGCACCGGATGGCACGCCTCCTCGAGGTGTCGACCTCCGGCTTCTACAAGCACCAAGGACGCAGTCTGACAACGCGATTAGCCTCGATCTTTCTTCCCGCTGACGTGTCGGCCTGAGCAGCTCGAGATTTTGGTTCTTCTCCGTATCTTGCCGATCGCGCACGATTGCGCGGCCGATGTCGTTCGGCGGGGCGCTCGGTGCCACGGTCCGAGGCGGGGT
>JBBSSG010000197.1:0-6086 GCA_038242295.1 Mycobacteriales bacterium | reverse complement strand
GCCGTGTTCGCGCCGGCGACGTAGGCGGCGTGGTGCTTCGAGTGGTGCAATTCATTGATCTCGCCCGAGATGTGTGGCTCGAGGGCGGAGTAATCGAAATCAAGGTCGGGCAGTGTGTACTCGGACACGTGTTTCCCTTCTCTGTCGACGCGCGCTCACCGTAAAACTTCGGGCCGGCGCGTCCTACTGCGGATCATTCGTAGGGTTCAAGCCAATCTCATTACTACTCTTAGTGCAACAGTTGCGGTCGAGCCGCACCGCTAGGAATAAAATCGAGCGGGCTCGCCAACTGTTCAAACATCACGGCGTGGTCACAGGACGCTCTCTCGATTCGTCCAGTCGATGACCGGGAACTTAAGATGGCCTGCGTGGTGGCACTGGGTGGGTCGAGCAAACGCGTCGACGCGCGGTCGACGGCGACCGGTGTACATGCTCCCAGGGTCGAGCTCACCGGCGCGAACCTGCTGCGCTTCATCGCGGTGTTGACCGTGCTGTACTCCCACATCTCTTATTACCTGATCGACGACCGCGCTGACGGTTGGTGGGTCATCGACGTCGTGTACATGTCGCTGATCAAGCAGGGAGGACTCAACAACCACCTGTCTTTCTTCGGCGTAGCGATCTTCATGCTCCTCACAGGGCTGCTGATCACCCGCTCCGCGATGAGGCAATCGCGTCGGGACTTCGCAGTGAGTCGCCTGTCTCGGCTCGTGCCGGCCCTATGGGTCGCTATCGCTATGGCGATCGTGCTGGTCAGGGTCGGAGTCAATGGGATGTTCAGCGGACAGGCAGACATCACCAATTCCGAAGCACTGCTCAGCTTCTTTCTCGGTGGGTTCTTTCTGAAACCGGAAGTCGCGGTCCTCGGTGTCACCTGGACGCTGACCGTTCAGTTGTTGTTTTATGTGTATTGCACTGCGGCACGTGGCGTGCTGCGGACGCGTCCGATCATCGTGCCGCTTCTCGGAGCCGCACTGTGTGCGCTCGTGCTCCTCTACAACTTGTACATCCCGCAGCCGTGGTCGGTGCCGATGCTGTCCAAGATCGCTGCCACGCTGCCCACGCTGTTCCTTGGTCAGATCATCTACCTGGGTTGGGCGCGCATCGTCGAATGGCGGTGGATTGTCGTCGGCGTCATCGCGCAAGCCGAGGTCGTACGCCTCGCGACGGCGGTGCATGCGTACTGGGCGGGAGACCAATATCTGTGGACCATCCTCGTCACCACTGGGCTGGTGTTGCTGCTCGGACGATACAGCGGTCGCCTGTCCAACTCGCGCATCGTGCGCTGGACCGGGACGCGTAGCTATGCGATCTACCTCGTTCACACGCTGATTCTGTATCGCGTGTATGAGCACGTCGTCCCGATCACCGGCCCCACCGGTGCGGTCGTTGCGTTTCTGATCGTCACCGCCGCGGTGTCGGAGGCAATGTACCGATGGATCGAAACCCCCGCGGCGCGCTGGCTCAACGGGAGGTTTCGGCGCAGTGTTCCGCCGGCTACCCAAAACGCTACAACTGAGGCACGACCTCGGACGCCACCAATTCCAGATGATCGAGATCGCTCAGATCGAAGGTCTGCACGTAGACCCGGCTGGCACCGATTTCGCGGTAACGGCCGATCTTGTCGACCAACTCAGCGGGCGATCCGGCTGCACCGTTCTCTCGTAACTCAGATACCTCGCGGCCGATGACCGCAGCTCGACGCGCGATCTCATCTTCGGTTCTTCCGCAGCACAGTACGAGCGCGGTGGAGTAGGCCAGCGACTGTGGGTCGCGTCCAGCCGCAGCCGCGGCAGCGCGAACCCGATCGAATTGCGTCGCAGTGTCCTCCACTGAGGCGAATGGAATATTGAACTCGTCGGCGTACTTCGCCGCCAGGGCAGGGGTGCGCTTTTTTCCGCCACCACCGATGAGGATGGGCGGCCTCGGTGATTGTGCGGGCTTGGGCAGCGCCGGAGAATCCACGATCTGGTAGTGCTTGCCGTCGTACGAAAACTTTTGTCCCACTGGTGTTTCCCACAGTCCAGTGATTACGGCCAAAGCCTCCTCCAGCTTGTCGAACCGCTCACCCAGCGGGGGAAACGGAATCCCGTATGCCGTGTGCTCATCTTCGAACCAGCCGGCGCCGAGCCCGAAATCAACGCGACCACCACTCATGTCATCGACTTGGGCGACGCTGATAGCGAGCGGTCCCGGGTACCGAAAGGTCGCTGACGTCACGAGGGTGCCCAGCCGAATCGTCGACGTTTCGCGCGCGATTCCAGCGAGAGTGATCCAGGCATCCGTCGGGCCGGGAAGGCCCTCGGAGTTCATCGCGAGGTAGTGATCTGACCGGAAGAATGCGCCGAATCCGAACGTTTCGGATGCCTGCTACGCGTAGAAGCTGGTCGTACGTTGCACCTTGCTGGGGTTCGGTGAAGACGCGCAGTTCGATGTTCGAGGAAACCATGTCCTCGAGTCTAGAAGTCTCTGATGCACCTGGGCCGGTGAACCGTGAACGAGCCCGTGCCCGGTTTCTTGCGGATAATCCGGATCGTTCACCTGCTTGTCCATCCCGCACCACAATCGCGGTGGTCACTACTGAAGGACGCGTGACAAGATCGAGCTTGTGTCTGTCTCGGATCTGCCCTCTGTGCCCGCCGCTGAGCTGCCCGCCGCACTGAACGAGTCGGTAATTTTGCTCGATGTTCGCGAACACGACGAATGGCAGCACGGCCATGCCGCCGGTGCGCTTCACATTCCGATGAGCGAAGTGCCGTCCCGTATCGGCGAGATCGATCCCGACGCTGAGCTTTATGTGGTGTGTCGTGTCGGTGGGCGCTCACAGCGGGTGGTGGAGTACCTCGCGCAGATCGGATACGAGTCGTCCAATGTCGACGGCGGCATGATTGCGTGGCAGATGGCCGGGCGTCCGCTCGTGCGTGACGACGGCGCTGCGGCGAGCATCCTCTAATGTCCGCCTTTCAGGTCTGTGCTCGATGCTCGACGCGGTGGCCCGTCGGGACGCGCCCTGCGGTGTGGTGCCCTCGTTGCCACGGAGTCCTGCTGTCCCCGGTGTCGATCGGGGCGCCCGCCCAAGGTGTCCGCAACTTCAAGTGGGTGGCGCGGGCGCCGCGGAAAAAGTCCGGAAAGCCCCGCTCTTCGAGCAAGCCTCGCAACTCCGAGACCCCGAGATATGACGAGATGCCGCGATGGGGCCTTGTTGATCGGCCGATCCCCGAGCCCGACGACGGAGAGAGCCGCATCGAGCGTTGGGCCGTTGCGGCCCCTGGGCTGCTGGCTTTGACGGGCAGCCTGCTGCTTCTTGCCGCCGCGGCGGAGCTTCTGCGGTACGGCATCCTGCTCTACAACCGGACTCGTCTGGTGGACTCGACCACTGTGATCATCTCCGATGCGTTCGTGTCGTTCGCCGGGCTCATTGCGATCGTGATCGGAGTGTCGGCAGCCGTCGCATCTGCATGCTGGCTGGTCTCACGCCGTCACTCGGTGTTCGAACGAGCGGACATGCGTGACCCTCGTAGTATCCGGGAGCTGATAATCGGCAGTCTCGTCCCGGGGCTGTCTTTGGTCATGCCCGGTGTATTCCTGACCGAACTGGTCGCCGTACGAGGCGGTGCCGACCGCGCTCGTCTGCTCGTGGCCGTGCGTATCTGGTGGGGTCTATGGGTGTTCGACTGGGCGCTCATCGGCGCCGCTATCTGGTGGCGTACTCGTGATTCGTTGCAGGCACAGGCGGACGGGGTGCTGTTCTACGCCTTCGTTTCGCTCGTCGGTGCTTGCCTTGCTGTGTGGACGATCCGCGTCATGCGCGGTGTCGATGACCTGCGATGGCGCGGAACCAACCGAGCCGCCCCGAAGCGATGGGTCGTCGCCAGCGGCCGGGCCTCCGCCCGCGAGCCCGACGCCCCTGCCGTACTTGACGCGGCTGAAGCCGTACCCGAGCCGGAGTCGGGCCCGGAACTCGAAGACGCATCAGTATCCAGGGAAGTCCAGCAGGAAACTCAGGAAAGGGCGACGTTGACGTGAGCCCGGATCGACGAGGACCATTCGTCGTCGCCCATCGTGGGGCGTCGGCGGAGAAGAAGGAGCACACGCTCGCCGCGTACGACCTCGCATTGCGTGAGGGCGCGGACGGCCTCGAATGCGATGTCAGACTGACCCGCGACGGGCACATCGTGTGTGTGCACGACCGACGAGTCGATCGCACCTCCACCGGCACCGGCATCGTGAGTGAACTGTCCTACGACACGCTCAAGACCTTCGACTACGGCGATGGTGTCGAGCCTGCTGAACTGTTGACCCTCAGCGATCTGATTCGACTGGTGCTCGACTGGACGAGCAAACCCACGAAACTGTTCATCGAGACCAAACATCCCGTGCGCTACGGCAGTCTCATCGAAAGCAAAGTGCTGGCAGAGTTGCATCGCTACGGGATCGCTCAACCCGCCTCCGCCGATCATGCGAGGGCAGTCATCATGTCGTTTGCGCCGACCGCTGTGTGGAGAGTACGCAGGTCAGCACCGATGCTTCCGACGGTTCTGCTCGGCGATGCCTCCTATTACCTCGGCGGCGGAGCTGCAACGACGGTCGGGGCCACAGCCGTCGGGCCGTCGATCAAGACTCTTCGCGAGCATCCGTCGATCGTCGACCGGGCGGCGGCGTCGGGTCGTGCCACCTACTGCTGGACGGTCGATGAGAAGGACGATGTAGACCTGTGCCGACGTCTGGGCGTTGGTTGGATAGCTACCAACAATCCCCGACGAACACGGGCCTGGCTCGAGGGAAGTGCCGACGCCTAGCCGTCGACGTGTAGGTTTTTCGACGTGGGTAAGAGCAAAAGAAACAGTGGTCCGAAGCAGGGCAGCAACCGAGCATCGCTGTTGGCGCAGCGCGCCGCCGAGCGCGAGAGCCATCTAGCGGCGCCGGTGAGGCCGTTCCAGGGTGTTGCAGCCGAGTGCGATCTCGTCGCGTTACGTGAGTTCGTTCCGTCTGCGACCGCGCCCGTCCAGGTCGACGGTCGCACGATCACCATCGCCACGGTGCTTCCAGGAGCCGTTGCTGCGTTGGTGCGCGCGGAAAACGACACCGTCACCGGGTTCGCCGGGCTGCAGGTGCAGGTGCACTCGCCGAACGTGGCGGCCGATCTGAGCAGTGCGCTCCGATGGGCATCGGACGCGGAGCCCGGTGAGTCGCTCGAAGCTGCCGATCCGGACGGCAACACCGCCGGCCTCGCTGAGGTGCTGGATCCGTCGGCGCAACTGGACATCACGGTGCATCAGAACTTCAATTGGTGGCTACCGGAAGGCGTTGAGCCGGCAGCAGATGTTGCGGCCACCGTGGAGCGTGCAAACCAGGCCATCATGCCCTCCGCCAGGCTTGACGGCGACGGACTCGTTGCTGCCTGGTGGGTCGATGCCGGAGACAAGGCGCACCTGCGTTGGGTCCGCCCGGAAAGTGAAGACGAGCTGATGTTTGCTCTCGCGCGCCTGCATGCGGCAGGCGATCTGACGCTGGGGGAAGGCTCGCGTTATGCGGGTTCTTTCCGCACACACGGCCTTTTGGTGCCAGTATTCGATCTCGATCCGGAAATGCATCCGACTGAATGGGCGACGCCCACAGTCAAATTTGGGGAGAAGCTTGCTGAGGCTCTGGCCGTCGACGCACCGCTGACCTCGGAGCAGTTGCGCTCACGTGATGGATTGCGTAGCCGCCAGGTCACCCTGCGCTGATCTGGTAGGTGAGTGGGAATCCATAGTTCTTCATGGATTCCCACTCGACTGCGTGGAGCGGTTACTTCTTAGACCGAGCCGCCGGCAGCATGGGGTGCGCCTGTATCTGCGGCAACAGCCCCACTCATTTCGCGGGCGACGAACTCTTCCAGATCGAACAGATTGCGGCCCGCGCGATCTGCGATGTTCAACAGTGTCTTCATGCTGGCAACCTCCTCGACCTGCTCCTTGAGGAACCACTGCATGAACTGCTCGCCCACGTAGTCACCCTCATCGCGTGCGGTGCTCGCGAGTTGAATGATCTGCTCGGTGACGGTCTCTTCCTGGGCGAGAGCCAGGGCGATGGGCTCGCGGGCG
>JBBSSG010000196.1:0-6275 GCA_038242295.1 Mycobacteriales bacterium | reverse complement strand
TTCGAAACCGTTGTCCTGCCATTTCTGATGCGTGATCATCGCTGAGTTCCGAGTTCTACCATCAGTGCATGGCACTCAGCGTCAAAGACACTCCACTCATCTTCTGGTCGGCCGCATTTGCTGTCTCGCAAGCCAATATCGTCCGGTTGCTCGGACCTGTAGGCCCCAGAGTTCTGCAAGTCCAGACGGCATGGTCGGAAATGAGGTATCGACAGATTTTGGACAGTATGGACGAGTTCGAAACGGCGCGCTTTCGAAGCCATTACTACCCAGATTTCGTACACCCTGCCATTTATGCCAAGGCGCTACGTGCAGGTGCCACGCGTCTCGGCGAAGTCGCCCCGATCTCACCCCGCACGGCCAGAATTCTCGCGATCGCTCCGGTTCTTTCAGCGGCCGGTGACTATGCCGAGAACATCGTTGGACTGCACCTACTCGATCATCCGCAGCACATCACCGATTCCGTGGTGCGAACGACCACCGCGATCAGCGTCGCAAAATGGGTTTTGGCGCTTGGATCGGGTGCATATATTTCTGCAGGGTTCGGTCGAGTGTGGATGAGACTCCTATTTCGTTGACCTTGGATTTCGAGCGCTAACCCCGTCCGTGAGGGCGGGGTTAGCGAGTGCGCCGGCGGGCCTCGCCGGGTGCCCGTGATGGCTCACGCTGGTCCCGCACATACGCAGCAACCCGCTCTAGCGGAGCCCCACCCGTGGACGCCGCGAAATACGACGGAGACCAGAAGTGGTCCCCCCCACAACGCCGCAGTCACCTCCGGGAATCGCTCCTTGCGCACGCGCAGCGAGGTGTTCGTCTTGATCGCCCCCACCAGCTTCGACAGCGACACCTTCGGCGGGTAGTCGACCAGCAGATGCAGATGGTCGTCCTCGCCATCCGCCTCGAGCAGGACTGTCTCGAACCGGACGCACACCTCGCTGGCGGTGCCGATCAGATGCTTCCGGACCCGATCGGTGATCGCCCCGCGGCGATACTTCGTCACCAGAACGATGTGCGCTCGAAGGCTATAGACCACATGTCTTCCAGTGCGGTATTTCTGCCTGTCAATGCCCATATCTGTTATGTGTAGATCACATGAGCATCGTGCAGCGCGTTTACCCTGCAGAGGGGGCGTAGCTCGAGATGCTCACGATGCACTGCGACCACGCACGCTTCGTCTATAACCTCGGGCTCGAGCAACGCTCGTGGTGGACTCCGACCCGTCGCCACTTCCAGCAGAAGATCACTGCCGCATCGTAAATGCGGGACCTGACCGAAGCCCGGCGTGAATTCGGTTGGCTCCGCGCGGGTTCCACAGTTGTCCAGCAGGGCGCGTTGCGTGACCTCGATCGGGCGTTCACCAATTTCTTTGCCCGGCGCAGCGGGTACCCGACGTTCAAGAAACGGTCCGGTGCCCGGCAAGGATTTGTGGTGCGGGATTTGGTGGTGCGGCGGATCAACCGGCGCTGGGGTGAGATTCTGGCGCCGAAGGCCGGGTGGGTGCGGTTCCGGATTTCCCGGGCGTGGTCCGACATTTCCGCAGCGACGTCGGCCCGGATTGCACTGACGAACGGCCGGTGGGCAGTGAGTCTGACCGCCATTCCGTCGCCCCGGCCGGCCGCGACGACGACGATGGTCGTGGGGATCGACCGGGGAGTGGCGAATTCGATCGCCACCAGCGATGGACGCATGTTCCATGCCCCCGGTTTCAGTGTGGGTGAGCAGGTTCGGTTCGTGGCCTTGCAACGATGCCTCTCCCGCCAGGTGAAAGGGTCGGCGAATCGGGAGCGCACGAAAGCGAAGTTGGGCAGGTTGCGGTTGCGGCTGGCTGATCGGCGGGGGCGACTGGATCGAGAAGACCACCACCGAACTCGCGGAAACGTGCGCGGCGGCGGCGATCGAGAATCTACAGACCCGGAACATGACACGGCGGGCCAAGCCGAAGCCGGACCCCGACAATCCAGGAGCTTTCCTGCCTAACGGCGGGCGGGCGAAGTCTGGTCTGAACCGGGCGATCCTCGCTTCCTGTTGGGGAAGGTTCGCGCAACGTCTCGACCACAAGATGCCGGTCATCGCGGTTTCGGCCGCCTATACGTCCCAGGAGTGCTCGCGCTGCGGTCACACCTGCCCAGAGAATCGCGATAGCCAAGCGGTCTTCCGGTGTCAGGAATGCGGCTTCGGGCTTCATGCGGACACCAATGCCGCGATCAATATTCGCGATCGTGGGTTCAGGCTCGAACACCAACCCGAGGACACTTCGGGGGATCGGGTGCGTCAGTCACGCGGGCGTGCCGCACCAACCACCTCTGCAGCGTGAGCTATCGGGGAATCCTCGTCCGTGAGGGCGGGGCGGATGTCAAGATGTGTCCGAAGCGTCGTCCACGCATATGTGGCAGAAGCGCCAGCACCAGTCGCACTGCACCGAAGTAGTTCACTGCCATGGTGCGCTCGAAATCGTGGAAGCGATCGGTGGACCGGTACACCGAACGCCGAATCGACCGACCGGCATTGTTAACCAGCATGTCTACGTGGTCATGTTCGCTTAGAATTGTCTTCACTGTGTCCTTGACCGACTCAGTGTCTGTGATGTCGCACGGATAACCGAAGGCATCACCCCCCGTCGCGCGGATGTTCGCGACGACAGATTCGAGCTGTTCGGCTCCGCGCGCCAACAGGATGACGGTAGCGCCCTTGCGTGCCGCAGCTTTCGCGCTGGCCGCACCGATGCCCGAGGAGCCGCCGGTGATCAAGATATGCCGTCCGAAGAGTGGACCACGGGAATCTTCGTGGCGGTTTCGGTTTGGATCGAGATGGGTGCGCCAGTGGGACCAGAGGGCGTCGGCATAGGACGCCAGCGGCGGAGGTTCGATGTCGCTGCCGCTCAATGCATTCTGCGTTGCTGCCGAATCGAAGACGGTGGGAAGTGCCAGATGATCGAGCATGACCGGTGGTACACCGAAGCGTGACAGAAGCACATTGCGTGCTCTCCGGACGGAGGCCGAACGCGGTGATACGACCGGCGCTGCAATGGCTCCACGAAGGCTGACGATCTTGGCTCTCGATCCCGCCGCGCGCCCGAACGCGCTGTACACCTCGCGCATCGGCTGCGGACTAGGACTGACCAAATGGAAAACTTTATTTCCCAATGGGTTACGAAAAATCAGCTCGATGATCGCGGCAGCAACGTAGTCCACGGGGACGAGGTTGGTGGCACCGATGTCTGGTACCGCGATGGGTAGCGCATCTGGAAGCTTTGCCAATTCGGCGAAGAATAGGAAGAAGAAGTAGGGGCCGTCGATCTTGTCGATCGCCCCGGTCTTGGAATGACCGAGAATCGCGGAGGGACGATATACCCTCCAGTCCGTAGCAGACTCGCGAACGATCTTCTCGGACTCGAATTTGGTGCGGTGATAGGACGTCGGGAATCTCTGGCCCTTGTCGAAGTCGTTCTCGGTGAATGATCCGACGAAATCGCCCGCTATGGCGATCGAAGAAATGTGATGCAGCCTGGCTCCGGTGCGTACCGCGAGTTCGACGATACTGCGAGTGCCGTCGATATTGGTGGACGCCTGCTCGTCGCCGGCGGTCATATCGTAAACCGCACCGAGGTGAACGATGTGGTCGATGCCCTCGGGAGTGCCCTTCAGTCCAAGTTGCGGCTCGGTCAGGTCGCCGACCAGTAGTTAGATCTGGTCTCTTCTGTTCAGCGATGCGACCTGCTGTTCGAACTTGGCGATCGACTGGGGGCGAAGCAGAACATGAATTCTCGCGGATGGGTCGCGTTCCAACAACCGGGGGAGCACGTTCTGGCCGAGGAAGCCCGTACCTCCGGTAACGATGTAGTTCGCCATTGCACCAACTTACTTCAAGGTAAGTTCCCGGCCACCCCGATTGAGGGACCTAGTGGCCGATTCCCACCTTCTCGTGCACCTTCTTCATCCACACCGGTGCCCACCAGTTCGCCTCACCCATGAGCTTTACCAGCGAGGGAACAAGTAGCATCCTGATGATAGTGGCGTCGACGATCAGCGCGAGGATCATGCCGAGGCCGAGGAACCGCATGATCGACAGGTCCGAGATGGTGAACGCCCCAGTAACGACGATGAGAATGAGGGCCGCTGCTGTCACGATGCGTCCAGTGCGCTGCGCTCCGATCACCACAGCTTCTTCTGTGGTCGCCCCTGCTGCACGCGCTTCGACCATGCGCGACATCAGGAACACCTCATAGTCGGTCGACAGGCCGAAAACGACGGCGAGGATGAGGACGACGAATGTTGCTTCGAGCGGCGCAGGAGTAACTCCGAGTAATTCAGCACCGTGCCCTTCCTGGAACACCCACGTCAACGCGCCGAACGTTGCGCCGAGGCTCAATCCCGCCATGAGTACCGCCTTGATCGGAAGCACGATCGACCCGAATGCAAGGAACAGCAGGATGAGGGTCGACATGACCATGATCGCGATCATGACGGGCAGCCATTTTGCGATCGCGTCGTTGCCATCGTCGATGAGTGCTCTGGAGCCGCCGACGAGTATCTCGGTCCCGCCGGGAGGTGTCATATCGCGGAGCCCTACCACTGCGGCGCTGGTCGATTGCACTTCCGTCGCACCGGCATCAGGTTCACCGAACGTCGCTTGCAGGACGACGAAATCGTCGGCAGATCCGGTGAACTCGACGCGGGCGATGCCGGTGACGGCTTCGGCTTGCTCGGTGATATCGGCGATTGGCGAACCTTGCGGCTTCTGTCCATCGGTACCGCGCAATACAATTGTGGCACTTTCTCCGGTGGTCGGAAACTCGGTGTTCAGCGTTTCGACGGCAACACGGGCGGGATCGTCCTGAGGCAGCGCGGTGTAGTCGACTTCACCGAGCGCCACTTTCACAATAGGCGCCGACAGCACGAGCAACCCGGCGATGATGACCGCCGCGACAATTCCAGGTTTGCGCATCACCCGGGTGACGACGCCTCCCCAGAATTTGTGGGCGCGGAGTTCGCCCCGGTCCGATGCAGTCTTGCTCCAGGTCAGTGAGTTGATACGTCGCCCGAGAATCGCGAGTAGAGCGGGCACAGCCGTCAGCGACAGGATCGCCGCGCTGGCGACCGCAGCCATCGCACCGAACCCCAAAGATTTGACGACGGGCTGCGGGAACACGAGCATTCCGGCGAACGCGCATATCAGCAACAGTCCGGAGAAGACGACGGTGCGTCCCGCAGTGAGGATCGTCCGCACCACGGCATCGGCAGGTTCGGCGCCGCCGCGCATTTCCTCGCGATATCGACTCACGATGAACAGTCCGTAGTCGATGGCCAAACCGAGACCGAGCAGCGACGCAACGTTGATAGAGAACGAACTGACCTCGGTGACCATCGTGAGGACGCGGAGAACAGCCAGTGCGGCGACAACGCTGAGGATGCCGACGAACACAGGGACAGCGGCCGCGACGACTCCGCCGAAGATTACGATGAGTAGGAGCAGTGTGATGGGGATGGCGATTGCTTCGGACCGGACGAGATCACTCTGCAGCGTCGTACTGAACGAGACGCCGACGACCGAACCGCCGGCGAATTGCGAAGTCACCTCTGGCACGACGAGTTGTGGGGGAAGGTCACCGAAGGTGGCGAATGTGACGCCGGCGTCCGGGCCGAGCGTGACGGTAGCGAGTGCTTTGGTGCCGTCGTTGGAGGTCAGGAACTTCTTGGCAGCATCGTTTGCCGTCCAGTACGAGGTGACGTTCTCGACCGAATATTTGCTCTGAAACTTGTCGAGTACGGCGGTGACGTCGGGGGCGATGTCGTCGATCGTCTTGCCCTCGGGGGCGGTGTAAATGGCGACGATGTCCGGAGTCTGTTGACCCAGCCCGGCAGTCAGTGAACTGACCTCGGCTGCCTCGCTGCCCGGGTCGATGAAGCCGCCCTCGCTGAGCTTGTTGAATACGCCGAGACCCCAGACCCCGCTGAGTGCCACGACGACAACCGCGATCGCGAGCACCCATCGCTTATGGGAAACGACGAATGAGGCCCAACGTGTCACTGCTCTTCTCCGGCTCTGTTCGCAGGTGTCTCGATTGTGTACGGCGAGCCTATCGGCAAGGCGCGATTGATTTGTGTCGGAGGCTCGAGGTGTAATTAGAACATACGTTCGAATGATGATCTTGATGTGGATTTCAGGGAGGTGCCGCCATGGGATGGAACGATGGTCCGCCCACGTGGTCGGAGATGGAACGAGTGCTGTCCGGGCGTCCCGTGCGTCCGCCCGGCCGCAGCTCGACGCCTGAAATC
>JBBSSG010000195.1:0-6318 GCA_038242295.1 Mycobacteriales bacterium | reverse complement strand
CGGTTGCTTTGGGGCCGGTACCGCGCCCAGTACATAGGACTGAACGAGATGATTCCAACTGCAGGAGCGGCATACCTCTACGACGTGCACCGAGAATTCCTCCTGCGTGGCCGCGAGACGCACAACCTCGTCCGACGTGCGCGCCGAGCCTGACATGGACCCGAGCTTCTCGCCGAACACCCAAGAAACGTGTGTGAGCTGCTCTTTTCGGCAGATCGGGCACACGACGTCGCTGCCACGCCCGTGAAACTTGGCCGCTCGCAGTAAGTAGGGGTCGGCGTCGCACACGGCGCTGACGCCAGTCCTGCCCGAGTACACCTCAGCGAGCAGCGACCGTCGCCGAAGGGCGTAGTCCACCACCTGCCGCTGAAGTCGCACGAGAACCAGAGTACGTGCGGCCGGTGACCTACGGGCCGGGCAGTACCAGTTCGGTGCTGACCCAATAGAAAAAATCCCTTCTTACCTGCGTCAACGCGTCTCTCGCCGTGATGATCGCGGCCGATCACCACCATTGTCGGTCCGCCGATCAACCGTGTGAAGCGGAGGTCAGTAGACCCGGGTCGACTGCCGCTATGTCCCTGAATATATCGGCGCGATACATCTTGTGTATATTACTTGCTATCGCATCGGTTTAGTGCACGACAGTCGAGGAGGAGGTACGCATGCTGGAGCTCGCTATTCTCGGCCTGCTACTCGAATCCCCGATGCATGGGTACGAACTTCGTAAGCGTCTGACCGGGCTCCTTGGAGCCTTTCGGGCGTTTTCCTACGGCTCGCTGTATCCAGCCCTGCGCCGCCTCCAAGCGGACGGGCTGATCGCCGAGGATGCGGGTCCCGACACCCTCGTCAAACGTCGGGCACGGCGCGTGTATGAAATGACCCCGCTCGGCAAGCAGCGTTTCACCGAGCTGGTCGCAGATACCGGACCGCAAAATTACACCGACGACGGGTTCGGCGTTCACCTTGCCTTCTTCAGTCGCACACCGGCAGAGGCACGGGTGCGCATTCTCGAGGGCAGACGACGTCAGGTCGAGGAGCGCCGCGAGGGGCTCCGCGAAGCAGTTGGACGCGCCGACGGCACGCCCGACCGATACACCCGTCAGCTTCACCAGCTCGGACTCGAATCGAGCGAACGAGAAGTTCGTTGGCTCAACGAAGTCATCGCGGCCGAGCAAGCGGACCCGTCCGCAACCTACAATCCGAACCCCAAAAGCTTGTCGAAGACAGAAGGAGAACCCGACCATGGGTGAGAACAGCAACGCCATCCGCGTGGCCATTGTGGGTGTAGGCAACTGCGCCTCATCCCTGGTCCAAGGCGTGGAGTATTACAAGGACGCCGACGAGAACTCCACCGTTCCCGGGCTCATGCACGTCAAGTTCGGTAAGTACCACGTCCGCGACGTCGAGTTCGTCGCCGCGTTCGACGTGGACGCCAAGAAGGTGGGCTTCGACCTCTCGGACGCGATCTTCTCCAGCGAGAACAACACCATCAAGATCGCCGACGTTCCACCCAAGGGTGTCCAGGTTCAGCGCGGACCGACCCTCGACGGACTCGGCAAGTACTACCGCGAGACCATCACCGAGGCCGACGGCGAAACAGTCGACGTCGCACAGGCGCTTCGTGACGCCAAAGTGGACGTTCTCGTCTCCTACCTGCCCGTCGGATCCGAAGAGGCCGACAAGTTCTACGCACAGGCTTCCATCGACGCGGGCGTCGCCTTCGTCAACGCACTGCCCGTCTTCATCGCCAGCGACCCCGTCTGGGCCAAGAAGTTCGAGGATGCCGGCGTCCCCATCGTCGGCGACGACATCAAGAGCCAGGTCGGCGCCACCATCACGCACCGCGTCATGGCCAAGCTGTTCGAAGACCGCGGCGTGCAGCTCGATCGCACAATGCAGCTCAATGTCGGTGGCAACATGGACTTCCTCAACATGCTCGAGCGCACTCGTCTCGAGTCGAAGAAGATCTCCAAAACGCAGGCCGTTACGTCGAACCTCCAGAAGGAGTTCAACGCCAAGGACGTGCACATCGGACCTTCCGACCACGTCGGCTGGTTGGATGACCGCAAGTGGGCTTACGTTCGCCTCGAAGGTCGCGCATTCGGTGACGTGCCACTGAGCCTCGAGTACAAGCTCGAGGTTTGGGACTCGCCCAACTCGGCCGGCGTCATCATCGACGCAGTGCGCGCAGCGAAGATCGCCCTCGACCGTGGCGTCGGTGGACCGGTCATCCCGGCGTCGGCATACCTGATGAAGAGCCCGCCGAAGCAGCTCGCCGACGACGTCGCGCGTACCCAGCTCGAAGCATTCATCATCGACGCCTGAGCAGCGTCACTGCGCGTGAGGGGAAATACGTCCAGGGGATGTATTTCCCCTCACGTGCGCAGTCCTGCGGTAAGACTCGATGTGATGGAAAAGCTGTTTCGATGAAAGTCGATGAGCCCTTGATTTTTCATTCGCATCAATTCACGCGAGAGAGCCGTACGGTCCACATTGAGATAGTCCGCCAATTCTGCGCGGGAAAAAATCACCGTGAACTGTTGCGATCCGGTCCTCCTCCGCTGTTCGTCGAGAAAGAGAACGACTCGATCGCGCAAAGACTTCCGCGACACTATCGACAGCTTCTCCTGCAGCATCCGGTTCTTGCTCGACATGACGTGAAACAGATTTTCGATGACTCGGCTCCTCAACGGACACAACGGGCCGGACGCCCGAACGATTTTGTCCATTCCGAGCAATAGCGCCAGGCCGTGGTTTGCTCCGGTCACCGTGTTCTCGGTGTGGTTGTGCTCGTGTGCCAGCATGTCCTCGGCAAACACGTCCCCCGCCTCTACCGCGTTGACCAGGTTGCGTCCGCCTCTTTCGTCGACGGTGCTGGCATAGACCGCTCCGCGGAGCACGAGTCCGACGGCGCTGGTATGTGAGTTCCCGCGGATCAAAACCTGCCCGTGGTCGAACTCGGTCAACTGTGCACCTAGGCATTCGGTCACCCTGATGATCTCGGTTTCTGTAAAACCCGCGAACAGCTCGCTACCTACGGCATTGGGCACCCAGGTGCGGTCTCGAATGTCCGAATCGCGCATGAGACGTACCTCTCCTCGGGGCTCGTTGCCATGGCAACCGACTTCAGGCGCCGATGCTGCAAATATTGCCCTGTAAGTAAGGTTAGGCTAACAGGACTTGCCGTCAGTGTGCTGTTGCGTTGCTGTTCAATGGATCAGCCGCTGCTCCCGAGGCCCGCCCATCCATCCAAGGTGAACCCTGAAGAGAAGGAGCGCAGCACATGAATGTCGCAGAGCACAGCACTGAGCAGGAGCCGCGAACAGAGAACGGCAACCTTCCTTTCGCAGAACGCAAGACCGCAGATCTACCGGGGCACTGGTTGCTTGCACGGCTGGGCAAGCGTGTTCTGCGTCCCGGAGGCAAAAAATTGACCGAGCAGATGCTCGGTGATGCCTCCGTGCGAGATGCCGATGTCGTGGAACTGGCCCCGGGACTGGGCAAAACGGCGAGAGCCATCCTTGCGCTGCACCCGTCCAGCTACGTCGGTGTCGAATCCGACTCCGCTGCAGCGGAACTGACGCGCGTAGCGATCGGCGACAACGGTGACGTGGTTCGCGGCGACGCTAGCCGCACCGGACTTCCGGACAACAGTGCAGACGTGGTCATCGGCGAAGCAATGCTCACCATGCAGACCGACCGCCACAAGACTCAAATAGCCGACGAAGCCCTACGCGTGTTGCGACCCGGTGGCCGATACGCCATTCACGAACTCGCCATCGAACCCAATGACCTCGACGACTCGATCAAGAACGAAATTCGCAAAGAGCTCGCCCGCTCGATCAAAGTCAACGCACGCCCGCTGACCCCGTCGGAGTGGACTGACCTCCTCACCGCGGTCGGCTTCGAGATCGAACACGTGCGCTTCGCCCCGATGGCTCTGCTCGAGCCGCGACGCGTTATCGCCGACGAAGGGGTGCTGCGAACGCTGAAATTCGTAGCGAATGTCGCACGGGACGGGGATGCTCGACGCCGCATCCTGGCTATGCGGAAAACATTCACCAAATACCGTGACCACCTCACCGCGATCGAAGTGATCGCCGTGAAGCCCAACGGTATCGACGCTACCGGTTCGAAAGCGCTCTGAGCGGTACGACGACTTCATCCGCTGCTACGCCAGATCGACCGCGCACGTTCCAGCGACTGCGCCTCTTGCAACCCCCGCAGTCGCTGGAACGTGCGCGGTCGGCGACTAGTAGTGGAGCTTTCGGATCACATAGCCAAGGGCCATGAGAAACCCCAGCAACACCACCGAGGGCCACACCGGTGGCTCACCGCCGATGATGCCCGCGACTGCAGCAATGAACGCCATCAGCGCGAACAGTCCGAGAATTCCCGCGAGCATCTGGAGATGGTCCTGCGCGGTCATGACTTCACGCCACCCGAAGTGAGCCCAGAGATGATGCGCCGCTGGAAGATCAGCACCATGATCACCAACGGAATTGCGACGATCGTGCCGGCAGCCATGATCGCGGCGTACGGAACGACGTGCGGGTCGTTGCCGGAGAAGCGCGCGATCGCCACCGTCACAGGCTCGGTTTTATCACTTGAGAGCTGGCTGGCCAACAGATACTCGTTGACGGCAGCAATGAATGCGAGGATCGCGGTGGTGAACAGTGCAGGGGCCGCGAGCGGCAACATTACCAACCGGAATGCCTGGAAGCGTCCTGCGCCGTCGATGCGCGCAGCTTCTTCGAGTTCCCAAGGCAATTCGGCAAAGAATGCCGTCAGTGTATAGATGGTCAGCGGCAACACGAACGAGATGTTCGGGATGATCATTGCCTGATAGCTACCGATCCAACCGATGTTCGTGAACAGCTGGAACAGCGGAGTCACCAAAGCTACGACGGGGAACATCGACGCGCCGAGAACTATACCGACGACGACGTACTTGAACCGAAAGTCCACGCGGGACAACGCATATGCCGCAAAAATACCGATCGTCAATGCGATGAGGGTCGTGACTCCGCCGATGACGAGGCTGTTGAACACCGCGCGAAGGAAATTGTTCCCATTGCTCGTCGACAAAGCATTGGAGAAGTTTTCCAAGGTCACATGGGTCGGCCACGGGGTGGTATCGAACGTGTACCTCGGATCGCGGAACGCAGTCACCGCCATCCAGTAGAAGGGAGCGAGGCCCCACACCAGAATGATCGCTACGCCGAGATAGATGCGCACAGTCTTCATCTTCATCGGGCCACACCCTTACGTTGGGTCTCCTGCGTCGCTACTGCATTGGCGCCGAGGAACTTCACCAGAATGAACGCGACGATGAAGATCATGATGAACGAGATCGTCGACAGCGCCGCCGCACTGTTGAACCCTTGTCGGATCTGTTCGACCACCAGAATCGAGATGGTGCGCGTAGCCGGGTTTCCTTCGGTAAGAATTGCAGGCAGATCGTACATCCGAAGCGAATCCATCGTACGGAACAGAATCGCCACCATCAGTGCTGGCTTCACCAGCGGCAGAGTGATTTTCGTGAATCGCTGCCACGCAGATGCACCGTCGACTCTGGCAGCTTCGTAGACATCGGCCGGAATCATCTGCAGGCCTGCAAGAATGAGCAATGCCATGAAGGGTGTCGTCTTCCAGACGTCCGCGATGATGACCGCGAATCGTGCGGGCCAAGCGTCGCCCGTCCACAGGATGGTTGTGCCGAGCATCTTGTTGGCGATGCCGTCGTAGGCAAAGATGAAGTACCAGAGCTTCGCGGTCACGGCCGTCGGTATGGCCCAGGGGATCAGGATCGCGGCGCGCAGCAGAGAGCGTCCAGCAAATGTCTTGCCCATGATGACGGCCATCGCGAAACCGATCACGACCTCGATCGATACCGTCACCACCGTGAAAAAGGCTGTGTTTCCGACGGCTCCCCAGAACTGCGACCCGAGTGTGCCGGGGGGACAGGGAACCAAGGTCCCGGACGCGGACGTGCACTGCTGCAAGATCCAATGCGTGTAATTGGAGAAACCGGCGCTACCACCTTTGACGAACATTCCAGTCGCCGGATCCAGCCCCGCATCCTTCTGGAACGACATGACGAGGGCGCGAATGACGGGATAGGCGATGACGATTGCCAGAATGACGAGCGTTGGTGCAATGAGCAACCAGGCCCGCCCGGAGGTGAGTCCGAACCGGCGCTTGCTTTCGGTGGATGCATGACGACCGCGGCTGGGAAAATCGTCCCCAGCCGCGGTCGTGTCTACAGCCCCACTGGAATCACCAGTAGGTAGAGCCATGAAATTCTCCTGGTTGGTG
>JBBSSG010000194.1:0-6322 GCA_038242295.1 Mycobacteriales bacterium | reverse complement strand
CCCACTCGTGTTCCGCCATCCCGAGGGGCTCGAGAACGACCTGTCCCACAGTGGATCCCGGCGGCAGCACCCCGCGCTGGGTGACCACAGCCATACGCAGCCCACCGACACGGCTGACGCGTCCCGAATCTGGCGGTTCGATCCCGGCGAGCACCTCGAGCGTCGTAGTCTTGCCGCCGCCGTTGAGGCCGACCATGCCGATACGTTCGCCCTCCTGCACGCCGAGAGACACGCCGTCGAGAAGCGGCTTGACGCCGAACGACTTCGAGACATTTTCGAGATTGACGAGATTGACCATCAGGAAAAACCAATCGATTCACTAGTAACCACGCGAGCACCAGGAACGGGACCGCTCGCGACACGCACGGTGCGGCATACGCCTGCACCAGACAATTCAGCGCCGACCGATACTGCGGCATCGGCGTCGACACATAGAAACGCACAGGTTGGGCCCGAGCCGGACACGATGCCCGCCAGCGCCCCCGCCGCCAAACCAGCTCTCAGAGTCCGGCGAAGTTGAGGAAGCAAAGACACCGCCGCAACCTGTAGATCGTTACCCAGAAGCGGAGCGAGGGCATGCGCATCACCGCTCACCAACGCCTGCATCAGCGCATCCGGCGCGCCCAGCCGAGGGGGTTCACCCTTCGATCTGAGTACGTCCAGCTCGGCGAACACGGCCGGAGTCTGCAAGCCGCCCTTCGCCAACGCGAGCACCCAATGAAAACTGTTGCGCGAGAGCACCGGCAGCAACTTCTCGCCGCGGCCGGTCCCCACTGCCGTACCGCCGTGCAGAACAAAGGGGACATCGCTGCCCAGTTTCGCCGCCAAATCCGTCAGCTCCGCGCGGGGCAGCTCCAGCTTCCACATTGCGTCCAGCGCAACCAACGTCGCAGCAGCATCAGAACTGCCCCCGGCCATACCGCCGGCCACAGGGATCCCCTTGTCGATGGTGATCTCGACCAGCGGCTCACGGCCCGCCGCCGCAGCCAACAACACAGCGGCCTTCCACGCGAGGTTCCGCTCGTCGGTGGGGACGGACTTCGCGTCGGCGCCCCGGACGACCACACTCAGCGCCGGCGCGGGCGTCACCGAGACCTCATCGGACAGTGACAAGGCCTGAAACACGGTCGTGAGTTCGTGGTAGCCGTCGCCGCGGAGGTCACCGACCGATAGGTGCAGGTTGACCTTCGACGGTGCCCGAACGACGACGGGGTTGTGAACAACTGAGAGCACGGTAGTCAACAGTAGTGGAGAAATCGGGTCGAGAAAGACCAAAGCCCTGGCCGCTACCCATTCGCATCATCGACGCGACCCGGTGCGAATCGCCGTGAGCCAAGGCTATCGAGGACAGGATCGGTCCGCGATCAGTGCCATGATCAGGGTTATGCGCGAAACATCAGCACGGCTGCTCCTGTTGCTGTCTCTGCTCCAGACGCGTCGCGACTGGGCCGGCGCGGATCTAGCGGCCCGATTGAAGGTGACGACGCGCACAATTCGACGCGATGTCGACAAGCTTCGCGACATCGGCTATCCCGTCGCTGCGACCGCAGGTGTCGGCGGCGGCTATCAGCTCGGCGCGGGGGCGCAGATGCCTCCCCTGCTACTCGACGACGACGAGGCACTGGCCGTCGCGTTCGGACTCCAATCCGCGGCAGGCGGCTCGGTGGCGGGCATCGGCGAGGCGTCGATGCGCGCGCTCACAAAATTGCGGCAGGTGATGCCCTCGCGGGTCCAGCATCGTCTCGATGCACTGCGAATCGACGTCGTGGACCGTCCCGCCCGGTCTGCGGTGTCGGCAACGTTGCTCTCGACGGTGGCAGGGGTGTGCCACGGACGCGAACGACTCCGCTTCGACTACTGCACACACGACGGCACCCGGACTCGACGCGAAGTAGAGCCCTACAGCCTCGTCCGCGTCGGCGACCGCTGGTACTTGTTGGGCTGGGACCTGATGCGCGGCGACTGGCGGTCGTTCCGCGTCGACAGACTGGAACCGAAAATTCCGACAGGGCCTCGGTTCACGCGTCGTGAACTCCCCGTCGGAGGTGCTGCTGCGCTGGTCGCCCAGGGCATCGATCGCGCGTTTTCACAGGTCCAGGTCCGCGTGCGGCTGCACGCGTCGATCGAGGCAATCGCACCGATGGTCGACGCCGAATGGGGACTGTTGGAATCCGAGAACAGCGGGAGTTGTGTGATCGCGCTCGGGGGCAACTCGCTGGCGTCGATAGCGCAATGGCTATCAGCGTTCGACACCGACTTCTCCGTGCTCGATCCGCCGGAGTTACGCGCAGAGTGCCTACGGATGGCGCAGCGGCACACGCTGCTCAGCGAGCGCTACGCGGCCAGCGCTAGGCATTAGAGGCACCCCGGGGCCCGGGCATGAATGGCCCATTCATGCGCTCGAGGTAGGCGATCAGGACATGCGGTCGGGACAGGCGATCAGGGCTGTGTGGCGGCCAGCCGGACGAACGCCGCCGCGTCGAGGGTCTCCCCGCGCGCCGAAGGGTCGATGTCGGCTTCACGCAGTCGGCGCTCGGCGATTACAGGTGAGCCCGCCCATCCACTCAACGCTGCGCGCAGCGTCTTACGGCGCTGCGCGAAAGCCGCATCGACGACGGCGAACACAGCTCGTCGGTGCGCGTCGTCCATCGACCATGGGGGCTCGGCGTAACGATCGAGTCGCACGAGCCCGGATTCGACTTTGGGTACCGGCCAGAACACCGAACGGCCCACGGAGCCAGCACGTTTGACGGTACCGAAGAACCCAGCTTTGACGCTGGGGATGCCGTAGATCTTGCTACCGGGGTCCGCTGCGAGCCGATCGGCAACCTCTGCCTGCACCATCACCAATGCGGTACGCAGCGACGGCAGTTCTGAGAACAGGTGGAGCAGCACCGGCACAGCGACGTTGTACGGAAGGTTCGCCACCAGTGCCGATGGTTCGCCTGGAATGTTCGCTGCCTTCACCCGCAGGGCGTCGAACTCCACGACCGTCAACTGATGGGCATGCGACGGCGCACGCTCGGCGACAGTCTGTGGAAGCCTGTCCGCGAGCTTGGGATCGATCTCGATGGCGATCACGGCGTCCGCGACATCGAGAAGCGCGAGAGTCAGCGAGCCGAGGCCCGGGCCGACCTCGAGAACGGTATCCGCGCCGCCGACACCGGCCGAGGCGACGATTCGGCGCACGGTGTTGGCGTCGTGGACGAAGTTTTGACCGAGTTGTTTTGTGGGACGGACATCCAACTCGGCGGCGAGAGACCGCACTTCGGCAGGCCCGAGCAGCGCCGCGGGTTCCCTCACGTGTTCAGACACTGTGGAAACTGTACGCACCCGTCATCGGTAGCCGAGTCGCGAGGTACATGCAGGCCACGCGCCCCAACCCTGAGATTTCTGGGTGACCGAAGCGACCGCGATCTGCTCCTCACGGGTGGCGAGGTCGGCGCGCGGCGCGTACTTCAAGCCACCCTGACGCTCCCAGGTGTTCTGGTCGAACTGCACGCCGCCGTAGTATCCGTTCCCGGTGTTGATGGCCCAGTTTCCAGTGGCCTCACACTGCGCGAGTGCATCCCAGGTCGCACCGTTCTCGACGGGTGGGACTTCGGTGCCAGGCTTGGCGCCCACCCGCACGGTCTTGGGCTGCGCTGGAACTTTGACGGTCTCGTTGATCTGCGTGCGGCCTACTTCCACCCCGTTGACCGTGTTGACGTTCCAGGTGATGTCGGAGATGCCGGGTGAACCGGGATTCTCGACGATGGTTTTGCTCATGTTCATCGTCGGGTCTTCGATGCGTTCCGCGGGCGACTCGACATCGGTGGTTTCGGTCCTGGCTTCGGTCCGATTGCGCGTGACGACTATCTCGACGCCGTCGGTGACGGCCGCGTCGGAAGCTGGGACCACGGAATCGGCCTGCACGAGGGGCGCTCCGGCCGCTTCGAGGAAATCGGCGACGGTCGGCGCAGCGAGCGTCATCGGCACGCCGGGAGCCGAACCGTCCAGGAGGGTGACCTGCTTGGGGAGTGCGATGTCCAGTTCGGTTCCTTCGAGGGGCAGCCGATCGCCACGTGAAGCCGAGACGTGTACATCCTCGGCGAGATCCATCTGAGTGAGGGCTTCGTCCACGGTCAGTGCCGTTGTCCAGATCCGTCGCGGCTGGCCGTCGACTGTGACACTCAGTTCGCGGGCGCGCCGGAGGACAACCGTCTCACCGTCCGCGAGCGAAGAGTCTCCGGATGGTGCTACGAGGTCCTTCTCGCCTGCTTGATATCCAGCGGCGCGGAGTGCGCCGTTCACATCGGATGTCATGGTGCTGAGCGTGATCATTTCGCCATCGACGTCGATTGTCACAGTTTTGTGACGAGCGACGGCGGTGGCGCCCCCGACGATCAGTGTGAGCAGCAGCGCGGCGACCACCGAATACAAGGCCAAAGACCTGGTGGAGTTAAGGCGGGCAATACTAGACACAAGCAATTCCTGGATTCGGGAGCATGACCGTCAGCGTGAAACGCACATCGGCCGGATCACGATACGGTAACGAATCGATGGACATCTCGCAACTGTCCCAGGTAAGCAGTCACTACGTGGCCGACAAATTCAGACTCGAGCACTAATCACAATCATGAAGGTAACGAATAGACCCTCTCCGCATTCGCGGTGACGCTGGCCGCGAGCTGAGCAGAGTCCTGACCACGAACCGCCGCGAGAGCCCGCAACGTGTACGGCAGGCAGTACGGCTCGTTCGGTGCGCCGCGAAAAGGGTGGGGTGTCAGGAACGGCGCGTCGGTCTCCACCAGTAACTGGGCGTCGGGGATCAGCACTGCAGCCGCGCGTAGCGCGTGGGCATTCTTGAAACTGACCGTCCCCGACAGACTCAGTACGTAACCCGCGTCGATGCACGCTCTCGCCATTTCCGGACCGGACGAAAAGCAGTGGAAAATCACAATCTCGGGTGCGCCCTCGGACTTCAGGATCGCCAGCAGATCATCGTCCGCCTCACGGTCGTGAATCATCAACGGCTTCTTCAGCCGCTTGGCCAGATCGATGTGCCAACGGAATCCCGCGTGTTGCTCCTCGATCGTCGCGCAGCCATCCAGCTTGCCTGGCCAGTAATAGTCCAGGCCGGTCTCCCCTACTGCGACGACTCGCGGATCGGCAGACAACCGCTCGATCTCACCCTTTACGGCGTCGTCGAGCGCATTCGCACGCGTCGGATGAATCGCGGTTGCTGCCCAGACCCGAGAATCCCAGTGCGCCGCGTCGACGGCAAAGCGCGCGGCATCCAGATCGTCGGCGACAGTAACCACCCGCCCGACACCGACAGACTCGGCCCGGTCGAGGATCGCGGCCACACTCGCTGCATCGACGGCGCCGCACGCATCGAGGTGGGTATGAGCGTCGACGAGAGCAGGCAGCGGCTCGGGCAAAGGTGGCGCGGGACGGTCTTTACTCACGCCGATAGAGTAGGCGCCACCATGACTGCCCCTGCTGACGCCTCACGGCCCTCCTTCTACATCACCACTGCTATCGCCTACCCGAACGGCGTCCCGCACCTCGGACACGCCTACGAGTACATCGCGACGGACGTGATCGCCCGATTCAAGCGTCTCGACGGCTACGACGTCACATTTTTGACGGGAACCGACGAGCACGGCTTGAAAATGCAACAGACGGCAGTCAAGGAGGGCGTCGACGTCCGTGATCTGGCTGCCCGCAACTCCGATCGTTTCCAAGAGCTCGACAAGACGCTCGACATCTCGTACGACCGGTTCATTCGCACCACCGACGAAGACCACCACACTGCCAGCCAGGAGCTGTGGCGTCGCATGAAGGCCAACGGCGACATCTACCTCGATGCGTTCTCCGGCTGGTATTCCGTCCGTGACGAGTCGTTCTACACCGAGGCCGAGACCTCGCTCGGCGAAGACGGCACTCGGATCGCTGTCGAGACGCAAACCCCGGTCGAGTGGACCCAGGAAGCCTCGTACTTCTTCCGCCTGTCCGCGTACCAGGACAAACTACTCGAGCTGTACGACGCCAACCCCGACTTCATCGCGCCCACTACGCGGCGCAACGAGATCGTGAATTTCGTCAAGGGCGGCCTTCGAGACCTGTCCATCTCACGGACGACGTTCGACTGGGGCGTCCAGGTGCCGGACGATCCCGATCACGTCATGTACGTGTGGGTCGACGCCCTGACCAACTACATCACCGGCGTCGGCTACCCGGATACCGAGTCGGAGAAGTACCAAAAGGTTTGGCCTGCAGATCTACACATGATCGGCAAGGACATCACGCGCTTTCACACCGTGTACTGGCCTGCATT
>JBBSSG010000193.1:0-6325 GCA_038242295.1 Mycobacteriales bacterium | reverse complement strand
GCCAACGCACTCGCGCGAGTGGCGGAATTGGCAGACGCGCTGGATTTAGGTTCCAGTGTCTCAGGACGTGGGGGTTCAAGTCCCCCCTCGCGCACACATTCTTCTCAACTATCAGTTGTAGTAGTACCTCGGGTACCGTCGGGGTGTGGCAAATTCCCGCAACCGGCGCCGACCCGCACTCATCGCGCTGGTCCTCGTGTCGGCGGTGGTGTGTCTGGCCCTCGGCTGGTGGCAGTGGGAACGCTTCGAGTCTGCTGGAGGTAACGGCCAGAACCTGGGCTATGCCTTCCAATGGCCGCTCTTCGCACTCTTCGTGATCTACGCCTACCGCAAATTTGTCAGCCTCGAAAACGAGGCCGAAGCATCCGATGACCACCCCGACGAGCCGATCGAGAAGATCGAGCGTGAAATCCCCGCTGACCTCTTGCCGACGCGCCAGGCCTACGCTGACGACGACGATCTCGATGACGTCGAAGCTCGGCAACTTCTCGAATACAACAGCTATCTCGCAGAGCTCGACCGCTCCCGAGAATGACGACAGGAGCACCACACGTGAGCACGGCACCGGAGAAATCCGCATCGACCGACAAAGAAAAAGTTGCGTCGGCGCTGCTTCGCTACCGCGTGCTCGCCTACACGACCGGAATCTGGCTGCTCGTACTGATCGGCGACATGATCGCCAAGTACATCTTCGACATCCAGAACATCCCCAGCTGGATTCCCGCTGTCCACGGATGGGTCTACCTGATCTACTTGATTCTCACCATCGACTTGGCCATCAAGGTTCGGTGGCCGGTGGCCCGCACTATCGGGACACTCCTCGCGGGAACTGTTCCTTTGCTCTCCTTCTTCGTCGAGCATTGGCGCACCACCCAGGTCAAGCGGGACTTCGGTCTGTAGATCGCGGTCAGCACGTAACGCGCGAGAGTTCACTGGCGTCGAGAGCATTGCGCACCACCTGTTGAGCGACGCGGTCATAAGAAATACCGGTGTGCTCGACGACGTTGCCCGGGCATAGATCCTGCAGGATTATGTTCGTGTTCTCCGGGCCCGTCAACAACGAAGCTTCGTAGGGAACGACCTGGTCGTACCGCGTCACGATTGTCGCGTACTCCGGGAGACCGCGCCGCCTTTCGAATGTCCGACTATCGAGACCGCCGCACTGCCGGTGGCATGTTGAACTTTCGAGACGGACATTCCCAGCTCCGCAGCACTGTCCGGCAATGATGTCAGCGCGCCGAACGGAGTGTCCTACTTACCGAGCGAATGCAATGCTGGAATCAACAATCTCAAGGCCCGGCCCCGATGCGAGGCCGCGTCCTTCTCCTGAGCACTGAGTTCGGCGGCTGATCGCCCGTCCCCGTCGGGCATGAAGATCGGATCGTAACCGAAGCCGTTCTCGCCCGACGGTGTGCGCGCAATACTGCCGCGCCACTCCCCTCGCACGACGCTCTCGGCACCGCTAGGGATCGCCAACGCACACGCCGAAACGAATCCGGCTCCTCGACGCTCGTCCGGTACATCGGCGAGTTGCGCGAGCAGCAATGCTGTGTTGGCGTCGTCATTGCCGTGGGTACCCGACCACCGCGCCGACAGCACGCCCGGCATCGCGTTCAGCGCATCGACTTCGAGCCCTGAATCATCTGCAATGCAGGGCAATCCAGTGGCAGCGGCACCATCTCGCGCTTTGGCGAGCGCGTTTTCTTCGAATGTCGCACCCGTTTCCGGGGCCTCCGGAAACTCGGCAACCTCGTTGAGGCCCACGAGCTCGATCCCGTAAATTCCGGCGGTGTCGAGGACCCGCCGCAACTCATGGAGCTTCTTGGCATTGCGACTCGCGACGAGAAGCTTCGCGTCAGCCACCGAACTTCTTCTTCGATGAATCGGGGCTCACCGGTTCTGGCAGCACCCCGGGATACGGCTCGGCTAGTGCCGCCTTCTGCACCTCGAAGATATTCTCGATCCCGCCGAGGGCCGAGTCGAGCAGTTTGTCGAGGGTGGAGCGTGGAAATGTCGCACCCTCACCTGTCCCTTGGATCTCGACGAGAGTTCCGGTATCGGTGGCGACGACATTCATATCGACCTCCGCGCGCGAGTCCTCCTCGTACGGCAGATCGAGGCGGACTCGACCGGCCACCACGCCGACGCTGACAGCGGCGATGGCGCACGAGATCGGCTGTGGATCAGCCAGACGCCCTGCTGCGCGCAGATAGGTGACGGCGTCGGAAAGCGCAACGAACGCGCCGGTGATCGCCGCTGTGCGCGTACCACCGTCGGCTTGAAGTACATCGCAATCCAGCGCGATGGTGTTCTCGCCGATAGCAGCAAGATCGATGCAAGCGCGGAGCGACCGCCCGACCAGCCTGGATATCTCCTGGGTACGTCCGCCGACCTTGCCCTTCACAGATTCGCGTCCGCTTCGGGTGTGCGTGGCTGCGGGAAGCATGGCGTACTCGGCTGTGAGCCAACCCAGCCCAGAACCCTTGCGCCAGCGGGGAACGCCTTCCTCGACGCTGGCGGTGCACATCACCCTGGTGTTACCGAATTCGACCAGCACCGAACCTGCCGGGTTGTCGGTGAATCCGCGGGTGATTTTGATGGTGCGGAGTTCGTCGTCCGCTCTTCCGTCTTCTCGTCTCGACACCAGGTCAGCCTAACGGTTGATTCCGTGGCCACCACCCGCACCCGTCGAGCCACTCTTTCTTGCCTACACCGTGAAGACATCTCCCGGCGATACCGCATGAACCGGTCCACTGAACTCCGCTTTGGCCTCGGCAATGACGTCCTCACGCGAAGTCCACGGCGGAATATGCGTCAGCAGCAACTCGCCGACTCCGGCGTCGTGCGCGAGCCTGCCCGCCTCCGTGCCAGAGAGGTGCACACCCTTGGGGCGATCGGAACGGTGTGTCCACGACGCCTCGGACAGCAGCACGTCCGCACCCTGCGCCAGGTCTCGCACTGCTTGGCACATTCCCGTGTCGCCCGTATACGCGAAGATGTTGCCCTCACCCGTCGTGATTCGCATTCCGTACGACTCTGGCGGGTGATAGACCTCCCGCGTAAGCACGGTGAGTTGTCCGTGCTGAATTGTGCGACCGTCGGCCCAGCGGCGGAGATCGAGAGTGTCGGATACATCGTCGATCTGTCCCCCGCACTCGGCTGAGGCCACACCGAGCCGGAAGGCCGTGTCCTTCGGGCCGTAGACCAGCGCTCGCCCCGCGGGTGGGGTCGGGTGGTATCGCCTCCAGACAAGAAGTCCGGGCACATCGAGACAGTGATCCGCGTGCAGATGCGAGAGAAAGACAGTGACGTCCCCCGGATCGGCGTATCGCTGCAGTGCTCCCAGCACGCCGGGTCCGAAGTCGAGAACAACTGGAGACGTCCCCGGTTCGTCGAGGAGATAACCCGACGCGGGGGAATCGGGCCCGGACACACTGCCCGAACATCCCAGCACGGTAAGACGCATAGAAGTCATGCTGCCACGAGATCGCCCGACACCGAAACGATCGGGGTGTTTTCACAACGACGAGAGGCGATGCTCCATGTCACAGAGTTGATTCACAAGTGTGAAAGACCAGAAGATTTTCGCGCCCGCGCGCCGCGCGCATCGGCCGAGAGCAACCAGGCCGCGACAACGCCACCGATCGCGCCGAACAAATGCCCCTGCCACGAGATGCCGGGTGCGCGAGGCAGAATTCCCCACAGTGCGCTGCCGTAGAGGACGAACACCACGACACCGATCGCCAGCTGGCCGAGATTGCGGGTGAAGATTCCGCGAGTCAGTAGGTACGCGATGAACCCGAAAATCAGAATCGATGCACCGATGTGGTTGGTGTTGCTACCGCCGATAAGCCAGGTTCCGAAGCCGCCGATAACCCAGATGATGCCGGTTGCGGTAAGTCCGCGCCCGATCCCCGAGAGCAACACCAGGAAACCCAAAATTAGAACCGGCACCGTGTTGGCGATCAGATGCGCCCAGTCTCCATGCAGCACCGGGGCGAAAAGGATTCCCCACAAGCCGTCGACAGTTCGCGGGTTGATGCCTTCGTCATCGAGACGGCCGCCGAAAGCGACGTCGATGGTCTCGATGACCCACAACAGCAGAATGAACCCGCCCGTGTACATCGCTGCGGACTGCCACAGCGGGCGCTTGTGCGCCGGAGCGGGTAGATACGGGTTCGCGCTCATCCTTACCGTGCCTCTCAGGTCAGTCCGAGCATCCGGGCAATCGCCGGGCGTGCTTGGTTACTGCCAGCGTACCGACGAAACGCCGCTGCCCTCAGTACTCGAATGCGGAGGGAAAGATGTGGCGGTACGTGGGGATCTCCGCGATCGACGTCGCATCGAGGATGGCTCGGACAATCGCCCTCTCGACGACGTTCGCGGCCACTGCGCAGACGGCATCGAGCACGGGCAGATCGTCCGAGAAAGCCCTGGGCATCGCCGATTCGACAACCACGGATCGAGTACCCGTCGACAGCGCAAAAATCGTATCGCCATCCAGAGGCGAATGAGCAGGCCTGATCGCTCTGGCCAACCCGTCGTGACCCGTAACCGCGACGCGCTTGCACGACGCCCCGGTCAGCTCGACATCGGTCGCTACGACACCGATCGTGGTGTTCAGGGCTGTTCCTTTGGGCGAGAGGGCATTCGCGTTCCATAATTCGTGGACATCCGGCTTGCGCAGGCCGAACGCCTGTGGTCCTTCCGACCCGACGCCCCAGGGAAGACCGGTGCGCGGATCGAAGACCGACCCCACCGGGTTGGCGACCATGAGTGCACCGACAGTCACGCCGTCGGCAGGCCCACCTTCGATCACCTCACTTGCCGTTCCAACTCCGCCCTTGAGAACGCCCGCTCGGGCACCGACTCCCGCACCCACCGAACCGGTCGCAAAGTCGGCCGCGGCAGCGGCGGCGGCGAGGTAACCGAATTCTGCGCCCGGACGAATCGACCAGTCGCCGACCGGCAGGTCGAAGATCACGGCAGCCGGGACGATCGGTACGACCTGATCCGGACTGCCCAACGTAATTCCGTGACCGTGCTCTTCCAGCCACCGCATGACACCGTCGGCAGCAGCGAGCCCGTAAGCGCTTCCTGCGGCGAGAACCACTGCGTTGATCTGTTGCACCGAATGGCTCGGGTCGAGGAGGTCGGTTTCGCGAGTTCCGGGGCCCCCGCCACGAACGTCGACGGCTCCAACCGCCGCGCCCAGAGTTCGAATCACGGTGCAACCGGTAGCGGCTCCCGTTCCCAGAGTGGCGCCCGAATCGATCTCATGGTGGTGGCCCACCAAAAGACCGGCCACATCAGTCAAGGAATCACTCGGACCTCGCACCGAACGGGCAGGCACCTTGAGAACTCCTATGGGGTGAGGACCTGCACGAGTGAATCTTGCATCCAGGTCAGCCAGTGGTACACGTCGAGGTGCGGAGCTCTCGGATCTCCGTCATCGAGAACCTCCGGAGTGTCGGCGTCGATCCTCAGAGTGGTTCCGAGGGTCAACCGTACGTCGTTCAGCCCCATCAGCCAGGCGTCGGCTTGCTCGGGCGTCAGCAATATTTTTCCGCCCCCGGCCGGCAGCGTGTGGAGAATGATATCGCCGACCCGAAGCTTCTCGTCGATGATCTCCGGCTCGTGCAGACCACGCAACGCGCCATTGAGACCCGCCGAGTCGGCACCGTCGACGCTTGGATCGAACCGGTGAAAGTCAGGCAACAACCGAGCCAGCGCAGCATCCTCGGGAGGAGTGCTGTGGCCGGTACGAAGCCCGGTCAGCGCCGATAGTTCATCGGTCGGTACATCAGCGACGCGATCGCGAAGCAGGCCGAGCACCGATCCGACGAGCGATCTCAACACGGTCGCCTCATGGGCGTCCATCGAGGAGCGGATCTTGACGCCGGTGAGTGAGTTCTTTCGGCTCCACGTGCGCACAGCGTCAGTTTTCCTTCATCTCGGATGCGTTCACTTGTCCTGCTGCATGGTGGCCCACAACCCCGCGGCGTGCAGCTTGCGTACATCGTTTTCCATGGTGTCGCGCTCACCGCTCGAGACGACAGCTTTGCCTTCGGCGTGCACCTGCATCATCAGCTCGGTGGCCTTGGCTTTGCTGTAGCCGAACAGCTTCTGAAATACGAAGGTGACGTAATGCATGAGGTTGACCGGGTCGTCCCACACGATCGTCACCCATGGGACGTCATGCGCCTCGTCCGCCGCAGCTACCTCGGTTTCCGCGGGCACAGCCTGCGGCGAAGCAGCGAGTGTGCATGTTTCGGCCACGTCGGCCACGCTGCTCACGGACACCTGTGCCGTCGATGAAGCCATG
>JBBSSG010000192.1:0-6345 GCA_038242295.1 Mycobacteriales bacterium | reverse complement strand
CGTCGCGCTATCCGAACTTCGAGCCACGATCCTCAACAGATCGACAGCCGGAGCTCGTTCCTTGCACCCGATGCATGTGCGAACCGGCTGACGCTCTCGCGTCGAGCCGGTGCTCTCATGAGTCAGCGGAGAGACTTCACTCCGAACCATCGACCACTCTACCGCTGTATTGCTCGGAACCCTGCATTCCACCCTTACTCGCTGGTCGACTCGGGTGCCGGTGCCGCGTCACTGCGAATATCGATACGCCATCCGGTCAATCGAGCAGCCAACCGAGCGTTCTGTCCTTCCTTGCCGATGGCGAGGGAGAGCTGATAATCGGGAACAACCACTCGTGCCGCCCGAGCCTCGGCATCGACAACAGTTACGGAAACGACCTTGGACGGCGACAGCGCATTGCCGACGAACGTGGCGGCGTTCTCATCGAAGTCGATGATGTCGATCTTCTCCCCCGCCAATTCACTCATGACGTTGCGCACGCGCTGCCCCATGGGACCGATGCAGGCCCCTTTTGCGTTGAGCCCGGAAACCTTGGTTGCCACTGCAATCTTCGACCGATGCCCGGACTCTCTCGCGACGTTGATGATCTCCACCGATCCGTCGGCGATCTCGGGCACCTCGAGCGCGAACAGTTTGCGGACCAGGTTTGGGTGGGTCCGAGACAAGGTGATCTGCGGCCCGCGCTGCCCGCGTGCGACACCGACCACGTAGCACTTGAGTCTTTCGCCGTGTTCATAGCTTTCGCCTGGCACCTGTTCAGCCGGTGGCAGTAGACCGTCAGCGCCATTTGAGTCGCTACCGATCCGCACGATGACCGTGCCCTTCGCGTTGGCGCGAGTATCACGCTGAATGACGCCGTTGACAATTTCGCCCTCGTGCGTTGAATACTCCCCATACGACCGCTCGTGTTCCGCATCACGGAGGCGCTGAAGTATGACCTGGCGTGCGGTGGTTGCCGCAATCCTGCCGAAGCCTTCTGGGGTGTCGTCCCATTCCGAGATGGTGTTGCCGTCCGCGTCGATCTCCTTGGCCATCACCTGGACCGAACCGGACTTGCGGTCGACGGCAATCCACGCATGAGGCTGGTGCCCTTCCGTATGCCGGTACGCCGTCAGCAAAGCCGACTGGATCGTCGAGATGACAATCTCGATCGATACGCCTTTCTCCGCCTCGATGGCGCGCAGCGCCGCAATGTCGATATTCACTTGTCGGACCCTTCCTCCGGTAGTTCCACGTTCACGCTGTCGTCGCTGGCAGCTGGCGCCGGACGACCGTCGACCACGCCGCCTGCCAACTGCATCTCCTCCGCCTTGGGTTTGGAGAACTCTACTTGCACAACAGCTTTCACCACGCTCGACAGACTCAGCTCACGTGTCGCCAGAACCCCCTTGTTTCGGGTGACCACGGTGACGACTTCTCCGTCCAGCACGCCGACTCGGGCGTCGAACTTCTCGTCTGCCAACTCGATTCGGACTGCACGGCCCTGCGCCCGACGCCAATGGCGGGCGTGCGTCAACGGTCGATCGACGCCCGGCGTCGTGACTTCGAGGGTGTACGGAGCGTCGCCGAAATCAGATATTTCATCGAATACCTCGGAGATCTGACGGCTGAGCTGAGGCAATGCATCGAGATCGATACCGGCGTCGCGATCGACCATGATTCGGACGGCGCTGTGTTTACCGGCGGCGATTACCTTGACCTCTTCGAGGTCGAAACCCTTGTCATGGATCAGATCGGATAGGAGCGCAACAACCCTCTCCTCGGACGGAACAGGCATCGTAGCGAAAACTCCTCGTTCAGTTGTAGTTCGGACCGCCTCAGGCAGTGAACGTACAGACTAACGCCAATCTGCCGCGGCCGTGACCAGCCTGGGTGCATGAGAACCGGAATACACCTGGCACGATGTTGGGCGTGCCGATGCCAGTGATTCCTCGCTCTCTCAGTCGCCGCGCGGTATTACGGCTGTCCGCGGGCGCGGTAGTCACCACCGTCGCGCTTTCCTCGACGTCAGGATGCTCTTCGCAATCCGCCCCTGAAGTGATCGTAGACACGCTGGCCGCTCACCTTCGCCTTGCCGATCGCGACGCCGCTGCTGTAGTGGCAGCAATCGCGACCCTCCCCGGCATGGCAGGCGCTCTGGAAGTCGTCCGCAGCGAACGAAGCGCACACGCCGATGCACTCGACACAGAGATCCGGCGAGCTACCGGTGAGAGCAAAGCCGCAGCGACGTCGACGGCCACCCCGACGACCCCTGCTGCGCCACCGCCCACACTGGGCGAACTGAAAGCGTTTCTGATCGAATCACAGCGCAGCGCCGCGGATTCGGCACGAAATGAGTCTGGATACAGAGCAGGGCTCCTCGGTTCCATCAGCGCTGCCTGCGCTGTTCAATCAGGAATGGTGCTCTCGTGAACGAGTGGGGCTCGGAGCAGCAAGCGCTCGTGGATGCGTTGAACGCGGAGTATGCAGCCACCTTCGCCTATGGAGTCGTCGGCGCCTTCTCCAACCCCGCGCGCGCTGCACTGGTGGCGTCCTATACCGCAGCGCATCGGGCACGACGCGATTCGACGATCGATGCATTGAAAGCTGCGAACATCACTGCACCGTCGCCGGCTCCTGCGTATTCGATTCCATTTCCGGTGACCGACCCCATCTCCGCCGCACAGCTGGCGGCGCAGGCAGAGGTCGATACGACCGTGGCCTGGCTATCGGTGATCGAACGCAGTGAGTCCGGTCCCACCCGCGAGATCGGAATCACTGCACTCACGGAAGCTGCACTGCGACTGGCGAGCTGGCGTGTAATTCTTGGAGTGACGCCGTCGTCGATACCATTTCCCGGCCGGCCCTGACCCGCGGTACATTCCCGCCTCAGCGAGTTGGCGCCCTGCACCTCGGCCTGGTTGGTCCTGACGAACAACTCGGGTCAGGGATTCATCTCGTAAGCACCGTCGTACGAGACGACCTCGGAGAAGACCGTGTCGAAACGTGTCTGGTCGACCGTTGGCTTACGCATCGATCCAAGTGCCCATGCTTGCTGCGCCTCGGTCGACGACGGTTTTCCGTACAGTGCAAGGGCGTAGCCGGAGAAGTCGCGAATCTGAAAGTCGAAGATCTGATCGAGCAGTTCGCTCGAAATCTCGTCGGCGCACTCGAGTATCAGGTGCCCGTAGATGACCAACGAAAACAGGTGCCCGACGTTCAGCAGAAAGTCGAGGTCCTTTTGCTGCGTCTCGTCGGGTGCTGCATCGGTGAGAAACTGCTTGAACGCAAGAACCTGCCCGTAGAATCGCTCGACATTCGGCACGGATAGAAACATCTCGTACACCGGCGCCCAGTCGTGGAAACGGACGCTACCTGCCCCGCGCGCCGGACCTTGAGCGAAAAAGAATGCATCGTCCGAGTCGTCGCCCTTTCCCACAGACTGGTACTCGGTGGGCGCGAACATGTACGAGGGCATGAACTTGAGCATCAAAGCAACGTTGACGTGCACGGTGCCCTCGAGCTTGGGCAGTGTGCCGATCAACTGAGCCGCTTCCCGGAAGTACGTGTCCTTCTCGTAGCCCTTTGCCGCGATGACGTCGTGGAGCATTCGCACCACAGTTTCACCCTCCGACGTCACCTTCGCCTTGGTCATCGGGTTGAACAACAGGTATCGACGGTCACCCCGACTCGCTGCTTTGAAGTAGTCGACCGCCCGCGAGCTGAACAGTTTCATCGCGATCAGACGCGAATAGGCGTCGACGAAACTCGCACGCACATGAGGGAAGTCGGTGACTCGATTGCCATACAGAATTCTATTGTGCGCGTGCGTGATCGCCTCGTAGAAGGCGTGTTCGGTAATTCCGATAGATCCAGTACACAAATTGAACTTGCCGACGTTGACGGTATTCAACGCTGCCGAGAATGCCTCGGGACCGGAGTGCAGAATGTCTTCGGCTCGCACCGGATATTTTTCCAACACAAACGTACTGACGAACATCTGACCGTGAACCACGTTGTCGTTCAACACATAATTCGGATGCGAGCTGTCGGCGACGAAGAACACGTAAGCGTCCGGGCCCTCCATGTCGGTGCGACGCCCGAACACCGACACCATTCCGGCCACGTTTCCGTTGCCGATGTAGTACTTCTCCCCCGACGCCGTGAACTCGACCCCATCCTGGGGAGAAGGTTCGAGAAGCATGTCTGTCGAGTAGACGTCGGCACCATGTTCGCGCTCGGACAGCCCGAATGCCATGACGCCGCCTTCGTCGAGTTGTCTAGCTGCTCGGTGTTTGGCGGCGTCGTTGTCGCTCATCCAGATCGGTCCGAGGCCCAGGACGGTGACCTGCCAGGTGTACCAGTAGGCCAGCCCGTAGAACCCCAGTACTTCGCTCAACACCGCGTTGCGCAAGGCATCCCAGCGCTTGTTCGGATTTTCGTCCGCATAGGCAGCAGGTGTGCAGAAGGTGGCGAAGAGCTTCTGCTTCGCGACGTAGTCCAAGAAATCGGCGGTCCAGACGGCATCGAGGTCATCGGCTAGTAGCTTTTTCTTGCCTCTGTCTTCGAACCAGTGGATCAGCGACTGCAGTTGACGTGCCGTCTCCTCGTCGAAGCGTGCCGTGTCGAGCTTAGCGGGATCGAACAAAGTAATACTCATCACTTTGTCACCTCTCCTGGTCGGTCACTCGAAGCTATCAGCGAGTGACCGACCAGGGCGGGAAAACTAGACGCTCTGGCGCACGGCCTTCACGATTTCGGCGGTAGCCGCTTCCTTGTCCAGCTCCCGGCTCTCGCCGGTGAACCGGTCGCGAAGCTCGACCTTGCCGTCGGCCCATCCGCGCCCGACGACAACCACGAGCGGCATGCCGAGCAACTCGGAGTCCTTGAACTTCACCCCTGGTGACGCCTTGCGGTCGTCGAGCAACACGTCGATTCCCTGGATATCCAGTTCGGACGCGATCGCCTCGGCTCCGGCGCGAGCAGCATCGTCTTTGTTGGCGATGACGAGGTGTACGTCGAAGGGGGCGATCTCCGCGGGCCAGCGCAAGCCCTTGTCGTCGTGCATCTGTTCGGCGACCACGGCGACGAGTCTGGAAACTCCGACTCCATAGGAACCCTGAACGAGCCGAACCGGCTTTCCGTTCTCCCCGAGGACGTCGACGGAGAACGCATCGGTGTACTTGTAGCCGAGCTGGAAGATGTGCCCGATCTCGATGCCGCGAGCGCTGACGAGTTCTCCGCGTCCGTCCGGGGAGATGTCGCCGTCGCGAACCTCGGCTGCTTCGATCGTCCCATCGGGGGTGAAGTCGCGGCCAGCTACGAGATTCACTACGTGCTGGCCCTTGACGTCGGCTCCGGTGATCCACGACGTGCCGTCGACGATGCGGGGGTCGACGAGGTAGCGGACACCACCCGCCTGCAGGCCCCGCGGCCCGATGTAGCCCTTGACGAGGAACGGATTCGCGGCGAAGTCGGCGTCGGTGAGCATGGCGAACTCAGCAGGCTCGAGCGACGCTTCGAGGCGCTTCTCGTCGACCTCGCGGTCGCCGGGAAGACCGACAGCGAGCAGCTCCCACTCCCCTTCGGCGTTGCGCACCTTGAGAAGGATGTTCTTGAGCGTGTCCGCTGCCGAAATGGTGCGTCCGAGGTCTGCCGAGTTGGCCCACTCCACCAGAGTCGCGATAGTGGGGGTTTCGCCGGTCTCGTGGTCAACGGCGGCCGGCTGCCCTTCGATGGGAAGCGAGTCCGGGACGGCTGTCCGCACGGCCTCGACGTTTGCTGCGTAGCCCGACTCGATGCATCGCACGTAGGTGTCCTCGCCGATGTCGCTCTCGGCCAAGAACTCCTCGGACGCGCTTCCGCCCATAGCTCCGGATGTCGCTGCCACGATGACGTACTTGACCCCGAGTCGAGCGAAAATCTTCTGGTAGGCCTCGCGGTGTGCCGCATAGGACTTTTTCAGCCCGTCCTCGTCCATGTCGAACGAGTAGGAATCCTTCATGACGAACTCGCGCCCGCGCAGGATGCCCGCGCGGGGCCGCTCTTCGTCGCGATACTTGGTCTGGATCTGATAGAGGGTGACCGGCAGATCCTTGTACGAGTTGTACTCACCCTTGACGGTCAGGGCGAAAAGTTCCTCGTGGGTGGGCCCGAGCAACATGTCGTTGCCCTTGCGGTCCTTCAGCTTGAAAAGTGCGTCACCATAATCGGTCCACCGACTGGTGGTCTCATACGGTTCACGGGGAAGCAACGCGGGTAGCGATATCTCCTGCGCACCGATCGCGTTCATCTCTTCACGGACGACGTTCTCGATCTGCCGCAGCACCTTGAGGCCGAGCGGCAACCACGAGTACACACCCGGCG
>JBBSSG010000191.1:0-6361 GCA_038242295.1 Mycobacteriales bacterium | reverse complement strand
GTTGCTCGGTGGACACGGCTTCACCAAGGAACACCCCGTAGAGCGCTGGTACCGCGACCTTAGAGCCGTCGGTGTCTCCGAGGGCATCGTCCTCATCTGATTCGCGCCCTTCCCCCTTGACGAACATGACCCAAGGACACACACGATGATCAATCTCGAACTACCGAAAAAGCTTCGGGCGCAAGCGAATCAGGCACATCAGGTCGCAGCCGAAATCTTTCGTCCCATCTCGCGCAAGTATGACCTCGCCGAGCACGAATACCCGGTCGAACTGGACACCATGGCCTCGTTGGTCGAGGGCATGGCCGATGCAGGAAACGACATCGGCGGTGCTGCCGGAGGTCGCGAGAAGGACAGCGAGTCGGTAAAGAAACCGAGCAAGACCGCAAATGCCAATGGCGGCAACATGGCTGCCCTGGTCAACGTCATCGAGACCTGCTGGGGCGACGTCGGCTTGACGCTCTCGGTCCCCTACCAGGGCCTCGGCAACTCAGCTATCGCCGCAGTGTCCACCGACGAGCAGCTCGAGCGCTTCGGCAAGGTCTGGGCCTCGATGGCCATTACCGAGCCGAGCTTCGGATCCGACTCCGCCGCCGTGACGACCACTGCGGTGCTCGACGGCGACGAGTGGGTTCTCAACGGTGAAAAGATCTACGTCACCGCCGGTGAGCGATCCACCCACATCGTGGTGTGGGCGACCGTAGACAAGTCGAAGGGACGCGCGGCGATCAAATCGTTCGTTGTGCCTCGGGATGCCCCGGGCCTCAGCGTTGCGCGTCTCGAACACAAGCTCGGCATCAAGGCCTCCGACACGGCCGCACTCCTGCTGGAAGACTGCCGCATCCCGAAGGACAACCTCCTGGGTACCGCCGAGGTCAATGTCGAAAAGGGCTTTGCGGGCGTCATGCAAACCTTCGACAACACCCGCCCCCTCGTGGCGGGTATGGCGGTCGGCGTCGCCCGTGCCGCCCTCGAAGAACTGCGTTCCATCCTCTCCGAAGCCGGAGTAGAGATCTCCTACACGGCGCCTGCCTACAACCAGCATGCTGCCGCTGCGGAGTTTCTGCATCTCGAAGCAGACTGGGAAGCGTCGTACCTCCTGTCACTGCGCGCCGCATGGATGGCCGACAACAAAGAGCCCAACTCCTTGCAGGCTTCCATGGCCAAGGCCAAGGCCGGACGCTCGGCCACCGAAATCACTTTGAAGACCGTGGAACTGGCCGGCACCTACGGCTACTCGGAGCGTCTACTGCTCGAGAAGTGGAGCCGCGACGCGAAGATCCTCGACATCTTCGAGGGCACTCAGCAGATCCAGCAGCTGATCGTCGCACGTCGGGTACTCGGGAAGACATCCGCACAGCTGAAGTAGAGATATCAAGCGCCATCACTCCGAAAACCCGCAGCCGCCCGGTTGCGGGTTTTCGTGTTCTACGGGTTCTGCGTGTCTGCGTCTTCCAGACTGAGGGCGAGACGCCGACGCAATAACGTTCTCGACCGAACCGCCCCCGCGTCGGAGTCGGCGAACTAGGATCGAACTTCTAGAGGCGTCGTCGGCTCAGCTCGACCCCGCCTGTAACCGAGGCGGATTCGAGCAGCTGAGCTGCGACTACCACAACGATTTCGAGGGGGAGATGGCTATGTCCGCCATGGACAATGTGGTGCGCCACCGAACGCTGTCGAACATCATCGACAGCGTGGGTGCCCTGCGGGTGATGCACAGGTCGGGACTTGTACCGTTTCCGCGACTGGACAAAGGCGTCGCGTCGATCCGGGCGGTCAGCAAGTACGGACCCTTTGCCGGCCCCGTCCACGCACACGCACAGGCAGGGGTCACTACGACGGCACTCGTCGATGAATCGGGATCTCTGTCCTATATAGATCTCGAAGCGAAGTCCAATGCTTTGGTACGAGCGTGGATGAAGGACGGAATCGGCGCGGGTTCGGTCATGGGCGTCATGGCACGAAATCATCGGGGCTTGGTTCTGACCATGCTCGCGGCGGCAAAAGGCGGCATCCGCCTCGTCATGATGAACACCGGGTTCGCTCCCCCGCAGTTAGCGGACGTGGCCGCACGGGAACAAATTGGTTCTTTCGTCTACGACGAGGAATTCGCACGCATCGCGGCAGCTCTGACACCGCAGGTGAAGCGATACCTGACAGACTCAGTGGCGCCCGGAGTCGCAAACCTGGATCACATGCAGTCCGAGAACTCGACCGATGCGGTGTCTGCACCGGCCACCCCTGGAGGCTTCGTCCTCTTGACAAGTGGTACGACCGGCACCCCTAAAGGCGCACCTCGCGACCACACCTCTCCGCTCGCGTCCGCACAGTTTCTGGACCGGGTACCACTACGCCGCAGCCAAACCATGGTGATGGCGGCGCCGATCTTTCACGGCACGGGCCTATCGCAGTTCGCCTTGGCACTCGCACTACAAAATACAATAGTGATGCACCGAAAGTTCGAGCCCGAGAACGCGATTCGATTGGTAGCACGTCATCGCGCTGACTCCTTGGTGTTGGTTCCCACGATGCTGCAGCGAATCGTCGACCTCCAAGCGGCAACACTCTCCTCCTATGACACCTCGTCACTCAGCATAATTTTCGCCGCCGGATCAGCCATCCCGCCAGACCTCAGTGAAAGAACTGCGGAATCGTTCGGACCGGTCCTCCACAACTTGTACGGCTCTACAGAGGTGGCAGTGGCGACCGTCGCGACGCCCGAGGATCTGGCACTCGCGCCGGGCACAGCAGGTCGACCTCCAGTTACCTGCCGTGTCGAGTTGTTCGACCACGACGGCCAACGAGTGACCGCTGTGGGCACCGTCGGCCGAATCTTCGTCTCCAGCGGCCTGAGCTTCTCCGGCTATACCGACGGCCGAGACAAAGAGCGCATTGACGGCATGTTATCGACGGGCGACGTCGGGCACTTCGACATCAATGGCCTGCTGTTCGTCGACGGCCGTGACGACGACATGATCGTGTCCGGCGGCGAGAACGTCTATCCACTCGAGGTGGAGAATTTTCTGGCCGGACATCCAGACATCGTCGAGGCGGCAGTGCTGGGAGTTGCAGATCCAGACTTCGGTCACAGGCTCAAAGCCTTTGTCGTGCCGGTCCCCGGAGCGCCGCAGGACGCCGAAGAAATCAAGACCTACGTGAAAGCAAACCTTGCTCGGTACAAAGTCCCTCGTGACATCGTTTTCGTCGACGAACTACCGCGCAATGCAACCGGAAAGGTGCTCAGACGCGCACTCGCCGAGTAGCAGTGCCCCAGAGCCGCCGTCATCGAATCGCAGGTGCCCGGACCGAAGGCACACAGTCCGAGCATGTACGAACCGGAATGACCTGGTAGAGAAGTGGAGTACACGTCGAAGCGGAGGAGCGTAAAACAATGTCCGACTGGGCGAAGAAGATCAAAGACGAGGCGAAGGGCTTGTTCGCCGAAGCGGAGCAGGAGTTGACGATCCTCGAAGGCGGAGACACTGTCGATCTCACTGCCGACGAGACCGACGAGGAACCCGACTCCACTCCCGAAGAGCGCACCTAGCAACCGATAGGGCGGGCCGTCGACGTTCCGTCGGCGGCCCGGCGCACGCTATTTTTCAGCGTTGAGTTTTCAGTACTGTTCTCGGTGAAGAGATGAAACGACAAAAATGACCGGCCCTGAAAGGACCGGTCATTTTCAGTGGTAGCGGGGACAGGATTTGAACCTGCGACCTCTGGGTTATGAGCCCAGCGAGCTACCGAGCTGCTCCACCCCGCGTTGCAGACCTAAAGTTACTCGACGGCGTCAGTCGATTGCAAATCGCGTACCAGATCCACGGCGAGCCCTACTTCTGCGTGATCACCCACGTCACAAATACACTGCCGAGTACGCCTTCCACCAGTGCGTCACGTCACGAAATCCTCGTGATTCATGCCACATAACAGAGGTGTAACGAACCGGACACAAATGGGTCGCGAACCGCTGTGACCAGGTGAATTACTGTGGGCAGTCCCAGTAGGTGAATAGTTTTGCCAGGAATTCTTAGTGTGACGTCACGAAGATCCTCGACTACCTTCGCTGTCGGCCCTACAACGCAGGGTCAGTACCACCCCCGCCGCTGCGTCGCTCTGCCCCGCGGGGGATGGTTCCCCGATACTCACGGGGGCGGAGCCGCGACACGTACGGGTCAACTCGTACAAGGTGCCTCGAGACGAAGATCAAGTCGATTTGTCCCATGGCTGGTTGCGAAGGCAAGCGCGGAGGAGGTTTCACCCCGTATGACCAAAGCAACGAATTTCGGCAAGCGTGCACTCGGATGGGCCGCCGTCACCGGCGCCGTCGTAGCAATTCCAATGGGCCTTTCCGTTGGCACCGCCAGCGCAGCAGAGTACAACTGGGACGGCGTCGCACAGTGCGAGAGCGGTGGCGACTGGAACATCAACACCGGCAACGGCTACTACGGTGGTCTGCAGTTCAGCCAGAGCACCTGGGCAGGCAACGGTGGTAGCGGATCGCCGGCGAACGCATCCAAGGCCGAGCAGATCCGAGTTGCAGAGAACGTTCTGCAGACCCAGGGTGTCGGCGCATGGCCCGTTTGTGGCCAGCAGCTGACCTCGGGAGCCTCCGCTGAAGAGGCACCAGCGGCAGCACCGGTGCAGCAGGCACCAGCCGCACCGGTCCAGCAAGCTCCTGACGCTCCCCAAGCACCGGCACTCCCGGTTGCACCGGAGTACCAGGCAGCTGCTCAGCAGTACGCAGAGCAGGCCACTACGGCGGCGCAGCAAAGCTTCGACGCAGCCTCCAAGCTTGCCGAGCAGTTCGGTGTGAGCGCTCAGTTCGAGCATCTCGTCAGCACGAACTCCGCCGCACTAGCTTCGTTCGGCCGCTAGCCTCGGCCGGACTGCACCCGCACACAGCAAAGGCGGCGGCATTACTTCAGGAAGAGAAGTAATGCCGCCGCCTTTGTCGTAGCTATCGGCTACTTGCCGTTGTAGGCGTCGATGGCCGACTGCAATGCATCGAAAGAGTCACCCAGTCGCCCGAGATCCCCGCTCTGCTGAGCTGCCCTGACATCGGCCAGCGCGGAATTCAATCGCTGCACCTCTGCCGCCGAGGGCTCACCCTTCTCCGGAGGTGTCGTACCCGTAGCTGGAGGTGTCGTCCCCTGCTGGGTGTCTCCCCCTGGAGCAGCCGCACCTGTAGACGGCTTCGGGTCAGCCGCGTCACCACCCGGCGCCGTGGCAACGGTGCCTATACCCGAACCGAAGACCTGATCGAGGGCCTCGGACAATGTAGCCGCATATCCGACGCGCACGCCGCCCCCGGACCCTGGTTCCCGGTAACTGACCAGCACCCTGGTCAGCTGCGGGAATGTCGAGGTCGAAGCAGTGTTGCGTTCGGTGTACAGCGGCTCGACGTAGAGAATTCCGCCATCGGCAATCGGCAACGTCAGTAGGTTGCCGTATTGAATTTTGTTCGATTGCTGCAGCAGCGTTCTGTCCGACGCCACGCGCGCATCGGACGTCATCGAGTTCTGTGCCTGCTGCGGACCTTGAGTCTGTGTCTCGGTCGGCAACTGCAGGACGGTGAACTTACCGTAATTCTCCGGATCCGATCGCACCGAGATGTAGGCGGACAACAGCTCTCGGTTGAATCCGACCATCGCACTGGTCAAGCGGAACGACGGCTCCCCAGTCTTCGGATCACCGATCAACACGTAGTAGGGCGGCTGGTTCAGATCTGTTCCACCTTCGATCGTCGGATCGCTCGGCACCGACCAGAACGCGTTGTTGGTGAAGAACTCACTCGGATCATCGACGTGGTATTTCGCGAGCATTTCGCGCTGAACCTTGAACAGGTCCTCTGGGTAGCGAAAGTGTGAGCGAAGCTCGTCCGAGACTTCGGACTCGGGCTGAACCGAATCCGGAAATACGCCCATCCACGCGTTCAGTACCGGATCGTTGTCGTCTACCTGGTACAGCGTCACCGAACCGTCGTACGCGTCGACGGTCGCCTTGACCGAGTTACGGATGTAGGACACCTCATCCTTCGGCAGCGGCCTACCCGTCGTCGGTTCGACACTGTCTGCTGTGAGTCCGTCGAGCGAAGCGCGCTGTGCGTACGGGTAGTCCTTCAACGTGGTGTAGCCGTCGACGATCCAAACAATTTTTCCGTCGACCACTGCGGGGTAGGAGTCACTGTCGGTAGTCAGCCACGGCGCTACTTTCTGAACCCGCTCCCGAGGATCGCGGTCGAACAGAATCTTGGAGTCGTCCCCGATGGCACCCGAGAACAAAATATTTCTCTCGGCGTACTTCGCGGCAAATGCCAGTCTGTTGAACCAGTTGCCGACCGGAACTCCACCTGATCCGGTGT
>JBBSSG010000190.1:0-6520 GCA_038242295.1 Mycobacteriales bacterium | reverse complement strand
GGTGCCGAGCGGCACCAGGCCGACAGCGAGTTCGGCGAGAGCATTTCGGGCGGTATAGGGGTCGTTGGTGCTCGGCGACATTGCCCGCACCGCCATTTCCGTCAGCTGCTGGACGGCGAACCGAATGTCCTGCGTCGGGGTTCGGGTATCGCCTAGATAAATGGCTGCTCGGATCGCTGGCTCGGTGTTTGCGTCAGTCTCTGGATCGGTATAACCGCTTACCTTCGCCACCGTTTCACCCTCAATGAGGTGATCCCCGGGCCCGATCTTCATTTCGATGATGCAATTGCCGGCACGAGCCGCCGAGAGCAAGGCCTGCTCGTCGACACCGACGACGAATCCTGACGCCCGTGCGAGCACATCCACTGAGGCTGCGGGTAACGGACGCACGGCGGCATCGCTTTTAGGCGTGGTCTCCGGATACAGCACGTCGACCACCGCAACCAGCTCGCCGCGTACTCGTGCGGAGAGTGTGGATACCTGGATCGAATTTGCGATGTGGTGGATGAAATACACCAGCACCGCGACATCGAGCACCGCCAGCAGAACCGCGACATTGACTGCAATATCCGGAACAAAAGATATTCCGTCGGTCGTTTCCGAACGGATCGAGCGCAGGACCATCAGCGAATACAAGAACGTCGCCCCGAAGATCCCGAGCACGAACTGGTTTCCTCTGTCGGACATGAAGTTTCGTACTAACCGCGGACCATAAGTGGAGCTTGCGGTTGCGAGCACCGAAATGGTGATCGAGAACGACGTTGCCGCCACTGCGAGCATCGAGCCACCGATGGCGCCGAGAATATCGCGGCTTCCACTGGCCCCGACTCTATACAGCAGCACTCCCCACGCACCGAAGTCGGTGCCGTCGAGATAGCGGTCGAGCCTGATCAGAAGCTGCGCCAGCACGAGTGCCGAGATCCCGAGCACCGCCGGCAGGAACCAAAAAGACTCCCTGGCGCGCAGCAGTCGGGCCCGCATAGCTCTCATCGCTCGCCAGCACTTCCGGCGTGGACATCTCTGGTGCCGATCACGATCACAACTCCTCAGTGTTCTTCTTCGCGAGTGTCGCGACTGTGTTCGCCGCCGTGGGCCAGCGATCGAAACTGTCACAACAAACGCGACTTCCGGTCATATTCAGCGGCACTGCGGCTCGCTATCGTTCCTAGTATGACCGTCGTCACGCTGAGGACGTCCACGTGTGTGCGGTGAGCGACAAGTGGCGTTGCCATTCTTCACGAGGTCAGAACGCTTTCCCCTGGCCTTCGACTCGCACGCGCTACTCGCAAGTCTGGCCCCTGACAATCCGGAGCCGCTCGCGGCTCGCTTCGCAAAACCCGCGCGCCCAGGCCAGGCAATAACCACTTCCGTGTGGCAGAAGCCGCACGGAATCCATGTCTTCGAAAGCATCGACAACGACGGGCAGTCCTCATCAAGGACGGGCTCGCCGAGATCGCAGGAGCCAGTCATGAGCAAGAACAAAGTATTCGTCATCGGGGTCGGTATGACGAAGTTCGAGAAGCCGGGCTCCCGTGAGGGCTGGGATTATCCGGTCATGGCCAAGGAATCAGGCACCAAGGCTTTGGAGGATGCCGGCATCTCGTTCGATTTGATCGAGCAGGCCCACGTCGGATACATGTACGGCGATTCGACGTGCGGTCAGCGCGCAATCTACGAACTCGGCATGACCGGTATTCCGATCACTAACGTCAACAACAACTGTGCAACCGGGTCGACGGCGTTGTATCTGGCAGCTCAGTCGATACGCGGCGGGTTGGCAGAATGCGCACTGGCGTTGGGTTTCGAAAAGATGCAACCGGGTTCTTTGGCCTCGGGCTACGAGGATCGCGAGCAGCCGTTGATGCGCCACATTCAGGCATTGGCCGAGCTCACGGAGTTCGCTTTCCCACCGGCCCCGTGGATGTTCGGCGCCGCTGGTCTCGAACACATGCAACGCTACGGAACCACTCCCGATCATTTCGCGAAGATCGGCGAGAAGAACCATCGCCATTCTGTGAACAACCCGTCCGCGCAATTCCAGGACGAGTACACGTTGGACGAGATCAAAAGCTCGAAAATGATCTACGCGCCCGTCGAACTCACCAGGTTGCAGTGCTCCCCTACCTCCGACGGGTCAGGTGCGGTCATCGTCGCCAGTGAAGCCTTCGTCGACAAGCACGATCTTGCCGACCAAGCGGTCGAGATTGTCGGGCAGACAATGGTCACCGACTTGGAGTCGACCTTCTCCGACAAGAGCGCCATCACGATCGTCGGCGCGGACATGACCAAGAGGGCAGCACACAAGGTGTACGAGCAGGCCCAGATCGGTCCCGACGACATCGACGTCATCGAACTGCACGACTGCTTCTCGGTCAACGAACTCATCACCTACGAGGCTTTAGGGCTGTGCGCCGAGGGTGACGGCGGAAAGCTCATCGATGCCGGCGAGACCACGTACGGCGGACGCTGGGTGGTCAATCCGTCCGGCGGACTCATCTCCAAGGGACATCCGCTCGGAGCCACCGGCCTCGCACAGGCCAGCGAACTCACCTGGCAGTTGCGCGGCACTGCCGACAAGAGGCAGGTATCGGACGCCAAGGTTGCGCTGCAACACAACATCGGCCTCGGCGGCGCCGTCGTCATTACGGCATACCGCCCCGCTGAACGCTGATATTACGTATTTCTCGTGACCGGAATTCGTTGCCGTGAACCACTTCTCGTGTGCCAACAGACGCACCCGTTCTTCGCCAGTAAGTTTCATTCAGAAACCAGGTGTCTGGACCCAACTGATGCTATACATTCGTACAGCAATATCGGGGAGGTATTGGGTCGCGCAGCCGATAGCGGCGTCGTAGACATTGCTGCGGGCGTCTAGAGAATCACGGTCGTAGAGAACGTAAAACAGAACACATCAGAAGGTCCCTGTGGGCGTCTGCCCCAGGCATCTCGACCCGTACTGCCGCCCCACCGCAGCACGCAGCCCCACCGAGAGGTAGCAATGACATCCACGAGACGAACCCGCGTCGCAGCATCAGCGGTCACGGGACTCCTCGCCGCCGCGCTGGCGGTCTTCAGCGCACCCATCGCGACCGCACAGCCCGGATCACCCCCGCCACCGCCGCCACCGATTCAGACCAACTGGATCCAGGCGCTCGGGTACTCACTGAGCAATCCCGACGTCGAGCCTGCGGGCATGAACGTGCCCGGATGCGTCCCGAGTCCGTCCCACCCTCGGCCACTCATCTTGGTCAACGGTACTTTCGAGAACTCTTACACCAACTGGTCTTATATCGCCCCCCAGCTCGCGGCCGACGGCTACTGCGTCTTCGGGTTGAATTATGGCGGAGCGCACGGCAGCCCCATCCAGCAAACTGGCAACATGCGCGCGTCCGGCCTCCAGCTCGCAGCATTCGTCGACAAGGTGAGAGCCGAAACGGGTTCGGCGAAGGTGGATCTCGTCGGACATTCGCAGGGCGGGTTGCTGCCGCTGTATTACATAAATGTCCTCGACGGCGCGGACAAGGTCGACACATTTGTGGGGGTCGAGCCTGCGACCAACGGTGTAGCGCTGTACGGCATCGCGCCAGTCATCGCGGCTAACCCGGTGCTTCGCAGCGCATTTGGACTGCTCTTGGCGGCGTCGACCGACTTCTCAGTCGGCTCGGACTTCATACGAGAAACCGCAGCCAACGGCCTTACCCGGCCTCAGGTCCGCTATACCACCATCATCTCCCGAAACAGTTTGTTGATCACCGTGGCCGAAGCCCAGCTCCCCCCTGCGCCCAACGTGAAAAACATCGTGTTGCAGGATATCTGCGCGCAGGACTACGCCGACCACGTGACTATTGTGTACGACGACATCACACTCGACGTGATCCGTCAGGCTCTCGATCCCACAGCGATCCCGGCGGTCGAGTGTCATCTGGTCGTACCTCTGCTCAATCAGGCCCCGCCTGCCTGAGCTACGAACGCATCGCCGGCGATACTCCTGCCATTGATCAACTGACGTGCTTCGTGCGACTGGGGTGAACCCTCCCGCACGAAGCACGCTTCATTTCAAGCGATTTCGGCCCTCGGATTCCACAACTGGTAGCCTCTGGACAACATTCGGAGTCGGCCCATTCTGGGCGAGCAAGCGTCGGAAGATTCGATACTCCGACTGCACCCGAGAAAAGCGAGAGATGTCCGAACACACAGTCCCTATCCGCTTTGTTCGTTCCGCGCTCGTTTCGGCTGAAAAGTATGGAATCGACGTAAAACTCGCCCTGTGGAATGCCCGGATCTCACCGGGCCTGATGTACCAAGACGCGTCGAGGATCACTCCCGATCAGGCAACGAAGGTCGCACAGTGGCTGTGGAAGGCGACCGACGACGAGTTACTCAGGATGGGTCCGCAACCAGTCCCCCGCGGCACTTTTCGCATGATCTCACTGGCTCTCATTCACTCCCCCGATCTTCGAACCGCGTTGATTCGTCTGTGTGAATTTTCGCGGATAACCACAGGCTTCTCGCAAGCAGCGTTGATCGAGGGCGAATATCACGCTCGAGTCGAGTTCGGCGTCGATCCCGGCCGCGATGTGGAGCCCGTGACATCCGAGATCATCCTCTCGGTTGTTCAGCGGTTCGCGGCATGGCTGATCGGCAAACGAATCGTGCTGGAAGGCTTGGAATTCCCGTTCGATCCACCGAGCCATAAGGAAGACTACGACCTCATTTTCGGATGCGTCCCGACATTCGATACCGAACGCGCCAGAATGACTTTTGCTGTCGAGTATCTGTCGGCGCCAGTGATCCGCGAGGAACGAGAGCTCCTGACTTTTATCAAGAATTCACCTGCCGACCTGCTGTTCCGCCGAGATTACGGCAGCACGTCGGCTACGAAAGTGCGTAAGCTCATCGAGCGCAGTCAACAAGGGCGCTGGCCAACGGCGGACCAGGCGGCAGATAGCCTCGCAATCAGCGCACAGCGCCTACGCCGACTTCTCAATGAAGAGAGCACCTCGTTTCGTCAGATCAAAGAAGAGATCTTGCGCGACGCGGCGATCGCGAGTCTTGTCAGCGGGGACGACAGTGTGGAAGACATCTCCGAGCGCCTGGGATTCTCCGAGCCCAGCGCGTTTCGACGCGCGTTTCGACGGTGGACAGGCAGCCCGCCCGGCGCCTATCGTCCACACAGGGTCAGCTGAGTTACATCGCGACTGAACAGAATCGAATTTCCAAGAAGGAGGACACCGTGACCGACAAAGACACCGTCGTCGAGACATTGATCGACCTGTGGGCGGCGATCGACTCACTGGTGTGCGAGCTCGATGACGACCAATGGGCCGCTGCCAGTCCATGTCCGGGCTGGACCGTACACGATCTGATCGCGCACATTGTCGGCACAGAGCGCTCTCTTGCCGGGCACACGCCCCCGGAATCCGACACCGACTTCGACGCACTTGCGCACGTGCACAACAAGATCGGCGTCCTCAATGAGACGTGGGTGCAGGCCTTCAGTCGGCTGAGTTCCACCGAGATGATGGAGCAGTTCCGCGCCACAACAGCGGAGCGCGCTAGCGCGCTCCGAGCGATGACCGCCGAAGACTTTGCCGCGCCGTCGTGGACTCCTGCTGGACAGTCGACTTACGGACGCTTCATGCGGATCCGCGTCTTCGACTGCTGGATGCACGAGCAAGACATCCGAGACACCCTCGCACTGCCCGGCGGCATGGACTGCTCGGCTGCCGATCTTGCGGTCGACGAAATTATCGCCTCCCTCGGATACATCGTCAGCAAACTCGGCAAAGCACCGGACGGCACATCAGTGACCTTCGACCTGACTGGCGTCAGGCCGCGCCGGATACACGTCAGCGTGGACGGGCGAGCCCAGGTCGTCGACGAACTGCCAGGACCTGCAACGGTGACGATCGAACTACCGACCGGATTGTTCACGCGCTTGTGTGGAGGCCGGGTCGACTACGATCTAGCAATCGAAAAGGTCAAATTTGTCGGCGATGAGCCGCTCGGACGGCAGCTGACCACGGCTCTGGCGTACACGATCTAGCTCAGGGATTGCGCAATGTTCGGCCGCGCCCAGTGCAGGGTGATCCATTGACTGCACTGGGCGCCTTTCTCAGTTCTGGCGGGCGCGCTCCTCGTAGGCGCGTCGAGCGTTTGTGTCGACCTGCTCGAGGAAGACGCTGTCGGCCCCCAACGCGCGGTTGAGTGCTTCGGCGATTCGGCGAGGGAGGAACTTTTGGCTAGCCACCGCGGCGCCGAAAATCTTGGTCACCCGGACCCGAGGCTTTGGCGTTTCGATCAATGCCACAATCGCGGCGGCGATATCCTCTGGCTCCGCGCTCTTGAATCCGCGGACTCCCGTGGTGCCGGCGGTCAATTCGGTGTTGACGAACGATGGCAAGACCATGGAGAACTCCACACCTGTACCGCGATGCTCGACCCTCGCTGCATCGGTGAAGCCGACAACGGCGAACTTGCTGGCGCAATACGTCGCCAAGCCCGGTGTGTAGGTTTCGCC
>JBBSSG010000189.1:0-6617 GCA_038242295.1 Mycobacteriales bacterium | reverse complement strand
TCGATGTCGTTGACGACAACTTTGGCACCGGCAGCCGCGAGCGCCAAAGCATGCGCTCGGCCCAAGCCGCGCCCGGCTCCTGTCACGATTGCGACTCGTCCGTCGAGCATGTCGTTCACGATTGTCTCCTAAAGTTTCCGGCGTTGCCTGCTGCCAGGGGTAGGTGTTCTGGCCACTGACGTGGAAGTCGATCAGCCGAACCGCTGATCCCTCGGATCATTTCCGTGTTAGCGTACCAAGCAAGAGCTTGGTTTGACAGAGGCATCGATACAACCACTACTTCAACGGAGCGGACCGAAGATATATGCGCGACAAGAGGATGTCACTCGACGACGTAGTCGGTGAACTGCGTAGCGGTATGACCATCGGGCTGGGCGGCTGGGGATCACGCCGCAAACCCATGGCACTGGTCCGCGCAATTCTGCGCTCGGACCTGACGGACCTGACCGTCGTCACTTACGGTGGTCCGGACCTCGGATTACTGTGTTCGGCAGGCAAGGTCAGCAAGGCCTACTACGGATTCGTTTCGCTCGATTCCGCGCCGTTCTACGATCCGTGGTTCTCACAAGCCCGCACCAGCGGCTCGATCGTTGCTCGCGAAATGGACGAGGGCATGATCAGATCCGGACTTCAGGCCGCCGCTGCCCGGCTCTCGTTCCTCCCCATTCGCGCGGGTCTCGGGTCCGACGTGCCGAACTTCTGGGACGGCGAGTTGAAGACAGTCGTGTCCCCGTATGCCGACGAGGCGGGCTTGAGCGAGACCCTCATTGCGATGCCTGCACTCAAACTCGATGCGGCACTGGTGCACTTGAATCTTGGGGACGAGCACGGCAACTGTGCCTACAACGGCGTCGACCCCTACTTCGATGACCTCTTCTGCCTGGCTGCCGATAAAGCCTATGTCTCCGTCGAACGCATCGTGCCGACCAGTGAGCTGGTCGAGGCAGTACCGCTGCAATCGCTCATCCTCAATCGCATGATGGTCGAGGGTATCGTCGAGGCACCGAACGGTGCTCACTTCACCCTTGCCGGCGACGACTACGGACGTGACGAGAAGTTTCAACGCCACTATGCCGAAGCTGCCAAGAGCGCAGAAACATGGCAGGTGTTCAAAGATCGCTTTCTCGCCGGATCCGAAGCCGACTATCAGTCAGCTGTCGAAACTTTCACCAAGGAGCAGGCATGACCTCCACCGAGACCATCACCCGCGCCGAATACTGCGCCCTCGCATGCGCCGACATCTTTGCCGGTGCCGGCGAAATCATGGCGAGCCCTATGGCGACTCTGCCGCAAATCGGTGCGCGGCTAGCTCGGTTGACCACGGAGCCGGACTTGCTCATCACCGATGGTGCTGCACTGATTTTCGCGGACACGCCAGCACTCGGCAAGAAGGGAGCAGTCGAAGGCTGGATGCCGTTCAACAAAGTATTCGATGTTGTCGCCTCCGGCCGGCGCCATGTGGTGATGGGCGCCAACCAGCTCGACCGTTACGGCAACCAGAACCTGTCCGCGTTCGGACCGCTGCAGCACCCCACCCGGCAGATGTTCGGTGTCCGCGGAGCGCCAGGAAACTCCATCAACCACGCGACCAGCTACTGGGTTGGTAAGCATTCCGCGCGGGTGTTCGTGGACAAAGTCGACATCGTCTCCGGTGTGGGCTACGACAAAGTCGATCCGCAGAACCCTGCGTTTAGATTCCTCTCGATCCCCCGTGTAGTAACCAACCTCGGCGTCTTCGACTTCGGCGGCCCTGGCCACACGATGCGGGCACTGAGCCTGCATCCCGGCGTAACGGCCGACACAGTCTCGGCTGCGACGTCGTTCGAGATCGATAGCCTGGACACAGCCGAGGTCACCCGCGACCCCAGCGCTGAAGAGTTGCGACTCATCCGCGAGGTCCTCGACCCGAAGAACCTGCGTGACCGGGAGGTCTCGGTATGAGCGCTGTCCTGCGCACTGCATTGACCGAACTCGTCGGAATCGATCACCCCATCGTCCAGACCGGTATGGGGTGGGTATCGGGACCACGTCTGACCGCCGCCACGTCCAACGCGGGTGGATTGGGAATTCTCGCATCAGCGACGATGACGTACGAAGAGCTCGAGGTCGCGGTCTCGAGAACAAAGGCGTTGACCGACAAGCCGTTCGGCATAAACATTCGTGCTGATGCCTCCGACGCACAGGAGCGAATCGATCTACTGATCCGCGAAGACGTCAAGGTCGCATCGTTCGCCTTAGCACCGAAGAAAGATCTGATCAGCAAGCTCAAAGATCACGGTGTCGTGGTGGTTCCGTCGATCGGTGCCGCGAAGCACGCTGTCAAGGTCGCAGCCTGGGGCGCCGACGCTGTGATCGTCCAGGGCGGTGAGGGCGGCGGACATACCGGCCCCGTTGCCACCACGCTCCTTCTGCCGAGCGTGCTCGATGCAGTCGACATTCCGGTGATCGCAGCGGGCGGCTTCTTCGACGGGCGCGGTCTGGCAGCCGCGCTGTCCTACGGTGCGGCCGGGATAGCAATGGGCACAAGGTTTCTGCTCACCAGCGACAGTGCAGTGCCCGATTCGGTCAAACAGCAGTACCTCGAGCGCGGGCTGAACGGCACCACCGTCTCGCGCAAAGTCGATGGAATGCCGCATCGAGTACTCGACACCGAATTGGTCGATCGTCTCGAGCACTCGAGCTACGTAAGCGGGCTGATAGCTGCCGCGAGGAACGCGTCGAAGTTCAAGTCGATGACCGGCATGAAGTGGTCGACGCTGATGCGCGACGGTATCGCCATGAAGAAGTCCGGCGACCGCACTTGGCAACAGATCATCATGGCTGCCAACACTCCGATGCTGCTCAAAGCGGGCTTGGTGGACGGCAATACAGAAGCGGGTGTACTCGCATCCGGGCAGGTTGTGGGCCTACTCGATGATCTGCCCAGCTGCCAGGAGCTCATCGATCGGGTCATGTCCCAGGCGGTCGAGCGAATCGAGTCGCTGCAAAAACTACGCTGAAACTCTTGTCAGTCTCTTTCTTCACCCGTCACCGGATGAAGAGAGAGACTGACAAGTTGTTACAGCCGTTCGATTATCGTCACGTTCGCCGTTCCGCCGCCCTCGCAGATGGTGAGCAAGCCGTAGCGGCCACCGGTTCGCTCGAGCTCGTTCAACAAAGTTGCCATGAGCTTGGTTCCGGTCGCTCCGAGCGGATGCCCTAGTGCGATTGCGCCGCCGTTGACATTCACCTTTGCCGGATCCGCGCCGATCTCCTTGATCCACGCGAGAACAACTGGTGCGAACGCCTCGTTGATTTCGATGAGATCGATGTCGTCGATCGTCAATCCAGCTTTGCTCAACGCGTACTTGGTCGCGGGTATCGGAGCACTGAGCATGAAGATCGGGTCGTCGCCGCGGGCGCTGAGATGATGCACGCGAGCGCGAGGCTTCAGGTCGAATTTCTTCACTGCGTCCTCGGACGCAAGCAGTACCGCCGAAGCACCGTCGGAGATCTGGCTTGCCACAGCAGCTGTGAGGCGTCCACCTTCCACGAGCACCTTCAACGCCGCCATCTTCTCGAGGCTGGTCTCACGGGGGCCTTCGTCGACAGTGGCATCACCGAGTGCAACGACCTCGTTGTCGAACCGCCCCTCCGAGATCGCCACTTTCGCGCGTTCATGGCTTTGCAAGGCCCACTGCTCGAGCTGCTCGCGGCTGATGTCCCACTTCTCCGCGATCAGTTCCGCCCCGTGGAATTGAGACACCTCTTGGTCCCCGAAGTTTTCTTTCCAGCCGGTAGAGCCACTGGTCGGCGTGTCGAATCCGTACTGTTGTCCGACGATCATCGCTGCGGAGATCGGGATCTGCGACATGTTCTGGACGCCGCCGGCGACGATCAGATCTGCGGTCCCCGACAGAATCGCTTGAGCGCCGAAATGCAGTGCTTGCTGGCTGGAGCCACACTGCCGATCGACGGTGACGCCGGGTACGTGCTGCGGGTATCCGGCAGCGAGCCATGCCGTCCGGGCGATGTTGCCAGCCTGTCCCCCGATTGCGTCGACGCATCCGAAGATCACGTCGTCGACCTCTCCGGGGTCGATGCCGGTGCGGTCGACGACTGCCTTGATGATGTGCGCTGCGAGATCAGCCGGATGGACAGCAGACAGACCGCCGTTCTTTTTCCCGATCGGGGTACGCACCGCATCGACGATGTATGCCTCGGCCATGATTTCTCCTGTTCCTAGATGCTGCAGATGTCGTGTTTCACGACGGGCGTGGATCGTTGAAGAATTTGCTCAAGCCCGCTGCGACGAGATCGAGATGACTTCTCCGGTCAGGTACGTGGTGTAGTCGCTGGCGAGCATGGCGATGGTTGCCGCGATTTCCCACACCTCGGCCGCACGGCCGAAGGCTTCGCCGGCTGCCAGTTGGTCCAGAAGCTCTTCGCTGGTGACCTTGGCCAGAAATGCGTGCCGGGCAATGGAAGGGGCCACCGCGTTGATTCGGACGCCGTACTCGGCAGCCTCGATGGCCGAACAGCGCGTCAACGCCATCACTCCAGCCTTTGCTGCGGCATAGTGGGCCTGCGAATGCTGCGCACGCCAGCCGAGAACAGAGGCGTTGTTCACCAGCACGCCCCCGTGCTCGACGCCCCGAAAGTAGCGAAGGGCGGCCCGGGTCGAACGAAAAGTGCTAGTGAGCGTGACGTCGAGAACGCGGTCCCATTGCTCGTCGGTCATATCGACCACAGGCGTCTCACCGCCCAGCCCTGCATTGTTGACGATGACGTCGATTCGGCCGAGCTGCGCCGCTGCGCCGCTGATGAGCGCGTTCACCTGTTCGGTCGAGGACACGTCGCACACTATCGACGCGACGTTCTGTGATGGAAATTCTGCGGACAACTTGTCGACGGTTTCGCCGAGCCTGCGTTCGTGGAAGTCGGAGACGAGCACGTCCCCACCTTCGAGCAGCATTCGACGCGCAGTAGCGAAGCCGATTCCGGTCCCGGCAGCCGCGGTGACGACGACCTTCTTACCGTCGAGCAGTCCGTGTCCCGGAGTTTCGACGGGAACTTCAGCCAGGGGTGAGCTAGTCATTTCAGATGTGCCTCTCGCGAGAGGCCGAGCACATGCTCGGCAAGGTAAGTTGCGCGCTTTTTCTGGTAGAGGCTTCCGCTCTGTTCCACCACTATAAGATAACGTACCAAGCAAGTGCTAGGTGAGGAGTCGAATGACCGCAGAACCGAGAACAACCCCAGCCGCGCTCGAGCAGGCCGCCGAGAGCTATCCCGAAGGTGTCGCGGTCGTCGACGGCGCCGTTCACCTGACCTTTACTCAACTACGCGAGCAGGTGCAAGCTTTCGCGGCCTCGCTCGTCGAAACCGGAATCGGAGTGGGCGCACGCGTAGCGATATGGTCACCGAACACCTATCACTGGATGGTGGCAGCCCTCGGCGTCCACTGGGCGGGCGGCATCGTCGTCCCCATCAACACTCGGTACACCGGCACCGAAGCGGCCGACATAGTCGAGCGTGTACATGCCGACGCGCTGGTGGTTGCCGGTGAGTTTCTCGGTACCGACCGGCTGGGGGAACTGAGAGCGGTCGCACCTGAATTGCATCTACCGGTGATCGTACGAGTACCGCTCGGCGGCAACGATGTACCGACGACCGGAGTCCGCGACTGGGACGCTTTCCTGGCCCTCGGCACCGATACTTCCCGGACTGAAGCCGACTCGCGCGCCGCGTCCCTCGATGCCGAATCAGTCTCCGACATTCTCTTCACCTCGGGCACCACGGGGCGTAGCAAGGGCGTCCTGAGTGCGCATCGCCAGCTGATCGGAGTCGCGCAGTCGTGGGCCGACAATGCTGAACTAACCTGCGACGACAATTACCTGATCATCAATCCGTTCTTTCACAGCTTCGGCTACAAAGCAGGGTTCGTTGCTGCATTGCTCGCCGGGGCCACAGTGGTACCGATGGCAGTGTTCGATGTGGAGGCGGTGATGGCGATCGTGTCGAAGCAGCGGATCAGCGTACTTCCAGGCGCACCGACGATCTACCAGAGCATTCTTGATCATCCCCGACGCGCCGACTACGACTTGTCCAACCTTCGGCTTGCCGTCACCGGCGCCGCCCCAGTACCCGTGGCTCTGGTCGAGCGGATGCAGTCGGAACTGGCTTTCGACGCCGTACTGACGGCGTACGGCCAGACCGAAGCGGTAGTCGCGACGATGTGCCGCACCGACGACGACCCGGTGACCGTGTCCAACTCGTCCGGGCGGGCTACTGCAGGATTCGAGATCAGAATCGGGGACAAGGGCGAGATCTTGCTGCGCGGCCCCAACGTGATGCTCGGGTACCTGGATGACGCCGAGGCGACGGCAAAGGCCATCGACGACGACGGATGGTTGCACACCGGCGATGTCGGCGTCCTTGACGAGCGCGGCTATCTCGACATCACCGACCGTCTCAAGGACATGTTCATAAGCGGCGGGTTCAACGTCTACCCCGCCGAGATCGAGGCGATGCTGCTGCGTTTGCCAGGGGTGTACGAGGCCGCAGTGATCGGTGTGCCCGACGAGCGCATGGGCGAGGTCGGCCGAGCCTATGTCGTCACAAAGCCGGGCGCCGATCTC
>JBBSSG010000188.1:0-6617 GCA_038242295.1 Mycobacteriales bacterium | reverse complement strand
TGCCTCAAGCCCACCGATGGCCTGCGGCGCGGCGCGGCCGTGCAGAACACCGGTATCGGAATCACCGTGCCGGTAGGAGACAAGGTCCTCGGTCACGTGTTCAACGTGATCGGCGAACCTCTCGACATCACCTCGGAAGAACTCGGCGAAGTTGCCGACCGGTGGGAGATCCACCGCCCGGCCCCCGCCTTCGACACCCTCGAGCCGTCGGCCATCATGTTCGAGACCGGCATCAAGGTCATCGACCTTCTCACCCCGTACGTCAAGGGCGGCAAGATCGGCCTCTTCGGCGGTGCCGGCGTGGGCAAGACGGTTCTCATCCAGGAGATGATCACCCGTATCGCTCGCGAATTCTCGGGTACTTCCGTATTCGCAGGCGTCGGTGAGCGCACCCGTGAGGGAACCGACCTCTACCTCGAAATGGAAGAGATGGGCGTCCTTCAGGACACCGCCCTCGTCTTCGGCCAGATGGACGAGCCGCCGGGCACGCGTATGCGCGTCGCTCTGTCGGCGCTGACCATGGCGGAGTACTTCCGCGATGTTCAGGGACAGGACGTTCTTCTGTTCATCGACAACATCTTCCGTTTCACACAGGCAGGTTCGGAGGTGTCGACCCTGCTGGGCCGCATGCCGTCTGCCGTGGGTTACCAGCCGACGTTGGCGGACGAGATGGGTGAGCTCCAGGAGCGCATCACCTCGACCCGTGGCCGTTCGATCACCTCACTGCAGGCGATCTACGTTCCCGCCGACGACTACACCGACCCGGCGCCCGCCACCACGTTCGCGCACCTCGACGCGACCACCGAGCTCTCTCGTCCGATTTCGCAGATGGGTATCTACCCCGCTGTGGACCCGCTGAGCTCGACGTCGCGAATCCTCGAGCCCGGCATCGTCGGGGCAGAGCACTTCCGCGTCGCGAACGAGGTCAAGCGGATCCTGCAGAAGTACAAGGAGCTGCAGGACATCATCGCCATCCTCGGTATGGACGAGCTTCAGGAAGAGGACAAGGTTCTGGTCGGCCGCGCACGCCGTATTCAGAAGTTCCTCGGCCAGAACTTCATCGTTGCTGAGAAGTTCACCGGCGAGCCAGGTTCGGTCGTGTCGCTCGCCGACACCATCGAGGCATTCGACAAGGTCACCAAGGGCGAATTCGATCACCTTCCCGAGCAGGCCTTCAATAGCTGTGGTGGACTCGACGACGTCGAGGCTGCGGCCAAGAAGATGGCCGGAAAGTAGCCCGCCGTGACATCTGTGGAAACGAACGGCATGGACGTTTCACTCGTTGCGGTGGAGCAGAAGCTGTGGTCCGGTAGCGCGACTTTGGTGAGTGCTCAGACCACCGAAGGCGAAATCGGAATCATGGTCGGCCATGAGCCCGTCTTGGGTCAGCTTGTCGAGGCTGGGACGGTCTCCATCACGACGACTGATGGCGAGAAGATCGTCGCCGCAGTCCACGGGGGCTTCCTCTCGGTCACGGGTAAGACCGTCACTGTTCTGGCGGAGTCTGCGGACTTCGCGCAGGACATCGACGTCGAAGCGGCTCGTGCGGTGCTCGACGCAGGCGGTGACGACAAGGAAGCCCTCGCTGCTGCGAAGGGTCGGATCCGCGCCGCCGAGCGGGCCTAGGTTCTTTCGGAAGGCGGCGACGAAGGCTGTGATACACGTTGGAGTGATCGTCCTGATCATTCTGGTTGTGCTGCTCGCAGTCTTTGTCGCCGCTTTTTTGTATCGGCTGAACATCCTTCGCCGCGGCGGCACAGCTGCCATTGTTCGAGTGACGCCGGCCGCGGGGGGACGCGGATGGCGCCACGGTGTCATCCGATACGGCGACAACACCTTGCTGTTCTTCAAATTGTCCAGCTTGCGGCCAGGCCCCGATCACCGAATGACCCGTCAGGGCATCGAAGTCGTGGGACGTCGTAAACCGCGGGACAACGAGTTCGACATCATGACCGACGAAATCTCGATATTGGAGCTGACCGACGGCGGTCGCGAGTTCGAGATAGCTCTCGATCGGGGTGCGCTGACGGCTTTCTTGTCCTGGCTCGAATCCCGTCCGTCCGGTCGATCCGAACGCGGACGCCCCGCAGCTTGATCCCTATCGGTCGGTAGAGCGAGATGCTCCCGGCACCCACTGAACATCGCCCCCGGGGTTGGCGTACCGGCTCAGGATGAACAATAGGTCCGACAGTCTGTTCAAATATTTTGCCGGCAGAGCGCTGGTTTCTGCGGGGCTTGAATCTACGGCTGCCCACGCGGCGCGTTCAGCGCGGCGGGTCACTGTCCTCGCAACGTGCAAAAGCGCCGCTAACGGCGTTCCCCCAGGCAAGATGAATGATGTGAGTGGTTCGAGATTTTCGTTGAATTCGTCGCACCAGCCTTCGAGCCTGTCGATGTAGGACTGATCGATACGGAGCGGTGGATACTTCGGATTGTCCACGACGGGTGTCGACAGGTCGGCTCCCGCGTCGAATAGGTCCGACTGGATCGTTCGGATTACCTGAACGATCGAGTCGGGCGGATTACCAAGGGCAAGAACAACTCCGAGACTTGCGTTGGTTTCGTCGCAGTCTGCGTACGCCACCAAGCGTGGGTCATTCTTGGTGACGCGGGAGAAGTCGCTCAGCCCTGTGGTGCCGTCGTCACCAGTGCGGGTGTATATACGAGTCAAGTGCACAGCCATAGCGCCACGGTACCGCTCGGCCGGGGTGCGTGAACCCTGTCTACGCTGTCGAACTGTGAGTGAACGCTTTTTAGTATCCGGAGGAAACCGACTTGTCGGCGAGGTGTCGGTCGGCGGTGCGAAGAACAGCGTCCTCAAACTGATGGCAGCCACCCTTCTTGCTGAGGGAACCAGCACGATTACCAACTGCCCTGACATCCTTGACGTTCCCTTGATGGCGGAGGTTCTTCGAGGCCTGGGATGCGAGGTCGTTCTCGAGGGTTCGGTCGTGCAGGTGACGACACCAGCCGAGCCGAAACACCACGCTGACTTTCCGGCAGTGACGCAGTTCAGAGCGTCGGTATGTGTCCTCGGCCCCCTGGTTGCGCGATGCAAGCGTGCGGTGGTGGCCTTGCCGGGTGGTGACGCCATCGGTTCCCGTCCGCTCGATATGCATCAATCCGGGTTGCGACTGCTAGGTGCGCGCAGTGAGATTCAGCATGGATGCGTAGTTGCTGAGGCAGAGGAACTGCGTGGGGCGAACATCCGGCTCGCCTTCCCGTCGGTGGGCGCGACCGAGAACATTCTCATGGCGGCAGTCCTCGCCAAAGGCGAGACCGTCATCGACAACGCTGCACGTGAGCCGGACATCGTCGACGTGTGCAACATGCTCAACAAGATGGGTGCGAAGGTCAGCGGAGCTGGAACGTCGACGCTGACTATCACCGGCGTGACAGCACTGAAGCCGACCGAGCATCGTGTGATCGGTGACCGCATCGTCGCCGCTACGTGGGGGATTGCCGCCGCGATGACGCGAGGTGATGTTCGGGTGCGTGGCGTCAATCCAAAGCATCTATCACTGGTTCTCGACAAACTGCGTTCTGCGGGTTCGGAGGTAACGTCCGAAGCCGACGGATTCCGGATCGTTCAGCACGAACGTCCGACGGCGGTCAACTTTGCGACGTTGCCGTTCCCTGGATTTCCGACCGATTTGCAACCCATGGCAATCGGACTCGCGGCAGTAGCCAACGGGACGTCGATGATCACAGAGAATGTGTTCGAGGCGCGGTTCCGGTTTGTCGAGGAGATGATCCGCTTGGGGGCCGATGCGCGGACCGACGGACATCATGCGGTCGTGCGCGGTGTTCCGCAGTTGTCGAGCGCGCCGGTGTGGTCCTCCGACATTCGTGCAGGCGCGGGTTTGGTTCTTGCAGGACTGTGCGCAGACGGTGCCACAGAGGTGCACGACGTTTATCACATCGATCGTGGATACCCGCGATTCGTCGAGAATTTGACTGACCTCGGCGGAAGCATCGAGCGAGTCAGCGGAGAATCTGGGCCATCAGCGGCGGAGCTTCTCCAGTGAAGATGTAAGGACGGACAGAGCGAAGGTGAGGTCTACGTCGGTGACCGATCCGTAGCCGATCACCAGTCCGGACAGCGGCGACGGTTGCCTGGTGGATGCAGCGAGAAGTCGGACATCGACGCCCGCGTCGGCAGCGTCGAGCGCGACTGCCTCCGCGAACTCTGCTTCGAGCAGCAGAGCGCTGTGTAGCCCGGCGCCGGTTCCACGGAGTTCGCCGAACTTCGACAGCGCCTCCGTGACGAGCCGGTCCCGATGTCGGTAGACCCGACGGGCCGTGCGCACTGTTCGATCCCATTCGCCGTCGCGAAGCAACGACGTCATTGCCTGCTGGAGTGGGACGGAAGGGAAGTCTCCGATGCCCGCCCGCATGTGGCCGATCGTGCGCACGACGTGCGGGGGCGCCACGAGCCAGCCGAGCCGAATGCCGGCGCCGAGTGTCTTGGAGACGGTACCGAGGTAGATGATGCGATCTGGGGCGAGCGCGGCGACGGTCGGCAGCGGCGCGACGTCGTAGCGGAACTCGGAGTCGTAGTCGTCCTCGATAATCATCAAATGGCGGATACGGGCGTGGTGCGCGAGGGAACGACGGCGTCCGATCGTGAGGAGACCGCCGGTCGGGTATTGGTGTGACGGAGTCACATAAACGGCCCGAGTGTTGCCCGGGGCTTCAGTCAGTCGTTCGACGTTGAGTCCATCGTGGTCGACGGGGACGTCGAAGACACTCCATCCTCGGTGGGCCGCCATCGCCGCGGCCGACCGGTATCCCGGATTCTCCAGTGCCAGAACGGGTGTGGAGTCGGTGTCAAGCGACAATGCAGCCAGTGCGAGACCGAGGCCATGAATGCTCCCCGTGGTGATCACGACCGAGTCTGCATCGGTGTGCATACCCCGGGCGCGAATGAGGAGAGCGGCAACTGCAGTGCGTAACTCTCGTTCGCCCAGCGGATTCGGATAGTCGTGTGGTGGAGGGCGCTCAGCAACGTCGCGCCACGCTCTCTTCCACGCCGCCGTGGCACGCGCCGGAACCCAGGGTGTTCCTGGGCGCAGAGAAATTCGTCGACCGGTGGTCGGCCGATCCGCTTCGACTCGGGCCTGCCCACGTGGAGGTGGCGCGCTGGGTAGACGGCGAACGTAGGTCCCCGATCCTCGGCGCGACAAAATCCACCCTTCCGCCAACAGTTGCTCATAGGCCTGTTCGGCGACACCGCGCGCAACACCAAGATCTTTGGAAAGTGCTCTGCTGCTCGGTAAGCGGGAGTCGGGTATGAGTTCGCCGCGGCTGATGCTCTCGCGGATGTGGTCAGCGAGTTGAACCGGCAGCGTGCGCCGACCCGAACGATCCAGAGACACGGCCAACGAAGAGGGCAGCACGACGACTCCTCACTTCAGACAATTAGTGGCCTACCGAAGTTACGTCAGAGTGGATCGTGACTCGAGGCCACATTATGACCAGGCTGTCAGGCATGAGCATTCCCATGTCGCCGACGGCCCGTACCTCGATCAAGCGTGGGCGTGAGCGAGCTCGAACCTCGCGGAGCGATCTGACCGACGTCCTCTCGTCCGCACGCATTTGTCATATGGGTGTGACAGTCGACGGCGTGCCCAGCGTTGTTCCGACCGTCTTCGGTGTGGACTTCGATGGTCCCGACCACGGTGGCACCTTGTATCTCCACGGTTCGGTAGCCGCTCAGAGTCTTGCGGCGGCGGCTGTTGCCTCTATCTGTGTAACCGTCACCATCGTCGACGGCCCAGTACTTGCCCGGTCCGGGTTTCATCACTCTATGAACTTTCGCAGTGCCATGATCTTTGGGCAGCCGAGGTCGGTGCGCGATAACGAGGAAAGAAGGAGGGCATTGGACGCGATCGTCGATCAGGTGATTCCCGGTCGCAGCTCCGTTCTGCGTGCGCATACAAAAAAGGAGCTCGCCGCGACAATCGTGCTGGTGCTCCGCCTGTACGAGGCATCGGTCAAGGCGCGAAGTGGAGGTCCAGCGGACGACCCTGCAAATGTCGAAACCAATCAGGTGTGGGCAGGCGTGGTGCCGACGGGGGAGTGGGTGGGAACGCCGGAGCATGCCGAGGGCCTTCGGGCCGATCTCGGGGTACCAGCGCATGTCGGCCGGCTGTGCCAGTAGTCGATTCGCGCAGACGTATGTTCGACGTCACATTCATCAGACGCCGGCCGAATGTGATGTCTTGCAGCGTCAATCGGCCCCTCAGCTGGGCTGCGGTGGATCCCGGTCAGCTCTACCAGGCGATTTGCTTGGGGATGAACTCTCGCGTAACTTTTGTCGAGTCAGAGCGACACGGACACCGACCAAGTCTTCACGGACGTGGACACGAGGTTGTACGGAGTGCCTGACGATGTATGGTTAGATTGCTTCACCCACCAAGAGTCGGATGTTGTGTCCGAGACCAAGCTGGGTTAGGCTGGAACGGTTGCCCCAGACTCCCCGAAAATGATGTTTTCGTGGTTGTGTGGTGTGTGCGTGTTCTTTGAGAACTCAACAGTGTGTCGATGAATGTCAGTGCCGAAATATGTATTTTGGTGAAAGCATTCGATGTTGCGGCCATCCGCTTGTGGTGGCC
>JBBSSG010000187.1:0-6622 GCA_038242295.1 Mycobacteriales bacterium | reverse complement strand
GCTCGGGCTCGAGTCCGAGAGAAAGAACTTCCTCTTTCTCACCGCGAAGAACGGCGAGGATTCGGTGGGATGGTAGGCGGGTGAACGGCTCCGAGAACTCGAAGTAGTCAGAGAATTTGGCGCCTTCGTCTTCTTTGCCTTTGCGGACCGACGAAGTCAGCTGACCCCGGGTCCACATCAGCTCACGAAGCTCACCAACCAGATCAGGATCTTCGGCAAACCGTTCGACCAGGATTGCGCGCGCCCCATCGAGCTGCTCGGTGTCGTACTGAGCGGGGTCGGTGTTCGGGTCCGAAATGAGGGCATCGGCGACGGGCTGATGGCCTGCCTCGCGCGCAATCTGCGCCTTGGTACGACGCTTCGGCTTGAAGGGCAAATAGATGTCCTCGACGCGCGCTTTGGTTTCGGCCGTCATCAGAGAATGCTCCAGGCCCTCGTCGAGCTTGCCCTGCAATCGAATCGACTCGATGACCGCATCCCGTCGGTCGTCGAGCTCGCGAAGATATCGCAACCGCTCCTCGAGCTGACGCAACTGCGCGTCGTCGAGCATTTCGGTGGCTTCTTTGCGATACCGGGCGATGAACGGAACCGTGGAACCGCCGTCCAGTAGTTCGACGGCGGCACGAACCTGGCTCTCGCGAACATCGAGTTCCTCGGCTATGCGCTTGTTCACAGTTTTCAGAGCAGTCGTCACGGCGCCCGACCCTACATCTAGTCTGGGACATCTCGATCGGTGACCAGTGTGGGAGAACTCGCAATGTCCAGGCCGCAACATGTTCTGGCGCTTGTATGTGTCGCCCTTGTGTCTGTGTCAGCACTTCACTTCTCTGGGTGCAGTGTCCCCGAGGATTCAGCGGTTGCCGAGACGCCCACCACCATCGAGTCACCCTTCCCTGATGTCGACACCGTCGACGACCTGGCACTCGGCGACCGCATCCCAGAAGCGATCAGGTCTGCTTCGGAGCGCGGGGCCGATATCGATTTCGCACTCCTCGATCGACAGACAGGCGCATATTTCTTCGATGGCGACACCGAGCAAATCGAAACGGCGTCGGTGTCGAAGCTTTTCATCGCCGACGACATCTTTCACGGTGCCGACGCCGCACAGGGTCCTGTCGCCGAAGACGACATGGAATCGATGAAGACCATGCTCGAGTCTTCGGACGACTGGGCAGCGAACTATCTGTGGAACAAGTACGGCGAAGGCGACATCATCGACCGCGTAGCCCAGCGCTACAACCTCACGGCGACACTTACGCCGTGGGACGGACTGTGGTGGAACACCACCACTACCGCCGACGATCTGGTGGCGTACTACACACGGTTGCTGAACGGTGAAGGTGGCCTCTCCCCGGCTTCGACGGCAACGATGATCAGCTGGCTGAAAGAGTCGACGCCCGTCGCGACGGATGGGTACAACCAACATTTCGGCATCGTCGACGGTCTTCCGAGAGAACCGGTATACGCCGTGAAGCAGGGGTGGATGTGCTGTATCGCCGATCGGTGGATTCATCTGTCGACAGGCACTGTCGGGGTGGACAACCGCTACGTTGTTGCGATTGCCTCACGCGAAGAGATTCACTACGAGAACGACATGGACCACTATCCGGATACTGCGGTGGTCGATGTCACCGATGACAGCAGCGCTCAGCACGCGCGTGACACATTGACGGGGTTCGTGACGATGCTGTTCCCCGATGGCTTGATCGACTAGTCAGGCAACAAATCCGGGCGCCGTGCGCGGGTGCGATCCAGTGCTTGTTCTTTCCTCCATGCGGCGACCCGTGCGTGGTCACCGGAGAGCAACACCTCAGGGACCTCGAGTCCGCGCCATCTTACCGGCCGCGTATAGCTCGGACCCTCGAGAAGTCCGTCGGAGAAAGAGTCGTCCTGATGCGACAGCTGATTTCCGAGCACCCCGGGCAGAAGACGCACGACTGCCTCGCTCATGGCGAGTACAGCGACTTCGCCGCCGATGAGTACGTAGTCTCCGATGCTGACCTCCTCGACGCACACCCGCTTCGCGGCGTCGTCGAAGACTCGTTGATCGATACCCTCGTACCTGCCACAGGCGAATACGAGGTGACGCTCCTGCGACCAACGCTCTGCGGTCCGCTGAGTGAACGGAACGCCTGCGGGCGTGGGCACAATCAGGAGCGAATCCTGGGTGAGGACCTCATCGAGTGCGTCGCCCCAGACCGTGGGCTTCATGACCATGCCGGGCCCGCCGCCGTACGGTGAATCGTCCACAGCTTTGTGCACGTCGTGCGTCCAGCCACGAAGATCGTGAATACCGACCGAAACTAGCCCCTTGTCGATGGCCTTGCCTAGCAGTGCTGTTCGAAGAGGAGCTAGGTATTCGGGAAAGATCGTGACTACATCGAGGCGCACGGCACTACTCCCGATCCAGCAAACCCTCGGGAGGATCGATGTCGATGACCTTCTCGGTCAGGGATACCGCCGTGACGATTGCGGCTACGAACGGTACGAGGATATCACCGCGTCTGTCGTCGGCCGGGCTGATGCAAAGCAACTCCCCCGCCGCCGAGTGCAGGACCTCTCGAACCGTTCCGATGACCGTTCCGTCGGAAAGCCGAACCGCTAGTCCTTCGAGTTCATGATCGTAGAATTCGTCCGGATCCTCCGACGGCGGTAGGTCATCGGACTCGACGAAAAACAACGTGCCCCGCATCGCGTCTGCAGTGCCCCGGTCCTCCACCCCGTGCAGGCGCAGCAGAAGCCGCCCGGAGTGATCCCGGGCGGCTTCTACCGTGTATGAAACTGTATCGGTCTGCCCACGAGGCTTGCGCCCCCGAAGCACCGATCCAACTGCGAAGCGGTCGTCCGGATCGTCGGTGCGAACCTCGACGACTACTTCGCCTTTCACGCCGTGCGACTTTGCCACACGACCGATTACAAGCTCCACAAATATCTACTGATCGGTATCGACGACGTCGACGCGGATTCCGCGTCCGCCGATGCCGGATACGAGAGTACGAAGCGCTGGTGCCGTACGACCGCCACGACCAATTACCTTGCCGAGGTCGTCGGGGTGGACGTGGACCTCGACGGTGCGCCCGCGACGCCCAGTGATCAGTTCGACCCGAACGCCGTCAGGATTGGCGACGATACCGCGAACGAGATGTTCGACAGCGTCGGCAACAACGGCACTCACTTGTCAGCAGCCTCGGAGGCCGGCGTCTCTGCCGTCTCGGTCTTTGCAGCGTCGTCGGTCTTTGCAGCGTCGGTCTTTGCAGCGTCGTCGGACTTCGCGGCCTCGTCGCCCTTGGGAGCCTTCTTCTTCTTCGCTGTGGTGGCGTCGCCCATGGGCTCCGCGTCAGCCTGTGCCAATGCTGCGTTGAACAGATCGAGCTTCGACGTCTTCGGCTCTGCGACGCGCAGAGTTCCCTCGGAGCCCGGAAGGCCCTTGAACTTCTGCCAGTCACCGGTGATCTTGAGCAGTGCCTCGACGGGCTCGGTCGGCTGCGCGCCGACGCCCAGCCAGTACTGCGCACGCTCGGAGTCGATCTCGATGATGCTGGGGTCCTGCTTCGGCTCGTACCGGCCGATGGTCTCGATCGCACGGCCGCTACGGCGAGTGCGCGCGTCAGAGATGACGACGCGGTAGTGCGGGGTACGGATCTTGCCGATACGCATGAGCTTGATCTTGACTGCCATGGAAAATAGAGCCTTTCGAGTTGGTCACGGCGCAATTCTGCGGTGCGGATGGGATACGCACCCGGTTTTGCGATTCAATGGGTGTTGTGACCGCCGTGCGGTACGTAACCGGTGGACGGGCGAACAGCAGCCTATTGTGCCAGACGGTGCCTGCGCGACGTCAACCGCATGCATGATCGTCCACTTCTCGACTCTCACTCGCGCTGCGGCGTCACCGTCGAGCTGCCACCGGCACGCCTCGGAGCACGACTATGTCTGGGGCCGCCAACACTTCGCGGCCGCTGCGAGGGTCCTCCGAGTACACGAGCAGATCGGCCGAAGCGCCGTGTTCGATACCCGGACGGGCCAGCCATGAACGAGCTGCCCAACTCGCCGCACCCAGCGCTTCCGTAGCGGACATGCCGATCCCGGTCAGTGCCTGCACCTCGTCGGCGATTCGGCCGTGTCGAATGGAACCGCCTGCGTCGGTCCCGGCAAAGATCGGCACGCCGGCGTCGTGTGCGTTTCCTATGGTCGCGGCCACCCGGCTGTGCAACTCGAGCATGTGGCGCGCATAAACCGGATACTTCGTGGCCGACGCCGCGATGGTCGGGAACGTTTCGATGTTGACCAGGGTCGGGACCAATGCCGTCCCGAACTCCACCATCATCTCGACCGTGTCGTCGGTCAGGCCCGTGCCGTGCTCGATGCAATCGATACCGGCAGCGATGAGGCCCGGCAGAGCCTCCTCACCGAACACGTGCGCGGTGACGCGGGCGCCTTCCGCGTGCGCCGCATCGATCGCTTCTTTCAAGATCCGCTCGTCCCAAAGCGGACGTAGATCACCGACGCTTCGGTCGATCCAATCACCGACCAGTTTTACCCAGCCGTCGCCGCAGCGTGCTTGCTGGGCAACAACTTCCGGGAGTTGCGAATCGTCCTCGACATCGATCGCCAATCCCGGAATATATCGTTTGGCAGAGGCGATGTGCCGACCCGCTCGGATTATGCGCGGGAGGTCCTGGTACTCGTCGAGCACGCGGGTATCCACCGGGGAGCCAGCATCGCGCAGCAGCAGAACGCCAGCATCCCGCTCTGCTCTGGCCTGCTTTATGGCGCCGGCCAGATCCTCATGACCGCCGCCGTACTTGATTCCGACATGGCAATGCGCGTCCACCAAACCGGGCAGAATCCAGCCGTCGTCGGCAAGTGTCTGCGCACCGGGGATCGGCTCGAGCGAAACAACGCCGTCGGCGATCCACAGTTCGATAGGTCGTTCCCCCGGCAGCGCCCGGCCTCGAACGCGGAACGTGTCCATCCCTATCGACTACTTCTTGGGCAGCTTCAGCTGTGACAGGTCGATACCTTCCAGGCCTGGAGGGAGCTTGTCGAGCCCCTTGGGCATCCCGGACAGGTCTGGCATCCCGGCAGGCATTCCGCCCGGCATCCCCGGGAAACCGCCACGGATCTTGGGCTGGGTCGGGCCGCGTGCACCCTTCTTTCCCTTCTTGCCCTTCTTCGCTCGAACTTGCTTGCGGGCGCCGGGCATTCCCATACGGCCAGCCATCGCGGACATCATCTTGCGGGCCTCGAAGAAGCGGTCGACGAGTTGGTTGACGTCGGAGACCTTGACACCGGATCCGTTTGCGATTCGCAACCGACGGGACGCGTTGATGATCTTCGGGTCGGTGCGCTCCTGCGCGGTCATACCGCGAATGATTGCTTGAACTCGATCGAGTTGTTTCTCGTCTACGTTGGCGAGTTCTTTCATCTGCCCGGCCCCGGGCAACATGCCGAGCAGGTTGCCGATGGGCCCCATCTTGCGGACTGCCATCATCTGCTCGAGGAAGTCGTCGAGGGTGAGCTGACCCGACCCGATCTTGTTCGCCGTGGCCTCGGCCTGCTCTGCATCGAAGTGTTGCTCGGCCTGCTCGATCAGGCTCAGTACATCGCCCATTCCGAGGATGCGGCTGGCCATACGGTCGGGATGGAAAACGTCGAAGTCTTCGAGCTTCTCGCCTGTGGAGGCGAACATGATCGGCGCACCGGTGACCTCACGGACACTGAGTGCGGCGCCGCCCCTCGCATCACCGTCGAGCTTGGTCAATACGACCCCGGTGAAGCCGACACCGTCGCGGAATGCCTGCGCAGTACTGACCGCGTCCTGACCGACCATCGCGTCCAGCACGAACAGCGTCTCGTCCGGTTCAACGGCATCGCGGATTCCGGCAGCCTGATTCATCAATTCGGTATCGATACCGAGGCGGCCGGCCGTATCGACGATGACGATGTCGTATTGCTTGCTGCGCGCTTCCGCGACACCCGCGCGGGCGACCTCGACCGGATCGGCAGCAGTGATGCCGAGTTCGTTGTCCCCTCCGCCGATCGAGGTACCGGGATGCGGCGCGAAAACCGTTGCACCGGCACGCTCACCGACAATTTGAAGCTGGCTCACGGCTCCGGGACGCTGAAGATCGCATGCCACCAGAAGTGGCGTGTGGCCCTGATCTTTGAGCCATTTGGCCAGCTTGCCTGCGAGGGTTGTTTTTCCGGAACCCTGCAACCCGGCCAACATGATCACGGTGGGCGGAGTCTTGGCGAACGTCAGTCGTCTGGTTTCGCCGCCGAGGATCCCGACAAGCTCTTCGTTGACGATCTTGACGACCTGCTGTGCCGGGTTGAGCGCGCTCGAGACCTCAGCCCCCTTGGCGCGTGTTTTGATTCGAGTGATGAATTCACGCACAACCACCAAGGCCACGTCGGCCTCGAGCAAAGCAAGCCGAATCTCGCGCGCCGTAGCGTCGATGTCGGCAGCGGAGAGGCGCCCCTTGCCACGCAGTTCCTTGAGGGTTCCGGTCAACCTGTCGGAAAGGGATTCGAACACCGATTGCACTCCTGAGCCGATAGCGAATGAGCCTGTTGGTCGAGTAAAACTCCGCTCCAGACTAGCGCCCGACTCATTCGC
>JBBSSG010000186.1:0-6624 GCA_038242295.1 Mycobacteriales bacterium | reverse complement strand
GTTTGACACAGCTCCGGCGTGCGCTCGGCGAGAGTGCCACCTACTCCGTCGCCAAGAACACCCTGGTCAAGCGCGCTGCTGCCGACGCCGGCATCACCGGGCTGGACGAGTTGTTCGTCGGACCGACCGCCATTGCATTCATCAAGGGCGAACCGGTCGACGCAGCGAAGGCCATCAAGGCATTCGCCAAGAACAACAAGGCCTTGGTCGTCAAGGGCGGCTACATGGACGGCGCAACGCTGTCCGTGGACGAGATCGACAAGATCGCGGACCTCGAGTCCCGCGAAATCTTGCTGGCAAAGCTCGCAGGCGCCATGAAGGGCAACTTGTCGAAGGCTGCAGGCCTGTTCAACGCTCCCGCATCGCAGTTCGCGCGCTTGGCGTTCGCGTTGCAGGAGAAGAAGGCTGCAGAGGCACCTGCGGAAGCAGGAGCCACGGCTGAAGCAGAATCCCCAGCGGAAGCTCCCGCCGAAAGCTGATCCGCACACAGCGAACAGCTCCACATGAAACACCATGTCGCGGATCAGCGACTGGAGTACTTAGAGGAAGGACCCGCCACCATGGCGAAGCTCAGCACCGCAGATTTGCTCGACCAGTTCAAGGAGCTCACCCTCCTCGAGCTCAGCGAGTTCGTGAAGGCATTCGAAGAGACCTTCGAGGTCACCGCAGCCGCTCCCGTCGCAGCTGCGGCAGTAGGCGGAGCCGCTGCTCCGGCTGAGGCTGTCGAGGAGCAGGACGAGTTCGACGTCGTCCTCGAGTCGGCTGGCGACAAGAAGATTCAGGTCATCAAGGTCGTCCGTGAGGTCGTTTCCGGCCTGGGCCTGAAGGAAGCCAAGGACCTCGTCGAGAGCGCTCCGAAGGCAATCCTGGAGAAGGTAGCCAAGGACGCAGCCGAAGCTGCCAAGGAAAAGCTGGAAGGCGCAGGCGCAAAGGTCTCCGTCAAGTAATTCTTGCCGGACCTGACCCGGTCTGTTTTTGACGACGAAGGGCTGTTCCCGTCAGGGAGCGGCCCTTCGTCGTCTGCATTTCGGGCTCAAAACTCGTCGCGTTTCCACCGTTTTGTCGATGCCGCCTAAGTGTCTTGGCTTCTACTGTGCCTGGCCACAAACCGATGGCTTCGGGATTTGTCACGAATCGGGCGAGTTGTGTGCGTGTTGCCGTGTTTTGAGACACACTGTGCTCAGGACCGCAGCCCGGGTCGGGGAACTTACTACTGGGCAGTAAGCTCCTGTCGGTGCGGACACTCTTGTGCGTTAGAGTGATCCAACCCACATCCAGATCGATGTGAACGAACTGTGGAGGTCAGCGTGGGAGTCGAGGTTTCGGTCGAGGGATTGACCAAGTCTTTCGGTGTTCAGAAGATTTGGCAGGACGTCTCTTTGACGTTGCCGTCGGGCGAGGTCAGTGCAATGCTAGGCCCGTCAGGTACGGGTAAGTCCGTGTTCTTGAAGTCGTTGATCGGCCTGCTGCGTCCTGAGCAGGGCAAGATTTTCATCGATGGAACCGACATTCTCCAATGCTCATCTCGCGAGCTGTACGACATTAGGAAGTTGTTCGGAGTGCTGTTCCAAGACGGCGCGCTCTTCGGTTCGATGAACCTCTACGACAATGTGGCGTTTCCGCTTCGCGAGCATACGAAGAAGTCCGAGTCCGACGTCCGCAAGATTGTCATGGAAAAGCTCGAGCTGACGGGTCTGATCGGCGCGGAAGACAAGCTGCCCGGCGAGATCTCCGGTGGTATGCGCAAGCGCGCAGGCTTGGCCCGAGCACTCGTGCTCGACCCCGAGATCATTCTCGTCGACGAGCCAGACTCCGGTCTCGATCCGGTTCGCACCACCTATATTTCGCAGACGCTGATCGATATCAACGCCGAGATCGACGCGACGATTCTGATCGTCTCCCACAACATCAACCTGGCACGCACGGTGCCGGACAACATCGGCATGCTTTTCCGCCGTCAACTCGTGATGTTCGGTCCACGTGAGGTGCTGTTGACCTCCGACGAGCCTGTGGTCAAGCAGTTCTTGAACGGCACGACAATCGGGCCGATCGGGATGTCGGAGGAGAAGGACGAGGCGCAGATGGCGCAAGAGCAAGCGCTCGTCGACGCCGGTCACCATGCGGGTGGTGTCGAAGACGTCGAGGGCATCGTGCCGCAGATGAAAGCGACGCCAGGCACCCCCGTGCGCCAGGCTGTGGCACGTCGTCAGGCAAGAGTGCGTCAGATCATGCACACGCTGCCGCACAGTGCGCAGGTCGCCATTCAGGAGAGCCTCGACTCGACGGATCCGGGTCACCAGGCTCCGGCCTACAGCAACGCTGGCTCCTCTAACGGCGACAACGGTGGCTACAGCAACGCGGACTACGACAACTCGAGCTATGACACTGCCGGACAACACAATTCGGGATACGACAACTCGAATTACGACACCGGATACAGCGATCAGGGTCAAAGTCCTGCGCAGGGGCGGGGACACTCAGGGTTATGGGAGGGTCTAAAAAATCTGCTTTCGCTCCGGCGACTGCGGCACTCACACAAGCCGGAAATATCGTCGAACTCTTGGTGGACGTTGCGCGAAACACCTTCCGGAGGCCGTTCCAATTCCGGGAGTTCATCGAGCAGGCATGGTTCATTGCCAGCGTCACGATTCTGCCGACTGCGCTGGTCGCAATTCCGTTCGGCGCAGTTGTGTCACTGCAGACCGGATCGCTGATCAAGCAGTTGGGTGCCGAGTCCTTCACTGGTGCAGCCAGCGTGCTGGCAGTCATTCAGCAGGGCAGTCCGATCGTGACAGCGCTGTTGATCGCTGGTGCGGCGGGTTCCGCCGTTACCGCCGACCTCGGATCGCGCACCATTCGTGAAGAAATCGATGCCATGAAAGTGTTGGGCATCGATCCGATTCACCGCCTGGTAGTGCCGCGAGTACTCGCGATGATTCTCATCGCACTGCTGCTCAACGGTCTGGTTTCGGTGGTCGGAATCACGGGTGGCTACTTCTTCAACGTGGTCCTTCAGGGCGGTACGCCTGGTGCGTATCTCGCGTCGTTCTCAGCCCTCGCGCAGCTCCCCGACCTGTACGTGGCAGAACTGAAAGCCGCACTCTTCGGCCTCATTGCAGGCGTCATCGCCTCATACAAGGGACTCAATCCCAATCCGGGCCCCAAAGGCGTGGGTGAAGCAGTGAATCAGACGGTGGTCATCACCTTCCTGTTGCTCTTCTTCGCCAATCTCATCATGACCCTGGTGTACCTCCAGGTCGTGCCGGCGAAGGGGAGCTGACCCGCAATGACCATCGCAAAAGGTCGTGGCGACCGCACTCTCATGCGAGCCAAACGAGTTGCGAGCGCGCCGCTGACCGTGCTGGAAAACGCCGGCGAGCAGATGTCGTTCTATGTGCGCGCAATCGGATGGATTCCTCGCACTCTCGTTCATTACAAAAAGGAAGTTTTGCGACTCCTCGCCGAGGTCACCTTCGGCAGCGGTGCCCTCGCAATTATCGGCGGCACCATCGGAGTGATCGTCATGATGTCCGGCGCCACAGGTGTCGTCGTCGGACTGCAAGGCTATGCAGCGCTCGAACAGCTGGGCAGTTCGGTGTTGACCGGCTTCCTGTCTGCATACGTCAATACACGAGAGATCGCGCCGGTCGTCGCGGGTTTGGCTCTGTCGGCAACCGTCGGTGCAGGCTTTACCGCTCAACTCGGTGCGATGCGTATCTCGGAGGAGATCGACGCACTCGAGGTCATGGCCGTTCCTAGCGTTCCGTTCCTGGTAACGACTCGAATGATCGCAGGCTTCGTCGCGGTCGTTCCCCTCTACATAGTGGGGCTACTCGCGTCGTACATTGCGTCACGCGGCATCAGTACGTTGTTCAACGGGCAATCCACTGGCTCGTACGACCACTACTTCAACCTCTTCCTACCGCCTGAGGACGTTCTCTATTCGTTCTTGAAGGTGTTGATCTTCGCTTTCGTTCTGATCATGATTCACTGCTACTACGGATTTCATGCCTCAGGTGGCCCCGCTGGCGTAGGTGTCGCCGTGGGTAGGGCGGTGCGAACTGCCATCGTGACGATTGCGGTCCTGGACTTCTTCCTCAGTCTTGCTATCTGGGGAACCACCACCACAGTGAGGGTTGCCGGATGATCGACTCTCCGTCGCGGCTGAAGCGACTGCTGCTCGGCCTTGCGTTTTTCCTGGTCCTCATTCTGTTTCTGGGATGGTCGGTTACCTCGTACAACAAGACGTTCAAAAAGGTTGTGAGTATTGATCTCATCACCGATTCGGTCGGTAATTCTCTGCCCTCGAATGCGGATGTGAAGGTCCGTGGGTTGATCGTGGGCGAAGTGCGCTCCGCAGAGTCGGAATCGGGCAAGGTCACCTCGCATCTGGCTATCGATCCTGACAAAGCAGAGTTGATTCCGTCCAACACGACTGCTCGTCTGTTGCCGAAGACATTGTTCGGTGAGCGGTACGTGGCGCTGATGATCCCGAAAAACGACACAGCTTCGCCGATTACAAACGGAACAGTGCTCAAGCAAGACAAAAGTGGAAGCGCAACCGAGGTCAGTGATCTGCTGGACAATCTGTTGCCGTTGCTCGAGGCGATTCCGCCGCAGGACCTGGCCAACACACTGGGGTCCTTGGCCCAGGGACTCAGTGGTCGCGGTGCCGAACTGGGACTGACGATCGATCGACTCGAGAACATCTTCACCGGCTTGAATACGGAGTTGCCCAATATTCAGGAAGATCTGCGTGGTCTTGCCGACTTCTCGCAGACGTATACCGATGCGGCTCCGGAGTTGATCGATGCGTTGGACAACTTGAGCGTCACCGGAAACACGTTAGTGGAGCAGCGCCCGGCGGTCGACACGTTGATTTCCTCGTTGACGGCAACGAGTTCGTCGACAGCGGACTTCCTGCAGGCGAATGCGAACAACTTGATCAGCATCTCTGCGGATTCACGTGAGGCACTGGAATTGTTGGCGCAGTATTCGCCGACCTTCGAGTGCACGTTTGCGCAGTTCGTTCCCGTGTTGGAACGCGCTCAGGAGGTTATCGGGGTCGGTGACGAGTACCGAGGACTCAACGTGACCGCATCTTTCGTCAATCCCAAGGGTCGCTACTTGCCGAACCAAGACGAGCCGAGACTGTTCGACGACCGCGGTCCACGGTGCTACACCCCGGCCGATACCGATGCGGGAGAATTCTTTCCCCAGTACCCGGGTGGCTCCGCAAACGACGGTTCCTACCAGGTGCCGTCGAGGAACCCTGGCCCGCAGGATATTGCAGAGCTTCCGGCTCCGCAGTATTCGGTAATTCCAGGTATCGACGGCTCGGAGGCGGCTGCTCCGGCTAGTTATGCAGGTTCGGATCTCGAGCGTGACACGCTGGCCGTGATCTACGGCGGAGCGACGGGAACTGCTCCAGAAGACGTTCCTTCGTGGGTGACATCGGCGGGGGCGCCGGCGCTGAGAGGAGTGGAGGTGACCATCAAATGAGGGGACTTCTAGCACCGCTCATCAAACTGATCGTGTTCGCGGTGGTAACCATTCTGGCGACCGCAACGCTGGCGTTCTCGATCGCGAACATCAGTGGCGGTGGTGGAAAGACTTACAGCGCCATCTTCAGTGACGTCGCTTCGCTCAACACGGGTGACGAGGTCCGAATCGCCGGAGTTCGGGTGGGCGACGTGAAGAGTATTGGGATCGTCAACGAGCGCGAAGCCAAGGTCGAGTTCTCTGTCGACGGGCGAGACTGGCTTCCCTCGACGGTCACGGCGAACCTGCGCTATCGAAACCTGGTCGGTCAGCGCTACATCGCGATCGAACAGGGATCAGGAGACCAGGGGGGCAAGTTCAACCCCGGCGACACTATCCCCATGACGCAGACCAAGCCGGCCGTCAACCTCACGACACTGTTCGACGGCTTCCGTCCGCTGTTCACGACACTGAGTGCAGATGACGTCAATAAGCTGTCCTACCAGATCATCCAGGTGTTTCAGGGAGAGTCTGGAACGATCTCGGATCTGGTGCGCAGTACCGCGAGCCTGACCAACACCGTCGCCGACAAGGATGCAGTGATCGGCGCGGTCATCACCAATCTCAATACGGTGCTTCAGACGGTCAACCAGAATGATGAGCAACTTGATTCGCTCATCGTCAACACCCAGCAGTTGGTAACGGGGCTTTCCGCGGACCGCGAGGTCGTTGGTTCCGCAGTCACCTCGCTTGCCGGACTGGCGGACGCGACAGCAGATCTGCTGGAGCCGACACGCCCCGCGATTCAGGGATCAGTTGCGGCTCTGAACACGTTGGCCACGACGCTGAACGCACGAGAAGAGGACCTCACCAAGGTCATTCAGACTCTGCCGAAGAAGCTCGACAAGCTTGTCCGTACCGCACAGCAGGGCTCGTGGTTCACGTTCTATCTGTGCGGCATCGACATCCAGGCAGGTCCTGGAACGTCGCCGAATCTGAACCTTCCGACGGGACTTCCGACTGTGAATCAACCGCTGTACACGAACGCGGCTGAGCGTTGCAAAGCTGGGGGGATCAAAGAATGACGAAGCGTAGCCCGCTGGCTCTCGGCGCGCTGGGCATCATGATCGTGCTGCTCGCGAC
>JBBSSG010000185.1:0-6624 GCA_038242295.1 Mycobacteriales bacterium | reverse complement strand
TTGACCTTCACGTTGCCTGCATCGTCGATCCAGGGGACACGGAAGATTATCTGGCGTTCGGGCTCACAGAGACGCTCGATCAATCCTTCGTCCGCGTAGTCGGGGTAACGGCTCACGATGACCGACAGCGAATCGAATACTTCGGACAGAGTTTGCTGAAACTCTGGTTCACCTGGGTTGCGGCGTACAACCTCCGCGTACGCCGATTTTAGCTTGGAGTTCACAGCCGCCTTTCGTTCCAGGTTGGTTCCTGTACCAGCGATTCTCCCAAATCCCCCGACGGACCTGCACACCGAGGTCCACAGATGCTTTACCGACCCCGATGGTGGAGGCTCCCCGCGTTGAGGACGGCGCAGGCACAGTGTTCACCGACACGCCCCTCATCGGACGAGTCAACCGCAGGTTTTGGCGGTAGCGTCGGCAGTAACAGGTAGCGGGGAAGCTGCTTGTGCGGGAGGTTCTGATACGTGATTGAGCTAGTGATCGCGAGAGGGCCGGCACCCGGTCCTCGTGTCAGCTGACACGTCGGACCCGACCGGCCGAGTTGCCAAACGTCTGCGCGGTGCCGCGTTCGGACATAGGAGCTCCACGTGACCACTTCACGCTCCGTTTCCGCCCCTCTTCGAACATTCGTGTTGGACACCTCGGTGTTGCTGTCGGACCCGTGGGCTGTCATCCGGTTCGCCGAGCACAATGTGGTTCTTCCGCTGGTGGTCATCAGCGAGCTGGAAGGTAAACGGCATCATCACGAATTGGGATGGTTCGCGCGGGAATCCTTGCGCATGCTCGATGATCTTCGCGTGAAGTACAGTCGCCTCGATCAGCCGATCCCGATCGGAACCGACGGTGGGACACTGCAAGTCGAGCTCAATCACACTGATCCTTCGATCCTTCCGGTCGGTTTCCGGACGGATGCCAACGACTCTCGAATTCTTGCCTGCGCGTTGAATCTTTCAGCCGAGGGCAAAGATGTGGTGCTGGTCAGCAAGGACATTCCGCTTCGTGTCAAAGCGGGGGCCGTCGGACTCCCCGCCGACGAGTATCACGCCCACGACGTCGTGCCCTCGGGCTGGACGGGCATGGCTGACCTCGACGTGGAGCCAGGCGAGATCGACCGCCTGTTCGCCGAGGGCGTGATCGATCTCGATGCTGCACGGGAAATGCCATGCCACACAGGAGTTCGCCTTCTCGGTGGCCGGTCGAGTGCATTGGGGCGCGTCACCCCGGATAAACAGATTCAGCTGGTCCGGGGGGAGCGTGAAGCATTCGGTCTGCACGGGCGTTCCGCCGAACAGCGAGTGGCACTGGATCTTCTGCTCGATGAGAGCGTCGGAATCATATCTCTGGGTGGGAAGGCGGGAACAGGCAAGTCGGCTCTCGCGTTGACCGCCGGACTCGAAGCGGTGCTCGAGCGGCGCACGCACCGCAAAGTTGTTGTTTTCCGACCACTTTACGCGGTCGGCGGTCAAGAGCTCGGCTATCTTCCGGGCAGTGAGAGCGAGAAAATGGGTCCCTGGGCCCAGGCGGTTTTCGATACCCTCGACGGCCTCGCCAGTCCCGAGGTGATGACAGAGGTCATCGCCCGCGGGATGCTGGAAGTGCTTCCGCTGACACATATTCGAGGACGGTCGCTGCACGATTCATTCGTGATCGTCGACGAGGCGCAGTCACTCGAACGCAACGTGCTCCTGACGGTTCTCTCGCGGCTCGGCAGCGGCTCACGCGTCGTGCTGACCCACGACGTCGCGCAGCGAGACAACCTGCGCGTCGGGCGTCACGACGGTGTGGCGGCGGTCATCGAGAAGCTCAAGGGGCATCCGCTTTTTGCGCATATAACCCTCACGCGCAGTGAGCGTTCCCCGATTGCCGCACTGGTGACGGAAATGCTCGAAGAGTTCGGTCCGGCGGGCGCTTAGATACGTCGCGCAGGTGAGTGGGGATGCGTGGAGGGCTGCGTCTTCCCACTCACAAGCGCGCGGAGCGCACCCCGGGCAAAAGCTTTCAAAAAGTTCACGTTATCGAAGTAGTCCCGCCACACCGCTACTTTGCCGTCTCGCAGTTCGAAGGTGCCGCACACCCAGAACTCGACACGTAGGCGGCGCCAGATCAACACATCCGTGCGTTCGGTGAGAACTGTGTGCCCATCTGCAGCAATGTTGTGGATGGTGACGTCGAATCCGTACCCTGGCTCGGCGAGCATTTTCAGCGCTTTGCCGACGCGACGAATTCCGCGGACCTTCGGGAGTCCTACGTTGTGCCACACGACAGCATCGTGGAGACGAGCGACGGCACCATCGGTGTCCCCGTTCTTCAACGCTTCGAGCATCTCTTCTACGACCGCAGTCGCGCGCAGTGTCTCGCTCATCGGGTGAATCGCCCCAATCCATCGGCGTCGAAGTACTTCCGGGTGACCGTATTCCCCCCTGAATCTTGCCGACCCGAGCCGGCCATTCTCGGGTCTTCTCTCTGTACCGAATAGATGCTAGAAGAGCGTAGACCTGCAGAGGGCTGAGTTTGGGAGAATTCACAGACGTCAGGGCGCAGGGTTAGACCGTTAGGGGGAGGCACTACGGTTGGGGAATGCCTACTTTTATGACGGACGGTGACCTGCTGCTCCGACTAGAGCCCGCCGTAGAGGAGAATCTGAATCGCCACATCGAAGAGGCCGATGACTGGCACCCGCATGATTTCGCTCCGTTCGACGATGGTAAGAACTTTGCCTTCCTCGGTGGCGAGGACTGGTCTCCCGAGCAGTCGCACCTCAGCGAGGTCGAGATCCTGTCGGCGACCGTCGGCGTGCTCGTTGCGGACAACCTGCCCGCCTACCACCGTGAGCTGGCCCGCGCGCTCACCGGTCTCGGCGCTTGGTGGAAGTGGACCGGCCGGTGGACGTCGGAGGAGAACCGTCAATCGATCGTGCTGCGTGACTTCCTGGTGCTGACCCGCGCTGTTGATCCTGTCGCGCTGGAGCGCGTGCGCATGGCCGAAATGACGAAGGGTTACGACGCCCCGAGCCTGCATGTTCTCGACATTCTTGCGCACTTCGCGATCGATGAGACCGCGGCTGTGCTGCGTAACACCAACACCATCGCACTCGGCAGCGACGAGGTGCTCGCCAAGATTCTGGCGACGATCGCAGCAGATGACACGTTGCAGGCGACGTTCTACTCGAACATCGTCAACGAAGCATTCGGAGTGGTTCCCGATCAGATGATGCGCGCAATCGCAGACCGCGTCCTGGGCTTCGCTATCCCGGTCGTCAATCTGCCGAGCAAGACCAACAGCACCGAGGCGCTCGCGGCTGCAGGGATCTACGACGAGGATCAGCAGCGCGAGAAGGTCTTCAAGCCGCTCCTGGAGCGCTGGAACTTCTTCGGTCGCGACAACCTCGGCGACGAGGGCAAGAAGGCTCGCGACGAGCTGAGCCATCTCGCCTGATTTTTCCCCGCCCCATAGCGCATGAATGGGCCATCGCAACTGTCTAACCGTTGCGATGGCCCATTGATGTCGAAAGGGGAAGCAGGAAAGCTAGTCTTTGACCTTCGCCATCGCGAGGACATCGAGGCGCTTGTCGAGCTCTTCTTCACTCAGCTTGTCGCCGATGAGTCCGCGGTCGATGACGGTCTGACGGATCGTCTTCTTTTCCTTCAGTGCCTGCTTCGCCACGGCCGCTGCTTCCTCGTAACCGATCGCGGAATTCAGCGGCGTCACGATGGACGGCGAGGACTCGGCAAGAGTCTTGAGGTGGTCGACGTTCGCGGACAGTCCGCTGACACACTTGTCGGCGAAAAGGACCGACACATTGGCGAGCAGCGTGAAGGATTCGAGCACATTGCGCGCCATCATTGGGATGTAGACGTTGAGCTCGAAGGCGCCCGAGGCGCCACCGAATGCCACAGCGGCGTCGTTTCCGATGACCTGCGCGGCGACCTGCGTAACTGCCTCGGGCAGAACAGGATTGACCTTGCCGGGCATGATGGAGCTGCCGGGCTGCAGGTCGGGGAGCATAATCTCGCCCAGTCCGGTCAGTGGGCCCGATCCCATCCAGCGGATGTCGTTGGCGATCTTGGTCAGCGACACGGCGATGGTGCGCAACGCGCCGGAAGCTTCGACGAGTCCATCGCGTGCAGCCTGAGCCTCGAAGGCATCTTTGGCGGAGGTCAAGGCGTCGAGCCCGGTCGACTTGACCAGTTCGGTAACCACCTTTGGACCGAATCCGTCGGGAGCGTTGAGGCCGGTTCCGACGGCGGTGCCGCCGATGGGTAGTTCACCCAGGCGCGGCAGAGTGGCTTCGACGCGCTCGATGCCCGCTTCGATCTGACGGGCGTACCCGCCGAACTCCTGCCCGAGTGTGATCGGAACTGCATCCATGAGGTGCGTACGTCCGGACTTCACGACGGTCTTCCACTCGATCGCCTTGGCGGCGAGCGCGGCGTGCAGGTGCTTCAGTGCCGGGACCAGCGAAGTGACAGCAGCCTCGGTGGCAGCGACATGAGTGGCCGTCGGGAAGGTGTCGTTGGACGACTGCGACATGTTGACATGGTCGTTCGGATGAACCTCGACGCCGTTCGCTTGCGCAATCGACGCGATGACCTCGTTGGCGTTCATGTTGGAACTGGTGCCCGAGCCGGTCTGGAATACGTCGATCGGGAACTGGTCGTCGTGCTTGCCCTCGGCGATCTCGCTCGCGGCAGCGATGACGGCGTCAGCCAGCGCGCCGTCGAGCAAACCGAGATCTTTGTTGACCTGCGCGCAGGCTGCCTTCAGCAGGCCCATGGCGCGGATCTGGGTGCGCTCGAGCGGGCGTCCGGAGATGGGAAAGTTCTCTACCGCGCGCTGTGTCTGAGCCCGCCACAGGGCGTCGACGGGAACGCGAACCTCTCCCATGGTGTCGTGCTCGATGCGGTACTGCTGTTCGTCTGTCTGCGTCATGAGCCCTACTTTGCCAGTTAGGTATGGGTAATTGTCGGTGGACCTATGTGTTCAGAACGACGGTGCGTGACCTCTGACATCGCCGTCGAAATCCACGGACGAGTACTCGCGAAGCTTCTCGAGGCGATGGTAGGCGTCGATCATCCGCACGGTGCCGGACTTCGAGCGCATCACGATGGACTGAGTGTGAGCGCCACCGCCTGCGTAGCGGACGCCGCGCAGCAGGTCGCCGTCGGTGACACCGGTAGCGGTGAAGAAGACGTTCTCGCCGGAGACGAGGTCGCTGGTGTTGAGCACCCGATCGAGGTCGTGGCCCGCGTCGATAGCCTTCTGCCGCTCGTCGTCGTCGGTCGGGGCGAGGCGACCCTGAAGTGCACCGTCCATACAGCGCATGGCTGCGGCGGCGATGATGCCCTCCGGTGTGCCACCGATTCCGATGAGCATGTCTGTGCCGGAGTCTGGCCGAGCCGCGGCGATAGCGCCTGCGACATCTCCGTCGGAGATGAGGCGGATGCGGGATCCGGCGTCGCGCACCTGCTGAATCAGTTCGGCGTGGCGCGGGCGGTCCAGGATGCACACCGTCACATCGGACGCGGAGCCCTTCTTGATCTTCGCAATGCGGGCGATGTTCTCGACGACGGGTGCAGTGATGTCGATTACGTCGGCGTAGTCGGGTCCGACGGCGATCTTCTCCATGTAGAACACTGCCGACGGGTCGAACATTGCGCCGCGCTCGGCTACGGCCAGAACGGAGATCGCGTTGGGCATGCCCTTGGCCATCAGCGTCGTGCCGTCGACCGGGTCGACTGCGAAATCGACTTCGGGGCCGTTGCCGTTGCCGACCGACTCGCCGTTGTAGAGCATGGGCGCTTCGTCCTTCTCGCCCTCGCCGATGACAACGACGCCGCGCATGGAGACCGAGCTGACCAGCTGACGCATCGCGTCCACGGCCGCCCCGTCGCCACCTTCTTTGTCACCACGTCCCACCCAGCGGCCTGAGGCGAGTGCACCGGCCTCCGTTACGCGTACGAGTTCGAGGGCGAGGTTGCGATCTGGCGCCATAGCGCGAGTCGACTCGGTGCTGGCCGTCATCGGTTTGTATCCTCCTGGTAGATGGGGTTTACCCAGGCGTGATTATCTCATTCCCGGCCATGTCTCGGGACGGAGGGCATGCGCCGATGGCACTCCGGCACCGGCCGGGGATACTGGGGGTCGTGGCCAACAGCAAACCTCGGATCTTGAACAACAACCGTGACATGGTGTGGTCACTGATCCCGCTAGTAATTGCGTGTTTGATAATCGCCGGGGTTGCCAGCCAGTGCACACTCAGCCCGGGAGGACCCAGGCAGGGGCCGATCCCCAACTTCGACGTCACCGCCGCGCTGCAGTACGACGCAACCGAAGTCGGCTTCCCGATCCGCAATCCATCAGTCCCGGAGGACTGGACGCCCAACTCCGGAAGCCGTTCGGCCATCGCCGGCGACCAGGGCGGCGACGTCAGCAACGTCGGTTACATTTCTGGGACGGGCAGCTATCTCAAGCTGACGCAGTCCAATGCGACCGAGGAGGTTCTCGGGCCCTACGCCGTCGGCGAGGCGCGGTACGCCTCGGGCACGGAACCGCTCGAAGGGCATGAGTGGATCGTGTACGAACAGAAGGGCACCGAGGCGGTTTGGGTCACCGATCTCGGCG
>JBBSSG010000184.1:0-6628 GCA_038242295.1 Mycobacteriales bacterium | reverse complement strand
GCTGAGTCACACCAGCGAGTCATGCTCGTCGAGGTGATGGGCCGTCACGCTGGGTGGATCGCCCTGCACTCCGGTATGGCGTCGGGCGCGCACATGACGCTCATACCCGAGCATCCATTCGATGTGGACGAGGTCTGCGATTTGGTGCGCAAGCGATTCCAGCGCGGTGACTCGCACTTCATCTGCGTTGTCGCCGAGGGTGCGAAGCCCAAAGAAGGCTCGATGTCATTGCTCGACGGCGGCATCGACGAGTTCGGGCATGTGAGGTTCACCGGGGTAGCGCATCAACTCGGTCAGGAGATCGAGCGCCGGATCAACAAGGAAGTTCGCACGACGGTCCTGGGTCATGTGCAGCGTGGCGGTACCCCGACCCCGTACGACCGGGTGCTGGCGACAAGATTCGGCGTCAATGCAGTCGACGCCGCGCATGCAGGGGATTTCGGCAAGATGGTCTCTGCGCGCGGCACAGAAATCGGTCTCGTATCGCTTGCCGAGGCGGTCGAGCAACTGAAACGAGTGCCGGAGAGTCGGTACGTCGACGCGGCAGCGTTCTTCGGCTAGACCCCGTGGTTAGCCCTTCGTCGTTGGAAGCGCATAAACTAACTTGCATGACTGCTGCCTTGGTCGATCTCATCGATTACGACGACGTGCTCAAGAAATTCGACCCGGTACTGGGCATGGAGGTCCATGTCGAATTGGGCACAGCGACCAAGATGTTTTGCGGATGCCCGACGGCTTTCGGCGCCGAGCCGAACACTCAGGTCTGCCCGGTGTGCTTGAGCCTTCCCGGCTCATTGCCGGTCGTCAATGCTGCTGCGGTCGAATCGGCTATTCGGATCGGGCTCGCGCTGAACTGTTCGATCACCCCCTGGGGCCGGTTCGCGCGAAAAAACTACTTCTACCCGGATCAGCCCAAGAACTATCAGATTTCGCAGTACGACGAGCCGATCGCAACCGAGGGCTACCTGGACGTCGTTCTCGACGACGGCAGTACGTTCCGCGTCGAGATCGAGCGCGCCCACATGGAAGAGGACACCGGCAAGTCCACCCACGTCGGCGGCGCTACCGGACGCATCGAGGGTGCGAGCCATTCTCTGCTCGACTACAACCGCGCCGGAGTTCCTCTGGTCGAGATAGTCACCAAAACGATCAGCGGCACCGGCGAACGCGCGCCCGAGGTGGCCCGCGCGTACGTCACGGCTTTACGCGATTTGCTGAAGTCTCTGGAGGTCTCCGATGTGCGGATGGACCAGGGATCGCTGCGGTGCGACGCCAACGTGTCCTTGATGGAGAAGACCGCGACCGAGTTCGGCACCCGCACCGAGACCAAGAACGTCAACTCGCTCAAGAGCGTCGAGGTTGCCGTGCGCTACGAGATGCGCAGGCAGGCAGCTGTTCTCGAAGGTGGCGGCGAGGTGGTGCAGGAGACGCGGCACTTCCAGGAGTCCGACGGCACTACAACGAAGGGCCGAAAGAAGGAAACTGCTGAGGACTACCGGTACTTCCCCGAACCCGACCTCGCTCCCGTCGCACCCGACACCGCGTGGATCGAGCAGTTGCGCGGAACACTTCCGGAGTTGCCGTGGCTGCGCCGGGCACGGATTCAGGCCGACTGGGGTGTCTCCGACGAGGAGATGCGTGACCTCGTGAACTCGGGTGCACTGGACCTCGTCGCGGCGACGGTCGACGCGGGGGCGTCGGCCCAGGCAGCCCGGTCGTGGTGGGTCTCGTACCTGGCACAGCAGGCCAACATTGCCGGTGTCGAACTCACAGATCTCGCGATCACACCGACGCAGGTCGCAGAGGTCGCCGCGCTGGTACAGGACGGCAAGGTCAACAACAACGGTGCGCGTCAGGTCGTCGACGGTGTCCTGGCGGGAGAGGGGGAGCCTGCCGCTGTCATGGCTGCGCGTGGTCTCGTCGTCGAGAAGGACGACACCAAACTTCAAGCGGCCGTCGACGAAGCCCTCGCCGCGAATCCGGGAGTGGCCGACAAGATTCGGGCCGGGAAGGTTCAAGCAGCTGGTGCGATCGTCGGAGCCGTCATGAAAGCGACCCGGGGACAGGCAGACGCAGCTCGGGTGAAGGAACTCGTACTCGCAGCGTGCGGTTGAGCTAGGGACTTCCCAGGCCCTTGCTTTCGCCGCCGGGTAATTCTGAGGCGTGTCGTACCGACCGGCAATGAACAGTTGAAGACGAAGCTAGAGGGTGTGGCGTTCAGGTTCTTGATTCCGATCTTCTTCGCAGCCTCCGGTATGTCGATCGACCTCAGTGCTGTGGTTGCGGCGCCTGGAATTGCCAGGAAGATTTCCATGCCTGGCAAATGTCAAAGGCCTGCCCATGCCTCCATACTCGTTGCAGTAGGAGCGATCACTGTGTTCGTTCTTCTGCTGCTAGCGACACTGTTGGTCCGAGATCGAGTCGAATAGCGGTCCGAGGTCAGCGAAAGAAGCTTCGTTGAAATCGATCGTTCTAGGCGAGCCGTAGCTCCGGACGGAATGCAGGAAGACTTATTCCGCATCTCTTGTCGGCCTTTTTGATCACAAAACACATTCGCAGCGTAAACGCCACCCTTCCAAAGATGTCTGGACATATGTGCATCGGCTATACGAGCACGCACACCGTGGTTAACGTTGACGATGCCGTTTATGGCACGAATCACAAACTTTGTTCTTAGGGGGACTATGTCGCGAGCAGTCGAGAAATGGAGCCTGCCATCCCAGATGGCAGCTGAGTTCGCAGGTACTGCAATTCTGATTCTGTTCGGTTGTGGCGTTGTGGCACAGGTTGTTTCGGGAGGTGAATCGGGGGGTCTCGGTGATCACGACAGTATTGCGTGGGGGTGGGGCCTTGGAGTCACGTTCGGCGTCTACGTCGCGGGGCGTGCAAGTGGCGCACATCTGAACCCCGCGGTCACCCTTGCGTTCGCCATGTTCCGGGGCCTGCCATGGAGCAAAGTCCTGCCGTATTCGCTGGCGCAGCTGGCCGGCGCTTTCGTCGCGGCTTTGCTGGTTCGTTGGAACTACAACGACATGATCAATGCGGTCGATCCTGGACACACGACTGCATCCCAGATCATCTTCTCGACCCTTCCCGGGAACGGCTCACTGCCGGTCAGCGTCGGCTCGGCCCTGTTGGATCAGGTCATCGGCACCGCGCTCCTGCTGTTCCTCATCGTCGCGGTCACCGATGAACGCACTACGCCAGCACTGACCAACATGGCACCGCTCATCATCGGATTGATCGTCGTTGCAATCGGTTTCGCTTGGGGCACCAATGCCGGCTATGCGATAAACCCGGCCCGAGACTTAGGGCCGCGTTTCGCGTCGTTCATCACGGGCTACAGCGGAGCCTGGAGAGATCAGTACGGCGGCCTCTACTTCTGGGTGCCCATAATAGGCCCACTCGTGGGTGGACCGCTAGGAGTGCTCTTGTACGACAAAATGATCGGGCGTTTCGTCCCTGAAGCCGAACCGGAAGAGCAAGAATCCGAGAAGGTAGCAGTATGACGCCGAAGGCCGCGATTCAACCATCAAGGAGCATGTGAGTGAGCGACAGAGAATCAGCCCGGTATGTGGCTGCTATCGACCAAGGTACGACGTCCACCCGCTGCATGATCTTCGATCACAGCGGCGCCGTCGTTGCGGTGGATCAGAAAGAACACCAGCAGATCTTCCCGCAGGCCGGTTGGGTCGAGCACGACGCGACCGAGATCTGGGCCAATGTACGTACCGTCGCAGCCGGAGCGCTGGCGGCAGGGGATCTGTCGGCAGACGATATCGCCGCGGTCGGCATCACCAATCAGCGTGAAACTGCGGTCCTCTGGGACAGGGCTACAGGCGAACCGGTGTACAACGCCATCGTCTGGCAGGACACGCGGACCGATCGAATTGTCACCGCTCTCGGAGGCGGCGATGCGAACAAATACACCGCCAAGACCGGGCTTCCGCTTGCGACCTACTTCTCAGGGCCGAAAGTGAAATGGATCCTCGACAACATCGAGGGTGTTCGCGCCCGCGCCGAAGCCGGTGAGCTCTACTTCGGCAACATGGATACTTGGTTGCTGTGGAACATGACGGGCGGAACCGACGGCGGCCTGCATTACACGGACCCGACCAATGCTTCACGCACATTGTTGATGGATCTGGACACCCTGCAGTGGGATGAATCCATTTGCAGCGACATGGACATCCCGATGTCATTGTTGCCGGAGATCAAAAGTTCGTCCGAGGTGTACGGCCACGTGCGCGAACGAGGCGCACTACGCGGAGTTCCGATCGCCGGCATCCTCGGTGACCAGCAGGCGGCGACGTTCGGTCAGGCATGCCTGTCTCCCGGCGAGGCCAAGAATACGTACGGCACAGGTAATTTCGTCCTGCTGAACACGGGAACCGAAAAGGTCATGAGCAGCAACGGCCTTCTCACCACGGTCTGCTACAAAATCGGCGAGCAGGAGACGGTTTACGCTCTGGAAGGATCGATCGCGGTGACCGGGTCCCTCGTGCAGTGGTTGCGCGACAATCTCGGAATGATCTCCACCGCAGCGGATATCGAGGTCGATGCACGCTCGGTCGACGACAACGGCGGCGCCTACTTCGTGCCCGCCTTTTCCGGCCTGTTCGCACCTCACTGGCGTGCAGACGCCAGAGGAGTGATCGTCGGGCTGACGAGGTTCGTCAACAAGGGGCACCTTGCCCGTGCTGTTCTCGAGGCGACTGCATATCAGACGCGCGAGGTCATCGAGGCAATGAACGCCGACTCCGGCGTCGATCTCGAAGTTCTCAAGGTCGACGGCGGCATGGTGGTCAACGAGCTGTTGATGCAGTTCCAGTCCGACATCCTCAATGTCGACGTAGTTCGCCCTGTTGTGGCCGAGACGACCGCATTGGGAGCGGCTTATGCAGCCGGGCTCGCCGTGGGATTTTGGGCAGGCGAAGACGACATCAGAGCCAACTGGGCCGAGGACAAGACGTGGAAGCCGTCGATGGACGACGCCACACGAGACAAGCTCTACGCAGGTTGGAAGAAGGCCGTCACCCGAACGCTGGATTGGGTGGATGCTGAATGACCTGCCTAGTCAGTGCTCTCAGCGCTGACTAGCATCCAGAGTCGTTGCGCGCCGTGGCGACCGAGAAGATCGAATTTCTCGGTCGTCAAGGCGAGGTGCTCGAAGCCTCAGCTGTGCATGTTGTTGATGGTCTTGGCGATGTTGTCGACGAGCTCTGGCTTCTGAAGGAACGGGGTGGGTTATCTTGTCCACACCTGGCATCATGTGAAGCTTGTCTCTGCGGTGACCATGGGGACACCCCTTGCCGGAGATGGTTTCGATCGGACGGTGCGTTCCCAATCTCTGTGACCGTGCTGGCACCCAAGTCCAGTCAACCGGGTTGTCGCGAACTTCCGGACAGGATCCGATGGTCAGGCGAACGTGGACGAACCAGCTCGTGCAGTTCGCCCATCGCGTGAGACCTGGCGAGGTTGAACTCAGTCACCCCCGACTTGAATCAAAGCTCATGGGTCGAGGCGACACACATCAAAAAAGTTTGTACCGCAAAGCTATTCGGCTGTTAACCTCGATCTTTCTTCGGGTTGACATGCTGACCTGAGCGGTTCGAGATTGTTGTGTCGAGGCCGGGATCGTGCTTTCGGGCATGAGAACCTGACCGATGTCGCTCGGGTGATCGCCGGGTTCCACGGACCGGGGCGGGTTCTTTCTGATCGTAGGAACGGAAGGTGTCGGGTCAGAGCGGTGCGGGCAAAGCCGCCAATCTGGCCAGCGCGGTGATGATGAGCGGCGACCAGATGGCATCCTTGGACAGTCTCAGGTGGATCCGGCGGGCATGGGTAGCGATACGGCCTGCAATCGAAAAGACTCGCAGCCGTAGCCGTTTGGGTTCCCATTTTCGTGCGTCGTGATCGGCGAAGGCGAGCATCTGTGTCCACGCGGTGAGGTCGAGGGCGAGTTCAACGATCGCCAGCCAGATGCGGTTCTGGTCGAACCCGTGCAACGGCAGGTTTGTCAGGCCGGTGTCTTTGGCGATGCGGATCCGGTCTTCGCACCGTGCCCGGCGGCGATGCCGGAGTTCGAGATCCTGAATTTTCCCTCGCACTGTGTTGGTGACGAAGCCTGTCAATCGCAGCCCATCGGTGTCGGTGAAGCGCAGTTGTGCGCCGGGATGTGGTCTTTCCTTTCTGATGATCAGCCGCATCCCTGCTGGCCAGGAACCGAGGTCGGCGATACCGGTCGCGTCGAGGACCCAGGCACCGTCACGGACCTTTTCTTCGGCATCGAGGGCTGCTGACCATGCCGACTCGGGTACTGCGGCCAGTGCTGCGGTGATGGCGTCGGTGAGAGCGAACCCGACAGAATGGGAGACGCGCTGGCGTTGCAGCCACGTCAGGTACGCGTGGCTTGCTCCGGCGCCATCTGTGCGGATCAGAACTTTTTTTCCCGGGTCTGTTCCCGGTGCTGAAGGGTAGCTGCAAAAGGGCTTTTCGTGTCACGGCGATGTGGTCGGCGGCGGTGTTCGAGCCCGCATTGCCGGCGCGTAGTAGTGCCGCGACGGGTTCACCGGTGCCAGATTGTCCGTGGTCGACGAAGGCGAGCAGTGGATGAAATCCATAGCCT
>JBBSSG010000183.1:0-6697 GCA_038242295.1 Mycobacteriales bacterium | reverse complement strand
GCGTATTCGCCGCAGAGTGCTCCAGGAGCGACCCATGGCACCCGTTGCCGCAGGATACTTTCGCAGGCTCACGCGAAAGTTGACCGAGGACGTCGAGCAACTCGACGCCCAAGAGATGGCGGAATCGGCGGAAGCATCCGGTGCGCGTCGTGCCTGCGACTGTTCCCGTGGCGACGAGGTCACGATGTTGGGTAGGTTGCGCAGTGTCGATACCTGTTCGAAAGCTGCCAGTGCGAACATCGAGGCTGAGTTCTTCGACGGCACCGATACGGTAACTTTGGTGTGGATCGGGCGGCGAAAAATCCCCGGCGTCGCCCCAGGTAAGACCGTGCTCATCCGAGGGCGCGTGGGAGAACGAGACGGACGCAAAATCGTCTACAACCCGTATTACGAACTTCGCGACGATTCCTGACGCCGCAGCTGACTGATCGAGTTCATGTGGCACCCTCGAAGGCGTGAGTGACAGCGACGGCCGCGCAGCCGAGGGGCAAGAAGCAGATCTACCCGAGAAATCCGAGGATTCAAAGCAAACGATTCTCGAACAGCTCGGCGGCCTCACAGGTCTTGTGTCGTCGACGCTGCCGGTGGTGGTCTTCGTTCCCGCAAACAGTCTTTTCGGCTTGACGGTTGCCATCTGGACGGCACTGGCCATCGCCCTCGGTGTGATGGTGTGGAGATTAGTGCGACGGGTGCCCATCCAGCCGGCGATTTCGGGTTTCTTCGGCGTGGGCATCTGCGCGTTCATTGCCTACCGCACGGGAGACGCCAAAGGTTATTTCTTGTTCGGAATCTTCACCTCACTTGCCTACGGTGCGGTATTCGTGATTTCGATGATCGCTCGCTGGCCGCTCGTCGGAGTGGCGTGGGGTTATTTGAACGGGAAAGGAACGGCGTGGCGATCGAATCGCCGTGCCGTTCTCTCCTACGACATCGCAACCGTCGCGTGGGCCCTCGTCTTCGGGGCGAGGTACCTGGTGCAGTCCGAGCTCTACGACGCGGACCGCACCGGTTGGTTGGCTGCCGCCCGTATAGGCATGGGATGGCCGCTGACCGGCGTCGCACTGCTGGTGACGTTCTGGGCGGTTCGCCGGGCCGACAAGGCACTCGAGATGGCGGCCGTTAAGGCCACCGGCGCGGCCGTTCAGCACACGGGCGTCACGCCACTAGATCCTGATACTCGGGATGCTTAGTTATATAAGTGGCCACGTAGCTACAGTCCGGTCGGACCTGCAGTCCCTTCGTTCGTAGGTCGTCCAGTGCCGCTCCGACGAGCCGGCCCGCGAAACCCGAACCTTCGAACTTCGAGTAAATAACGGTGTGCATGAATGCCGTTGTGTTGCCCGCGAGCGAATACTCCAGCACCCCGGCCAACTCGTCGCCGGCGAAGATTTCGTATCTGGACTGCTCGGGGTTGTTTCGCACTGTGGCGTCGTCTCGCGAAATAGTCATTTCAGGCCCACCGCAGTTCGTAGCTCGGCCTCGACGTCGGCAGAGGCGACGAATATCAGTTCGTCCCCTCCTTCGAGCGGATCATCCTGTTGGGGCACGATAACTCGGCCTCCTCTCAATATCGTCACCAGAGCCGCATCCCGCGGTAGCGACAGTTTTTTGACCGGCTTGCCTGCCAACGGAGTGTTCTCCGGCAGGGTCACTTCCACAAGGTTCGCCTGCCCCTTGCGGAAGGTCATGAGGTGCACGAGATCACCGACCGATACCGCCTCCTCGACGAGCGAAGCCAACATCCGTGGCGTCGATACCGCGACGTCCACACCCCAGGACTCGTCGAACAGCCATTCGTTGCGAGGGTCGTTGACGCGAGCAACGACCCGGTTCACGCCGAACTCTGTCTTCGCCAGCAGACTGAGTACGAGGTTGGCCTTGTCGTCGCCCGTAGCGGCGATGACCACGTCGTACGTATGGAGGTTCGCTGCCTCCAGCAGCGTCAGTTCACACGCGTCCGCGAGAACCCACTCGGCCTTCGGGACCGCATCTCGTTCGATGTGATCGAGCTTCCGTTCAAGAAGCATCACGTTGTGCTCGCTGCGAATCAGTTCGCGTGCGATGGATCTACCGACGGCGCCTGCGCCCGCGATTGCGACTCTCATGAAACCCCGTTCGTCTCGGTTCGGATCTGGTGGCTAGTCATCGGATGGTGGTGGGTTGGCGGCCAGTGCGATGGCCTCGCCCACTGTCCCCGACACTGCAGCGATGTAGATGTCGTCCTCGGCTTGGATGACCGACTTCCTGTCCGGGAGTACTCCGCTGCCGAAGCGGATGATGAACGCCGCGCGTGAATGGGTCGCTTCTTCGAGAAGGGAAAGCTTCTTGCCAATCCATTCCTCGTGGATGTCGAGTAGCACCACCGCGACATTTCCGGACGGGTCGCGCCACTTCGTGGTCGGGTCCTCACGTAGCAAGTTCTGTAGAAAACGATCTGTTGCCCACGGCACCGTCGCCACGGTAGGTATGCCGAGGCGCTCATAAACTGCAGCGCGCTTGGCGTCGTAGATGCGTGCGATTACCTTCTCGACACCGAACGTCTCACGGGCAACGCGTGCAGCGATGATATTGGAGTTGTCGCCCGACGACACAGCAGCGAACGCGTCGGCCTTCTCGATCCCAGCCTTCACCAGGACATCACGATCGAAGCCCATCCCCACGATGCGATGTCCGTCGAACGAGGGGTCCAATCGGAGGAATGCGCTCTCGTCACGATCGATGACGGCCACCTCATTGCCGATTCGCGCGAGCGAGCATGCCAGCGATGCACCGACCCGGCCACACCCCATCACCACTACGTACACAGGTCCAGCTCCATTCGGATCTCGTCTGAGAGGGTCGTGCCCGTCGCATCTTGTCCTCGGTCGGCGGCGAACACGCTCGCACCAACGTATCGGGCTGTCGAGCTGGAATCGAGAGCTGGTGCATCGAGTCCGCGTGGAGTCGGACATTTCGACAGACTGGCGCCCACCTGGAAGCCGAGCTGTCGGCGGGTTTCGACGCGCCAGTGTTCCGGCGAGATCCAGACCGCCTACGCTTTGGTCGTGCCAAAGCTCTCGAGGGCCGCAAAGCGGCTCGTCCTCGGTAGGCCGTTCCGCAGCGACAAGCTCAGTAATACGCTCCTGCCCAAGCGTATCGCTCTCCCCGTCTTCGCCTCGGATGCCATGTCTTCGGTGGCCTACGCGCCAGAAGAGATTTTCCTTGTCCTGTCAGCGGCCGGGATCTCGGCATACGCGTTCACCCCGTGGGTCGGTTTGGCGGTCTGCGTGGTGATGGGGGTAGTCGTTGCCAGCTATCGACAGAACGTGCATGCCTACCCCTCGGGTGGTGGTGATTACGAGGTTGCGACGGTCAATATCGGTCCGACCGCAGGGTTGACTGTCGGTAGTGCGCTGCTGGTCGACTACGTGCTCACCGTCGCGGTATCAATCTCCGCGGCTGCCTCCAACATCGGCTCGGCGATACCGCTGGTTGCCGATCACAAAGTCATGTTCGCCGTTGTTGCCATTGTTCTCATTACCTCGGTCAACTTGCGAGGGATTCGAGAATCGGGTGCTGCATTCGCTATTCCGACGTACGCATTCATGGTGGGCATGGTGTTGATGCTGGCCTGGGGTCTGCTTCGGGTGTATGTCCTGGGCGAGGATCTGCATGCCGAGTCCTCGGTATTCGAACTGAAGGCGACGGATTCGGATCTCTACGGGATAGCATTCGCTTTTCTCATCGCGCGCGCATTCTCGTCCGGATGCGCAGCTCTGACCGGCGTCGAAGCGATCAGTAATGGTGTGCCGGCGTTTCGAAAGCCGAAGTCGCGGAACGCAGCAACAACTTTGTTATGGCTCGGCGTAATCGCGATCACACTCTTGATGGGCATCATCATCCTGGCCCAAAAGGTCGGCATCAAATATGCGTTGGATCCAGCCGAACAGCTCATCGGTGCCCCGGATGGCTACCAGCAGAAGACGCTGATCGCGCAACTCGCCGAGACAGTGTTCTCTGGGTTTCCGATCGGGTTCTTCTTCATCACCATCGTGACGGCGTTGATTCTTGTTCTCGCCGCGAATACTGCGTACAACGGATTTCCAGTTCTCGGATCGGTGTTGGCTCAGGACAGATACCTGCCGCGTCAACTTCACACACGAGGTGACCGGTTGGCCTTCAGTAACGGCATACTGTTCCTCTCCGGCGCGGCGATCGCATTCGTGGTCGTTTTCGGAGCCGAGGTAACCAAGCTGATTCAGCTGTACATCGTCGGGGTGTTCGTCTCGTTCACTCTCAGTCAGACCGGCATGGTCAGGCATTGGACGCGGCTGTTGAGGACGGAGCAGGACCCTTCAGTCCGCCGGCGAATGTTCCGGTCTCGGATCATCAACGGGATCGGCCTGGCGATGACGGGCACAGTTCTGATAATCGTCCTTGTCACCAAGTTCGCAGCGGGCGCATGGATCGCTATCGTTGCGATGACTGCAATTTTCGTGCTGATGCGCATGATTCGCAGGCACTACGACACTGTGGCGCAGGAGTTGGAGAACCAAGAGTGGGACGGCGTCCTCCCCAGCCGAACGCACTCGATCGTGTTGGTGTCGAAGCTCCACATGCCGACCCTGCGAGCACTCGCCTATGCCCGAGCAACCCGCCCGGACACCTTGGAAGCAATCACCGTCAACGTCGATGAAGCCGACACCCTGGTGCTCGTACGCGAATGGGAAGCCAGTGATGTCACTGTTCCCCTGAAAGTGATCGAATCGCCCTATCGCGAGATCACGAAGCCCGTCCTCGACTATGTGAAGAGGGTTCATCGAGATTCGCCGCGCGACGTGGTGACCGTGTTCATCCCCGAGTATGTCGTTGGACACTGGTGGGAACAGGTGTTGCACAACCAGAGTGCATTCCGACTCAAGAGTCGATTGCTGTTCCAACCGGGTGTGATGGTGACCAGTGTTCCTTGGCAGCTGCAATCGTCGGAAAAGGCACGGCGCGAAACGTTCGGTAGTGCCCCAGGCGCATCGCGACGCGGCTACGAACCACCGGCTCCGAAATGAGCGGCGCAAAATTCATGGCCGAAAGCTGGTTCGGCCGCACCATCGAGGTCACTCTCGGTACCCCCGGCCACGGCGGATTCTGTGTCGCTCGCCACGACGGCCGGGTGCTGTTCGTCCGTCATGGTCTCCCGGGCGAAGTTGTAGCGGCCAAGGTGACGGAGGACCGGGGCGGATCGTTCTGCCGCGCAGATGCTGTCGACGTCATTTCCGCATCCCCAGACCGAATTGCAGCGGTGTGTCCTATCTCGGGACCCGGTGGATCGGGATGTTGCGACTACTCTCACGCGACGGTCTCAGCTGGACGCGCTATGAAATCTGCGGTGGTGGTGGAACAGCTTCGAAGGATCGCGGGCATCGACCGCCGCGTCGACGTAGAGGAGCTTCCCTCGACCGGCGACGGCACCGGATGGCGCAGCCGTATACGACTGTCCGTCGATGCTGCAGGACGCGCTGGGTTTCACCGCTATCGCAGTTCGACGATCATCCCCGAGCTCGGTTGTCCGCAGGTAGTGGCCGGCGCCTACGACGGTCTCGCAGACGCGCGATGGCGTCCGGGCAGCGAACTGGCCGTTGCGATCGACGGCACAGGCGCACGGCACGTCGTCGAGATTGCACCGGCGGCAGTCTCGCAGGCTACGCGTCGGTCTGCTGGGCGAAGAGGAGCTGCTGCACGCCGCGCAGCATCGTCGAGACCGCGCGCGGAAAAAGCGCTGGAAGGCAGTGGCCGGGCACGTGAATTTGTTTCCGATCGCGAATGGGAACTCGACGCATCCGGATTCTGGCAAGCACACCGCGGCGCAGCCCAGGTTTACAGCGACGTGGTCGCCGAATGGGCTGCGGTCGCGCCCGACTCGGTGGGGTGGGACCTCTACGGGGGAGTGGGGGTGTTTGCCGCGAGTTTGGCAGAAGAGATCACAGCGGATGGGCACGTGGTCAGCGTCGAGTTTTCTCGTCGTGCGGCCGCCGACGGGGCGAAGGCTCTAGCCGATCGCCGTCAGGTCAGATTTGCTCCCGGCCGTGTCGAGCGGACCCTCGATTCTCTCCCCGACCCCGACGTCGTGGTACTCGACCCCCCGCGTTCGGGGGCCGACAAAGAGGTCATCTCAGCTCTGGCGGCGAGAGCTCCGCAGCGGATAGTGCATATCGGTTGTGACCCAGCCTCGTTCGCTCGGGATACCAAGCTTTATCGCGAGGCTGGATACGAGCTCGAGTCGATTCGAGCGTTCGACGCGTTCCCTCTCAGTCACCACGTCGAGTGCATCGGACTGTTCGTCCGTTAGCAGCGTCAGGCGTGAGAGGCGTTTCATGCTTGCGAGTCTCGGACATGAGAACGATCGACAATCAACACGTGAATCAGCCGCCGGCATCGCATTCTGAACTCGGCTCCAAGCGTAGTGAGGTGTCCACATCGCACTGCGGTGTCGACGGACTTTTCTTGATCCGAAAACCAGTCGCAAAGTTTGATTTGAAGCTGTTTTTCAAATGTTTGCCCGTTAAGCAATCCGCGTGGCCTGGTGTCCCGAATAGGTAGTGCGGCGGGAAAACGCGGAGGTTTCGGTGTGAGAGCCCTATGAGCACTACTCTCTTGATCAATGAACGCGATCAGAGTCGAATCTGTTGGGACCTTGTTCCGGTGAGCGCCAATCCGAATTCGG
>JBBSSG010000182.1:0-6861 GCA_038242295.1 Mycobacteriales bacterium | reverse complement strand
TGCCGATCGAGAGCATCTATCTGCTCAAGCGCGAGATCGTCGAGCTACGACGGTCGGTGACTCCTCTCTCGACTCCGCTCAATCAGCTGGTGCACAACGCGGACACCCCGGTGCCGAAGGCGGTGCGACGCTATCTACGCGATGTCCAGGACCATCACACCCGGGTCGCCGAGCGGATCGCAGAGTTCGACGAGGTATTGAGTTCACTCATCGACGCCGCTCTGGCCAGGGTGGCGATGCAACAGAACCTGGACATGCGCAAAATTTCCTCGTGGGTTGCCATTGCGGCTGTGCCGACGATGGTTGCGGGCATCTACGGCATGAACTTCGACCACATGCCCGAGCTGCACCTGAAGTACAGCTACTACGTCGTCATCGCATTGGTCGCGACCGCGTGTGTCGGGCTGTTCGCGACCTTCAGACGCAACCACTGGCTCTAGCGACGGCGCAGATCGACAGGCTGACCGTCTTTCGGGAACGGCAACGAGGTGAAGTCGACGGGTGTCTCGTAGTCACCGGGCACCGTCCACTCGAAGCTGCGAAGAAGATGGTGCATCACCATTTTGACCTCGATTACGGAGAAAAACTGACCGATGCAGGTGTGTGCCCCTCCGCCGAACGGTTGCCACGCGAACTTGTGGCCCAGGTCCGAGCCGTCGAACCTGCTCGGATCGAAAACGTCGGCATTCGGCCAGTAGGACTCCATGTGATGGGTGTAGTGGGGCGTCGCGACGACCATGACGTCCTTCGGGATGAAGTGGCCATCTACTTCGGTGTCCCGGACGGTCCAGCGCGCCATCGTCGGCAGCGGCGCCAGCAGGCGCAGTGACTCCTTCATGACGGCGTCGAGGGCGGTCAGTCCGGCCAGCGAGCTCGCGTCGGATATGTCGGAGCCAACTGCGAGCGATTGCTGCCGGCACAGGCCTTGCCAGTGCGCATTCTTGCCCAGCTGGGCAACCATCGTCGAGATAGTCAGCGTGGATGTATCGTGTGCCGCCATCAGCAGAAACATCATGTGGTCGATGATTGCGTCGTCGTCGAAACGCTCGCCGTTCTCGTCTTCGATGTGCGCGAGCACAGAGAAAATGTCTTCACCGTTGCCTGCACGGCGGCTGGGCAGATACTCGCGCAGGAAACTTTCCAGATACGCCCTACCCTTCAGTCCTCGCCGCCATCGTCCGCCCGGCACATTCAACCGAACGATCGCCGTCGCGGCTTGCACACAGTCGATGAATGCTCGGTTGACTCGATCCATCCGGGCGTCGCCGTCGTCGGTGCCGCCCATGAACACCTCGGTGGCCAGCCGGAGCGTCAATGCTTTGGTCGCCGGATAGACCTGAAAGTCCGGACCTGTCTGCCATTGCTCGATCGTGTTTTCGATTACAGGCTGCATTGCGTCCGAATACGTGGACAACCGCTTTTTGGTGAACGCTTGCTGGAGCAGACGCCGGTGCTGACGGTGCTCGTCGAAGTCCATCAGCATCAGGCCGTTGTCGAAGAACGGTCCGATCAGCGGGCGCCATCCCAGCTCGTTGCTGAAGGCTTTGTCGTGATTCAGGAGTATTTTTTGGCAGCCGTCCGGTCCGAGAACGGTGACAACTCGTCGGCCCGCCATCATCATCCAGGACACCGACCCGTATTGCTCGGCAGCGGCGCGCCACAGTCGAAGCGGATCACGGATATAGGTCAACGTCCCCCCGATGAAGGGCAGTCCGCGATGGCCCATGACCGGGTCGAGGCCGCTGCCCGCGGGTGGTGTTGCGAGTACACGTGACACTGAATGTTCCTCTCGACCGCACATCTGACATGAGGTTCTGTCAGATGACAGTCTGCGTCACACCGGGCTCGCCGTCAAGGAAATGACAGAATTGCCCAATGGCCACTTCTGCACGCCCCTACGCCGGTGTCGACGCCGAAGAGCGCGCGGCGCAGCGCAAGGCTGCGCTTCTCGAGGCCGGCCTGGAACTACTCGCGACGGTCGGCACCGACAAGACGACGATGACGGCGGTCTGCGCGACTGCCGGACTGACGGAGCGCTATTTCTACGAAAGTTTCCCCGGCAAAGCCGATCTGTTCGTGGCGGTGCTCGATCGAATATCGGAAGAACTGCGGACCGCAGCAGCCGAGGCCATCGCGGCCACCGAGGGAGATCCGGCGGCGCGGGTGAGAGCTGCCGTCGAAGCGTTCGTGTCGATTCTGCTCACCGACCCGCGCAAGGGGCGTGTCGCGCTCATCGAATCAGCAGTCTCCCCGGCCCTGCGTTCCCAGCGATATCGCACCATGTCCGATCTCACGGAGTTCATCATCGAACAGGCCCGGTTGCTCTGGGGTGCGCGGGCACTGCCGCCGCCGCACGATCGCCTGAGCGCCATCATGTATGTCGGGGCCTGCACCGAGTTGATCGCCGCCCGCATTCGAAACGACATCGACACCTCGACCGAGGACATCGTCGACGCCGCAACTCGCCTGTTCGTCACCAGCTCGACCGATATGACCTAGAGAGTCACCGCTGATCTGTTCGGGTCGTTGACATCGATGCCCGCTTCCTTCCACGCATCCCGCAGCGCGTCGGCTCCGCGCAACCGCACCCACGCCGCCTCGGTACTCGTGATCGGAACGACCTCGAAGAAGTGAACCGGATCCGCCGGCGGCGGGAGCGGCAGATCGGCAATATCGCTGTCGCCGAGCAGTACCGCGCTGAACGGCGCACCCACCCACAAAGGCTCGCCGATATCGAGAAGGGCGTCGGTCACCAGGACGACACCCTCGACAGCAGGCGACGCCGCCAGCACCGCCAGCTGCTTGTGGACCCCCGATGCCGTTCCAGCACCGCCGAGAAGGGTCAACACAAGTTCGGCCCGGGGCCCGCGCGAGGGATCAGCAACCAACTCGTTCGGATCAGCCATCGGATGACGGGAGCAGCCCAAGGACACATAACGCACGAGGCTGCGCTCGAGGTCCGCGAATCGAAGCACGTCCAGAGCCGCCAGCCCCAGAAACGTCACCGACGCCGAGGAGGGATTGTCGTCTCCGATCTCGGCGAGCAGATGTGTGCGGACCGAGGAAATAACGCTGTCGCTCACGAAGTCCATCCAACACCATCGCTGCCCGGTAGCGTCGTGCGAGTGGTCTCCGTACTCGCCGTCGCCGACGAAACGATCGAAAGCCTGTGGAATCAGCAGGCACGGTCCCTGGGCGTAGACCTGATCCTCGGAGCAGGCGACCTGCCCTTCGAATATCTCGAATATCTGACAGATGTGTTGAACGCTCCGTGCGTGTTCGTACCCGGAAACCACGACGCCGACTTGACCGGTTATTCCGCGGGACGCGCAGGATGGCTGCGCGCAGGGCTACCCAGCTCGTGGCCGGGACCTGTCGGCGGCGTCAACGCCGATCGCAAGATCGTGTCCGCGGCGGGCCTGCGGATCGCCGGACTCGGCGGATCGATCCGGTACAACGGCGGACCGAATCAATGGACCCAAAATCAACAACGACGTCGCGCACGCTCGTTGACACGAACCGCAGCGTGGGCCGAAAAAGTGCGTAAAGATCAGCGCGGCATCGACATTCTGCTTACCCACAGCCCACCTCTGGGCCTCGGCGACGACACCGACCCAGCACACATCGGGTTCGCCTGTCTCGATGGCGTCGTCAAATCACTGCGGCCACAGCTGCTGCTGCACGGCCACATCCACCCGCATGGCCGCACGCCCGCGGATCTCGAACTGCACGGATCGGCAGTGATCAACACAGTCGGATACACGCTCCTCGAAATAGAACCGGGGCGCGGCATCCGAGCAGACACTCCTCCCAGGATCGTGAGGCGACGCCATGGCACGTGACACCGGCTTTCCTGTTGCAGATGCAGAAAACGACTTCACCCGGCAACGACGCCGTGCCGCGGTGGCGCGACTCGTCGGATGGCTACGCCGTCAGCCCGACGACGTCAACACCATCCTGCCGTTCGACGAGGTCGTCGCCGCACTCGGCAAGATCGGCGAACGACAACTCGGCGTGCAGGTCATCCGCGTCGACTCGATCGTCGGAAGTGTCGATCGGACAAAAGATTTCGATCGACTCTTCAGGCCCACCTCCGCTCGGGTCCGAGAGCGCTGGCAACGCCTCGCAACAGCGCAGCGACGGGGCGAGTCGATGCCTCCGATCCAGGTATATCGCATCGGATCCATGCATTTCGTACTCGACGGTCACCACCGCGTCTCGATTGCTTTCGCAATGCACCGCACTACGATCGACGCCCTCGTCACCGAGATCATCACCCGAATCTCACCTGAGGGCATTTCCCGCCGCGGCGATCTGCTCATCAAAGATCATCGCCGGATCTTCCTCGCGCGCGTTCCGTTGGCCGGCACGGCACGTGAAGCTGTTCACGTCACCGACCCATTCGAATACGCCGAGCTCAGTGAGGGCGTCGAGGCCTGGGGATTTCGGTTGATGCAGGAACTCGGCGAGTTCGTCGACCGCGCTACCGTTGCTCGTCGCTGGTTCGGTGAAGATTTTCTGCCGGTGGTCAGAATGGTCCGGACCGCAGGCATCCTCGAAGACCAGACCGACGCCGAGGCCTACCTGTGGATGATTCGCGAACGGTACCGCCTGATTCGCGAACATGTGTGGAACGACGAAGTCGTTTCCGAACTCAGCGAGCGAGCGCGGGCAACCCCGCCACGGTGAAGTGCGGTCCGACGCACTTCACCGCGGCCGCTGAACAGGCTGGACTACAGGGTCAAATTGGCACCCGAGGAGTGATCGAACACCGACACCTTCGCCGGATCGAACCACAGCTCGACCTGACCACCCTGTACCGCCTTGGACTCAGCTGCCAGTCTTGCGACAATCTGCGCGCCACCGAGATTGACAATCCCTGAATCTGCCGCCAATTCTTGCAGTTCAGCAGACTCGACCTGTGCGCCCTTCAGTGTGAAGTAGGCGTACTTGTCGCTACCCATCGATTCGAGAACGTCGACTGTAGCGCTGAATATCGCCCCACTGAGTTTCTGATATCCGTCGATGAGCGCTGCGTCCTCGAAATGCTCGGGTCGAATACCGACCACGACCTCACGACCCGGATTCTTCGCCTTGATCGAATCCATCCGCGCTAGCGGAAGCTCGATGTCGCCGAGGGCCGTGGAGACGCCGTCCGACGTCAATTGTCCTGGAACGAAATTCATCGACGGCGATCCGATGAATCCGCCGACGAACAGATTGCGGGGCTTGTCGTAGAGCTCCTGCGGTGAACCGATCTGCTGCACCAACCCGCCGCGTAGCACTACTACTCGATCACCCAGGGTCATCGCCTCTGTCTGATCGTGCGTCACGTACACAGTCGTCGTGCCCAGACGCTTCTGCAGGCGCGAGATCTCAGCCCGAGTCTGCACACGTAACTTGGCATCGAGGTTGGACAGCGGCTCGTCCATGAGGAAGGCCTTGGGCGTGCGAACTATGGCCCGGCCCATGGCAACTCGCTGCCGCTGACCGCCGGACAGGTTCGACGGCTTGCGATCGAGGTGCTGGGTGAGATCGAGAATCTTCGCCGCTTCCTCAACTTTTTGGTTGATCTCGTTCTTGGACAGCTTGGCGAGTGTCAACGGAAATGCAATGTTCTGCCGCACAGTCATATGCGGGTACAACGCATACGACTGAAACACCATCGCGATGTCGCGGTCTTTGGGTGCGCGCTCGTTGACGCGCTCTCCCCCGATGCGCAATTCACCCGACGAGATGTCTTCCAGGCCCGCAATCATGTTGAGGGTTGTGGACTTTCCGCATCCCGACGGGCCGACAAGAATGATGAACTCGCCATCGGCAACGGTAATGTCGACGTCGCTGACGGCGGCGGCCCCGTCCGGAAAGAGCTTGGTGACTTTGTCGAGGACAATTTCGGCCATGACGGTTATCCCTTCACTGCGCCGGACGTCAAGCCCGCCACGATTCGTCGTTGGAAGAAGAGTACGAAGATGATGATCGGAATGGTGATGACGACTGCTGCTGCGGCGATGGACCCAGTGGGTTCCTCGAACTGCGAACTACCGGTGAACTGGGAGATCGCAGCCGGCACTGTGATCGACCGTTCCGTGGCCGTCAGCGAGATGGCGAGGAGGAGGTCGTTCCACGCGAAGATGAAGACGAGAATCGCTGCGGTAACGATGCCGGGTGCCGCCAGCGGGGCGATGACCTTACGAAACGCTTGGGCCGGCGTGGCGCCGTCCATCTTGGCTGCTTTCTCCAACTCCCAGGGAATCTCCCGGAAGAAAGCCGACAGGGTGTAGATGGCCAGCGGAAGAGCGAACGTGATGTAGGGAATGATCAGACCGAGCCAGGTATCGAAAAGCCCCAGTGAGCGCTCGATATCGAACAACGGTGTCACGAGCGAAATCTGCGGGAACATTGCGATGAGCAGTGCCGCGCCCACGAGAAGCTTTTTGCCTGGGAACTCCAGGCGCGCGACGGCATAAGCAGCCATCGTTCCGAATACGACGGCGATGACCGTGGTGATGAGTCCGATACCGATCGAGTTGATCAGCGCCGACGTGAACTGATTGGTCTGGAAGATGCCCTTGTAGTTGTCGAAGGTCACCGAGGTCGGAATGAACTTACCGTCGGCGATAGTGGCCGTCGATTTGAACGACAAGCTGATGATCCAGGCCAAAGGTACGAGCGCGTACAGAAGCACGAGCACGTTGATGACGGTCCAGCCGACCTTCGTTCGAGGCGTAACGGTCGTCATTATTTTTGGCCTCCGTCGTCCGAGCCCGGGGCCGAAGCACCGAACAGCTTGATGAACACCAGCGCGATGATGGCGACGCAGAAGAAGATCAACACGCTGATCGCCGAGCCGAGTCCGAG
>JBBSSG010000181.1:0-7065 GCA_038242295.1 Mycobacteriales bacterium | reverse complement strand
GCGACACATACACGGCTGAGGAGATGCATCAGATGGGCGCCGTCAACCGCGTCGTGGATCACGACGAGCTCGAGAACGTGGCCATCGAGTGGGCCGCGAAGATCAACGCCAAGTCTCCGCAGGCTCAGCGGATGTTGAAGTACGCTTTCAACCTCCAAGATGACGGCTTGGTCGGCCAGCAGTTGTTCGCCGGCGAGGCGACTCGTCTGGCCTACATGACCGATGAGGCCGTCGAGGGTCGTGACTCGTTCCTCGAGAAGCGTGATCCCGATTGGTCACCGTTCCCCCGATATTTCTAGAGCCTCCATGACTCATTCCGGTAATCCGCTCACCCGCCCTCGTGCGCGGCCCGATCGCGCGTGGGATGCGGTTGTGCAGTGGTTCATGCTGGCGCACGACTACGAGTGGATGACCGAGTTCCAGAACTCACACCCATCTGGGAAAGTCGTCCGAGTCGTGATGGCCTTCTCGATGAGCAACATCAGTTTCATGTCTTTTCTGTCACTCTGGTCGGTAGGCGGGCCGACCGGGGGCCCGGCGGTTGTCATGACACTGACGTTGTGCGTCGTCAACCAAATCATCGCGGCGATGTGGCTGCTCCGTCCGTTTCCCGGCCGCTTGGGAGTCGTATCGTTCGCGGTGTACGCCGATATCAGTGTCACCTTGGCGCTCGTTGTGCTCGACCTTCGCAACGCATTACTCGTGTGTGTGTTGTTCACGGCCATCGGCGCGTTTGTAACGTTCTTTCTCAGTCCGCGGTGGGTGGTGGTACACCTGGTGTATTCGGCTGCGGTCACCATCACGTTTGCGGTCCTGGTGTTCTTCCGTGGCGACATGGACACCATCTCCCTACTGGTGCAGACCAACGTCATCTTGCTGGGCATCATGAGCGTTCCGGTAACCTCGCACATCTTCCTCACCACGATCTCCGCGGACGCTCGCAGTTCGGCGCTGGATCCACTCACCGGTTTGTTGAATCGTCGGGGCCTAGACGGGGCTCTGATGGAACTGTGGCAACAAGGCCGCCGCGAGGGACAGTGTGCTGCAGTCATCGTGGTCGACATCGATAGGTTCAAATCCGTCAACGACATCTACGGGCACGACGAGGGTGACGTAGTCATCTGTCGAGTGGCAGAGCGGCTGAACTCGCACGTCGCTCGCTACGGTGTGGTCGGCCGGACGGGCGGCGAGGAGTACCTGGGTGCTGTCGTGACATCCCGTCTTCACATCGACGCATTGATCCACGGAATCCGCCGCGCCTTACACAGCGAGCACGACGCGATACCAGTCACCGTAAGCGTCGGCGCGGCGATCCTCTACGCCGACTCTCCTCTGTGGAGCTCCAGCAACGACACCATTGCAACGGCCTCCCGCGTCGCGGACCTGATGATGTACGAAGCCAAGGCTGCGGGCGGCGACCGCGTCGCCACCACCCTGATCTGACATCCGCTCAAATAACTCACCCGTTCATCAATGATCGTCAGCGGGCAGGGCAGGGCACGAGACAACGTCATAGGCCGCCTCGATGTTCGCTCGCTATGATGCAAGATGTATGTGTGGAAATACTCAGTGGACGAACAATCCTGCGACCCATCGATTACGAGCGCACACTGGCCTTCTATCGAGACGATCTCGGTCTTGCGATCCACCGGGAATACGGTGCAGGCACAGTATTCTTCGCGGGCCAGTCGCTTCTCGAGATAGCGGCGCACGGTGGTTCCGGCCTGTCGCGGAGCTTCGACGGTGCCCTCTGGCTCCAGGTCCGCGACATCCAAGCAGCTACCGAGCAGTTGCAACAACGCCAGGTCACCATCGAGCGGGAGGCGAAACAGGAACCCTGGGGGCTGATCGAGTTGTGGCTCCGAGATCCTGACGGCGTGCAGATCGTTCTCGTCGAAATCCCTGCCGAGCATCCACTCCGACGCGACGTCCGCGGAGACTGACCTGTCGGGCGCGCCCCATTACCGTGTGCGCCCGCGGTCACTCCCGCGAGGTGGACGCGCCACTGAGCAATCTGCGGATCGATTCTGCAGATTGCGGGCGGGACCACAGGAACCCCTGCGCAAGAGTGCAGCCGAGTTCGATAGCGATATCGGCCTGCTCCCGGGTCTCGACGCCTTCTATCACCATCGACAACTTCAATTCCCGGGCGATGGCCGAAATCGCGCGCAGCAATGCACGGCCACGTTCGGTGTCGATGAACCGCGTCAGCTGAGCGTCGATTTTGATGCCGTCCGGCTCCAGAGTGACAAGCCGCTCCAACGAGGACCAGCCGGAACCGAAATCATCGAGCAGCACTCTGAATCCGAGGGCATGCACGTCATCGATGTGACGCCTGATCGAGGGACCGTCGACGACCGACGACGTCTCGGTCAGTTCGAGCGAGATCGACCTCGGCGGAACCGACGACGAGGACACAACCCGCCCCAACTGCGCGATCGCGTCGGTATGTGCGAGATGTCGACCGGACAGATTGACGCTCAGCCGAAGCTCGGGCCGATATCGGTGCCAGAACTCGGCTTCCTTCACCGCGAGCCGAAGAACTTCGAGATCGACGTCGATGATCAGTTCGCTCGACTCGGCGAACGGAACGAAATCTGCAGGCGAGACCAACCCCCGGGTCGGATGATGCCACCGTGCCAGAGCTTCGAATCCGATGACCTCTCCGCTGCGGATATCGACGACGGACTGAAACCAAGGAACTATCTGGCCTGCGTCGAGCGCGGCCGAAAGACCGTGATCGTTGTCGAGCTTGGCAGGCGAAGAACCTACGCGGCGATGCAGATCGAGTTGCTCTTCGAGCACCGACCCGTACTGCTGGAGCTTTCGAATTTGCTCTTCGGACAGTTCGCGGGGCATGCGATCGAGCAAGCACAGCGTGCCGATGACCAGACCTTCCCGCCCCTTCAACGGCACCGATGCATAGGACGCCACCCCGATCGAATCGAGAATGTTGCGCTGCCGTTCCGTGGCGTCGACGCAGTTCGCGGTGACTATGGCCGGTTTTTCGCTCAGCACCACGTCATCGCACAACGTAGCGGAACGTCCGACGGTCGATACCGGAGGACCCCCGATATTGACCAAGGTGTACTGGGTGGTTTCGTCCAGAACGTTGAGTTGAGCAATGGCGAACCCGGCACTGCGTGCGGCAAGTTCCACCGTCGTGCGCAGGGCCGGCGTGGTCGCTTCTACGTCGAGGTATCGCCGAGCAGAATCACTTTGCCTGCGTGCCCGCGACCTCGGATTGGGCGAGGCTTCGTCGTGTTCCACCGTCGCCTCCAAAAATGCGTTCATCATCGACGCTCGGGCAAGGTCGACCGAATGCAAGCTTAGACCCCGTTTCTACCGCGCCGGATCATGAGGGGGAAGCCGAACGTGTAGTAGACGATGTCGCAGTATTGCTGCTGCGAGTCTGATGCCGTCGGGAGACGGGCTGTCGGACGGGTATCCGCGACGATCGCCGGTATAGGAGAACGCTCCGAGTGCGGCCATCTCAGTCATCACCGATTCGCCAAGCGTTTCGACGTCGGCAGTGCCCACCGGGTCGCCCTGGTGCGTCCACCCCTCTGCGGCCAGCAAGGCCGAGGCACTTTCAGTGGTGTCACCAGGAAACTGTTTGCGCGCGATCTCGGCGAGCACGACCTCGGCTGCAATGAACTCTGGGTGGTAATCGGTGCCTACCAACCGCGCGACGAGGATGTGCCACAACCGATCCGCGCTGACCCCGCGGGCACGAGCTGTAGGGAGCAACCTACCGTGATGTTTTCGAACCAGCCCGAGCCGAAGCAGCAGCCGCCGCACCGTCAGGACTGGGACGGTATCAAGTTCGGCGCCACTGGGATACGGCCACTCACGCGGCGTCCACAATGTGCCGATCGCTTTCTCGACGACGGCGTCGGGGAGATATCCGGAGTCGGTCAACGTAATGCCGTCACCGACCAGGTCCAGCAGTCCCTCGAGCCGACGAACGCACCCGTAGGCGGGTTCCGACGCGGCGTGTAGTTCCTCGGATATACCTCGATACAACTCGACCCGCGGTGCGCTGTAATGCGACCAGAGGACGATCCGATGATCCAGAAGCTGCTCGAGCAAGACACCACCGCTGCGTTCGGTGCGCAGTACAGCGTCGGTGACTCCGCGGCGCCGTGTGGTCAGAGCCCGCGTTCCGAATGCAGATGCGCCTCGCCGCGCCGGCACGAACTCCCCTGCGACCGCCGCGACTTCGAGGGTCTCGCCGATCAAATCGACAATCGCTCGCTCGGCGCCTTCCGGCGCGTCCTGCCACGTGACCAGCGCGGTATCCGCAGGTCCGATTCCGGATTCGTCGAGTGCATCGTTGTACTGCTGCTGCCAGCTGGTGTCCGAGGCTTCCAGCAGCGCCCGGGTCTGTTCGCTACGTGCGATGTCCCCGTATCGCGCGTAGCCAAGTCGATCGAGTAGATCTGCGAGTGCACACGCGATGTCCCAGCCCCGACCACCTTCTGCGGCGAGGCCCCGCAGATGCACCCACAGAAAGCTCTGAAGCGAGTGTTGGGTCGGCCCGGCGCTCGGAGAGCTGCTGCGCAGACCGTCCCATCCGAACTCGGCATCTGCCGCCGACGCCGGATCCACCGAATCGAGATACGACAGTGCAGCCGCGACAGCCTCACTCGTGCCGCTGCGTTCACCTCTGTTGCCCTCGTCGAATTCCACGCGTTCCACTGTTCCACAGGCAACGCCTGCGAGCACGCGAGACCGAGATGTCGTAGACCTCTGATGAGTCGGACAGGTGACACGAAATGGCGATCCCCCGGTCTATGACAGGCCTCGACCGAGAGCCGAAAACAAAGAATTCGAGCAAATTACTGGTTCGCGGTTGTTTGGCGGCACACTTCTCACGTGAGCGCAGAATTCCTCGTCCTTCTCGTCGTTGTCGTCACGGCATTGGCCTTCGACTTCACCAACGGTTTCCACGACACTGCCAACGCCATGGCGACCTCGATCGCGACAGGGGCATTGAAACCCAAGGTTGCGGTCACGCTGTCCGCCGTGCTCAACCTCGTCGGCGCATTCCTCTCGGTCGAGGTCGCCGCCACCGTGGCGAAGGGCATCGTCAACCTCGGCGACACCGGGGGCGGCCCGCTACTGACCATCATCTTCGCCGGCCTCGTAGGCGGCATCCTGTGGAACCTTGCGACCTGGCTCCTCGGAATTCCCTCCAGCTCATCGCACGCACTGTTCGGCGGGCTGATCGGCGCCACCATGGCAGGACTCGGCGCCTCGGGCGTGGTCTGGGACGGCGTCTTGAGCAAGATCGTGCTCCCCGCCGTACTCGCGCCTGTCGTCGCTGGCCTCGTCGCCACTGTCGGTACCTGGGCGATCTACCGAATCACCAACGCGGTGCCGGAGAAGTCGAGGGAACGAGGTTTCCGCTGGGGGCAGATCGGATCCGCATCGCTCGTCTCGCTTGCACACGGCACCAACGATGCACAGAAGACGATGGGCGTGATCTTCCTCGCTCTCGTCGCGTACGGGACTGTCAGCCCCGACGCCGATATGCCGTTGTGGGTCAAATTCACGTGCGCACTGGCCATCGCACTCGGTACATATCTCGGCGGATGGCGCGTTATCCGCACCCTCGGCAAAGGACTCGTCGAAATCGCGTCGCCGCAGGGAATGGCAGCCGAGTCCTCCTCTGCCGCAATAATTTTGACATCCAGCCACCTCGGACTTCCACTGTCGACGACGCAGGTTGCGACTGGATCGATCCTCGGATCCGGCATCGCAAAACCTGGCGGACAGGTTCGCTGGAACGTCGCAGGCCGTATGGCCGTCGCGTGGGTGATCACCCTGCCGCTCGCGGGCGTCGTCGGCGCAGCGTGCTGGTACCTGGCCCACATAGTGGGCGGACTGCCCGGCGTACTTCTCGTGTTCGTCATCCTTGCCGGCTTGGCCACCTTCATGTACATCCACTCGCGCCGCCAGCCGATCGACCCGACCAACGTCAACGACGAGTGGGCCGGTTCACTCGTCCCGGCCAACGATAATTCCAAGACGACGGTGTAGGAACGGACGACCATGGAAACCCTTAGGCACACGTTGGACTCGCTGTGGCAAGTAGTGCTGGTCGGACTGCTTCTCGGGGCAGGCCTGCCCGCGCTCTTCGCCGTCGGCCTTCGCTCGCTGTCTGCCGGTGCGGCCCCGGACGAGAAACAGGGCACCACCACAATCACAACGGTTCGTACTGCAGCAGCCACTGCGGTCGCAGTTCTTTGCTTCACCATCGTGGTCGTGGCCATTGTCGCCGGAATTCTCTTCATCATGAAGGACTTCCTCGACAGCACTTTCGGCATCTCCGTCTTCTGACCGTCGCATACTACGAAGGGCCACTCATGGCAGAGATCACATTCCCCGCAACCGTCCTCGAATGGCTACGTGCCGGCTACCCCAAAGGCGTTCCGCCCAAGGACCGATTCCCCCTCGTCGCACTTCTACGGAAGACCGAGTTGACCGACGCTCAGGTCCACGAGGTCGTACTCGGTCTCGTCGCGCCGATCGGTGGAGCACTCGAAGACGGTGCAATTACCAATGAAGAAATCTCCGAGTTCATCCGCGAACTCATCGACACCGAGCCTACGGCCGAAGACATCGCCCGTGTCTCGGCCCGACTCGCTGCCGGTGGTTGGCCTCTCGCAGATCCAGCTTCGTTTCCTTAGATGGCGGTTCCTTCGTTCCTCAACGCGATACTCGAATGGCTCCGCGTCGGCTATCCCGAAGGCGTGCCCGACGCAGATTGCGTTCCACTGCTGGTACTTCTGACGCGTCGGCTCTCGGACTCAGAGGTGCAGACGGTGATGGATGCACTCATCGCCGACGGCCGTCTACCGGTCGACAAGACAGCCGTCGCAGTGACGATCACCAGGGTCACCAACGAAATGCCGCGCGAGGAGGACATCGCGCGGGTGAGGGCGAGACTGGCCGCGGGTGGATGGCCGCTGGCTGATCCGTTCACAATCGAGACCCAAGACTAGGCCAGGAATGGATCGGGTGTCGGGCGTGGAGCCTGCGGAATGGATCGGGGTGTCG
>JBBSSG010000180.1:0-7221 GCA_038242295.1 Mycobacteriales bacterium | reverse complement strand
GGCCCCAGAAGGACGCAAGCTGCTTCGCCTCGAGATCCGAAATGCGGAGACCCCGATCGAACGCAAGCCCAATTGGATCAAGACCAAGGCAAAAATGGGTCCGGAGTATTCCGAACTCAAAAGTCTGGTCAAACGAGAAGGATTGCACACGGTCTGCGAGGAAGCAGGCTGTCCGAATATATACGAGTGCTGGGAAGATCGTGAAGCGACCTTCCTCATCGGCGGTGAGCAATGCACCCGACGATGTGATTTCTGTCAAATCGACACCGGCAAGCCGGATGAACTCGATCGTGACGAACCCCGTCGGGTCGCTGAGAGCGTGCTCGCGATGGGACTTCGCTACTCGACCATCACCGGTGTTGCGCGCGACGATCTCGCCGATGGCGGCGCCTGGCTCTACGCGGAGACTGTGCGCTTCATCAAGAAGCTCAACTCGAATACCGGAGTCGAACTTCTGATTCCGGACTTCAACGCCAAGCCCGACCAACTCGCCGAGGTTTTCTCCTCGCGTCCCGAAGTGCTTGCGCACAACGTGGAGACGGTCCCCCGCATCTTCAAGCGCATCCGGCCGGCCTTCCGCTACCAGCGTTCGATGGATGTCATCACTGCTGCTCGCGACGACGGCCTCGTCACCAAATCCAACCTGATCCTCGGGATGGGCGAGACGCCCGAAGAGGTACGGGAAGCTATTCGCGACCTCCACGAGGCCGGTTGCGATATTTTGACCATTACCCAGTACCTTCGTCCCTCGCCGCGTCACCACCCGGTCGAGCGGTGGGTCAAGCCGGAAGAGTTTGTCGAGCACTCGGACTACGCGACCGAGGTCGGCTTCGCCGGCGTGCTCGCCGGGCCGCTGGTCCGCTCCTCGTACCGCGCTGGGCGTCTGTATGCGCAGGCAATGCAACACCACGGCCGCGAACTACCCGAATCGATGAGCCACCTCACTGGCGGCGGCGACGCTACTCAGGAAGCAAGCTCTTTGATCGCTCGGCTCGCTGCACGCTGAAGTCGGCGGTCAGCGGCACACCTGCTTATCGGCCAGCGATGCACGCGCAAACTTCAACGGGACGTATCCTGTGAATCATGGCGAACGGCAGTAAAGCGGGCAAAGCGGGTAAGCCCAGCAAAGAAGCAAAGGCCGCGGCGAAAGCTACACGCAAGCAGGCATCGAAAGAACGTCGCAGTCAACTGTGGCAGGCGTTCCAAATGCAGCGCAAAGAAGACAAACTTCTCTTGCCACTGATGATCGGTGCGATCGTCGGTATCGCATTGGTGTTCTTCCTGATCGGACTTTACTTCGGGATCCAGTGGTTCTTCTTGCCGTTCGGTGTCCTGATAGGCGTAATGGTCGCGTTCATCATCTTCGGTCGACGCGTTCAGAAGTCGGTCTACAAGAAGGCTGACGGGCAGGCAGGCGCCGCGGCGTGGGCATTGGACAACATGCGCGGGTCCTGGCGAGTCACCAACGCGATCGCCGGCACCACTCAGCTCGACGCTGTCCACCGCGTGATCGGCAGGCCCGGCATCGTCCTCGTGGCCGAAGGCGCGCCGCAACGGGTGAAGGCGCTTCTCGCTCAGGAGAAGAAGAAGACAGCGCGCGTGGTCGGTGATACCCCGATCTACGACATAGTCATCGGAAACGGCGACAATCAGATTCCGCTGTCGGGTCTGCAGAAGTATCTGACCAAATTGCCGAAAAACATCGATACCAAGCGTATGGACACAATCGAGTCACGTCTCGCTGCGCTCGGCACCAAGGGCGGTCCCGCGATGCCGAAGGGTCCCCTGCCCGGGGGAGCCAAGACGAAGGGCGTGCAGCGGGCCATCAAGCGCCGCTAATTTCACAAGTCGGTCAACGGCTGTGCAACATGGCGGTACCCGTCGCACGATCGTGCATTCCGCGGCCGTCGTGGTCCGAGATCAGGGCTGGGAAGACGAAGATGAGAAAAAACGTCCGCACGAGCGCACGCACAAACCCGACACGCACTGGCGCGTCGATCCGCGCCACCTGGATGCCTGCGATCATCTGCCCTGGAGTGAACGAGAAGATACTGACCGCGCCGACTCCCAGCACGAACCACACCAGCAGGGTGAAGGTGGACAACGACTGCTCGAACGAGGCGAGGTTGATGATCAGCGCGCCGATCCCCATCGACATCAGCCAGTCGAGGCCGAGAGCTGCACTGCGACGCCCCAAACCGGCGATTGCCCCCGGCCCCGTGGACGGCAGACCGAGCCACTCACCTGGATACGTCTGCTCGGTACCGTCCTCGGGACGAGCCGCAGAGGGACCGGACAACCAAGAGCCTGTCATTCGCGCCATGACCGCCAGGATAGGCGCTGTTGCGTCCGTGAGAAGAACCCATCACCGCGGAGGGTGCATTGAGCAGGAAGGTGCGGCTCGGCGGCGTGGCCCAATTAAAAACACACCGCTGCACGGAAGTGATCCTCAACGCGTAACACGGGCGAAACATAAGCTTGACCAACAGGCAACACCATATCCCTAACGTGCAGTTCGACGGACTCAACTAAGGAGCAACAGCGTGGCGTTCACCACGGCCGAAGAGGTCATCAAGTACATCGCCGACGAAAATATCGAATACGTCGACATCCGATTCACAGATCTCCCCGGCATTCAGCAGCACTTCTCGATCCCGGCGTCTGCATTCAACCAGGATGTCTTCGAAGACGGTCTTGCGTTCGACGGGTCATCCGTCCGCGGCTTCCAGTCCATCCACGAGTCGGACATGATGCTCCTGCCGGACGTGTCGACTGCGCAGATTGATCAGTTTCGTGCTGCGAAGACTCTGAACGTCAACTTCTTCGTCCACGATCCGTTCACGCGTGAGTCCTACAGCCGTGACCCCCGCAACGTCGCTCGCAAAGCCGAGGAGTACTTGGTCTCCACCGGTATCGCGGACACCGCGTTCTTCGGCGCCGAGGCCGAGTTCTACATCTTCGACTCGGTTCGCTACGACTCGGGCATCAACAGCGCCTTCTACGAACTCGACTCCATCTCGGGTTCTTGGAACACTGGTGCCGAGACCAACGCGGACGGCAGCCCCAACCTCGGCTACAAGGTTCGCACCAAGGGCGGGTACTTCCCTGTCGCCCCGTACGACCACTACGTGGACCTGCGTGATGAGATTTCCACGAACCTCACGAATGCAGGCTTCGAACTCGAGCGTGGACATGCCGAGGTCGGTACCGGCGGCCAGCAAGAGATCAACTACAAGTTCAATACGCTTCTCGCCGCCGCAGACGACCTGCAGTTGTTCAAGTACATCGTGAAGAACACCGCGTGGAAGAACGGGAAGTCGGCAACCTTCATGCCGAAACCACTCTATGGGGACAATGGCTCGGGCATGCACGTCCACCAGTCGCTGTGGAAGGACGGCAAGCCGCTGTTCCACGACGAGGCCGGATACGCCGGACTTTCGGATCTGGCCCGCCATTACATCGGCGGCATCCTGCACCACGCACCGTCGCTGCTGGCGTTCACCAACCCGACAATAAACTCGTACCACCGCCTGGTGCCGGGCTACGAAGCCCCCATCAACCTCGTCTACAGCCAGCGCAACCGATCCGCTGCGGTCCGAATCCCGATCACCGGCAACAACCCGAAGGCCAAGCGCGCCGAGTTCCGTGCGCCGGACGCCTCCGGCAACCCATACCTGAACTTCGCCGCCCAGATGATGGCCGGCTTGGACGGTATCAAGAACAAGATCGAGCCGATGGCTCCGGTCGACAAGGATCTTTACGAATTGCCCCCCGAGGAAGCCCGGAACATTCCTCAGGCACCGACGTCGCTGGCGACCGTGATCGACCGCCTCGAAGCTGACCACGAGTACCTGACCGAGGGTGGCGTCTTCACCACCGACCTGATCGAAACGTGGATCTCGCTCAAGCGCGAGCAGGAGATCGCTCCGATCAACCTGCGTCCGCACCCGTACGAGTTCAACTTGTACTACGACGTGTGATCGACGTCTGAGCAGTAGTTCACCAGTGCCCGCCCCGCCGCTTTCTGCGGCTCGGCGGGCACTGGTGTGTGTAGATGTAGTAACGACTTGCACCAATCAGGTTTATAGCGAAGTGAATTCAGCCACTCTCGAAGTGATCACTTGTCTACAACTGACGAACAAGACCGTGTACTCGGGAAGAGGGTGGCTTTACCGTCGATGAACACACTCTGGGATTTCATCACCGGCCGACAGAAGCAACTGCTTACCGACTCGTACCTCCACGTCTCAGCGGTGCTGCAATCTATCGTCCTCGCAACGATCATCGCAGTTGTTGTCGGAATTCTGGTTTACCGCTCCCCTGCCGGGTCTGCTGTCGCAACAGCGCTGGCCAGCACCATCCTGACGATTCCTTCATTCGCGCTGTTGGGTCTTCTGATCCCCATTCTCGGTCTCGGAGTGGCCCCCACCATCACCGCACTCGTGCTGTATGCGCTTCTGCCGATCATCAGAAACACCATCATCGGCCTCTCCTCCGTGGATCCGGCAGTCACCGATGCTGCGAAGGGCGTCGGTCTCAACCGGGCGAAGATCCTCACGAGCATCGAAATGCCGTTGGCATGGCCGTCGATCCTCGCCGGTATGCGCGTGAGCACTCAGATGATCTTCGGCATCTTGGCGATCGCGGCGTACGCCAAAGGTCCGGGACTGGGCAACCTCATCTTCTCCGGCCTCTCGCGGGTCGGTAGCCCCAATGCCGTGCCTCAAGCGCTCGTCGGCACCGTATTCATCGTCATACTCGCGTTGATCGTCGACGGCATCCTCGTCCTTGTCGGCCGTCTCACTACCTCGAGAGGTATTCGTGCCTGAAACTTCCAACAATCACACCGTGTCAGGTGTCGACATCGTGCTCGACTCGATCACCAAAAGATATCCCGGCCAGAAAGACGCGGCCGTCGACAACGTTTCGCTGACAGTGCCGGCAGGCGAAATCGTTGTGTTCGTCGGACCCTCCGGATGCGGTAAGACCACCACGATGCGCATGATCAACCGGCTCATCGAGCCGACCTCGGGCATGATCACCATCGACGGTAAAGATGCACTGTCCATCGACCCGGACGAATTGCGCCGCGGAATTGGCTACTCGATCCAGCAGGCCGGCCTGTTTCCGCATATGACGATCGCTAAAAACGTCGGCACGGTCCCAGGGTTGCTGGGTTGGGACAAGAAACGAGTCTCCGCACGGGTCGACGAAATGCTCGATCTCGTCGGCCTCGATCCGGATACCTACCGCAACCGCTATCCTCGTCAACTGTCCGGCGGACAACAGCAGCGAGTCGGGGTGGCCCGAGCGCTCGCTGCCGATCCCCCGATCCTGCTGATGGACGAGCCTTTCGGTGCTGTCGACCCCATAACCCGCGGTCTGCTGCAGGACGAATTGATGCGCCTTCAGTCCGAGCTGGGCAAGACCATCGTGTTCGTCACTCACGATTTCAACGAGGCGGTCAAACTCGGCGACCGCATCGCCGTGTTGGGTGACCAATCTTCGATCATGCAATACGACACCCCGGAGGCAATTCTCGCGAACCCTGCCAACGAGATGGTCGCCGGTTTCGTCGGCGCGGACGCATCGCTCAAGCAGCTGACGCTGACGCGCATTCGCGAGGTCCGGTTGCTGCCGTGTCCCACCGCCAAGGAAAGTGATTCAGTCGATGAGATCCGAACCAAGATCAGTTCGAAAAAGTGGAAGTGGGGCCTGATTCTCGACGACCGAGATCGACCATTGCGGTGGGTCTCCCCCGCGCAGTTGGCACATGCGTCCTCACTACGAGGCATCGGTAATCCGATCGGTGAACTCGTCTCGATTCAATCGACGCTCCAAGATGCCCTTGAAGCACTGCTGGCCGAGAGCACGGCTTCGACCGTCGTGACGGGCCTGCGCGGTGAGTACGTCGGTCTTATCACCATCGACACGCTAGTGAGCCATCTACAGAAGATGCGCGAAGCTCATGAGCACGATCACGACGACGATGAAGACATAACGGTAGAGACTCCAGCATGACCACACAGATGGACAAGCCGGAGGCACCCGTCATGGAGGTTTCCCCAGACACGGGTGCCACCGAACGTGGTGCTGCCAAGCGTGCGGAACGCCTGCGACTGCTGGTGCAACCCGTCCTCGTTCTCGTTCTCGTTGTCGGCGTATTGATCTGGGCGTTCAGTCGTGAGTTGACCGCAACCCAGGAAGGCAGTATCAGTGCCTCCAATATCGCCAACCGGACCTGGCAACACATTCTGATCACCGTCGCAGTCGTGGCCATCGTTCTGATCATCGCGGTCCCCCTGGGGACGCTGCTCACGCGTCCCGGCTACACCAAGCTCGCGCCGTTCTTCGTGGGAATCGCGAACGTTGGGGCTGCAGCACCTGCCATCGGCCTGCTGGTTCTGTTCTATCTCGCCACCCGGCAGACCGGTTTCTGGATTGGAGTTCTGCCCATCGCGTTCTATTCGTTGCTTCCGGTGCTACGCAATACGATCCTGGGATACCAAGAAGTCGATCGGACGTTGATCGACGCAGGCCGCGGCCAAGGCATGTCGGCGATGACTGTGCTGCGCAAGCTCGAGTTTCCAATGGCAGTGCCCTACATACTCGCCGGGTTGCGCACATCGCTGGTTCTAGCAGTCGGTACTGCGACTCTATGTTTCCTCGTCAGCGCCGGCGGTCTCGGAATTCTCATCGACACGGGATACAAGTTGCGCGACAACGTCACTCTCGTCGTCGGCGCAGTCCTCGCGGTCTCGCTCGCGCTGTTCATCGACTGGCTGGGCGCTCTGGCAGAACAGTTTCTCGGACCCAAGGGGTTGCGATGAAGAACGTGAAATTCAGTCTGATGGCAGTGGCTATGTCCGCAGTACTACTCGCCGGTTGCGGTCTCGAATCCGGCGGCGCGGTCCCGCTTTCCGTCGGCCCGGGCAGTATCGAACCGATTCCAGAACTCGAGGGCGTCAAGATCACAGTGGGGTCCAAGGACTTCACCGAGCAGGTCATCCTCGGGTACACGATCGAGTTCGCGCTCTCGGCGGCGGGCGCAAAAGTGCGCGACCTGACCAACATTTTTGGCTCGAACAGTGTCCGCGACGCTCAACTCAACGGTCAGATCGATCTTGCCTACGAATACACCGGGACTGGTTGGATCAACTATCTAGGCAACGAAACTCCGCTACCTGATTCGACCGAGCAGTACGAGGCGGTGCGCGACGC
>JBBSSG010000179.1:0-7239 GCA_038242295.1 Mycobacteriales bacterium | reverse complement strand
TCTCCCGAAGTGAATCCCGGAAGCCAGCGCTGCTTCTGCTCGTCGTTGCACAGGTCGATCAGATACGGCGCAACGACGTCGTTGTGGAGCATGAAACCGAGACCGCTGTAACCACCCTTGGTGGCTTCCTCTGTGATGACGACATTGTATCGAAAGTCCTTGACTCCTCCGCCGCCGAATTCCTCGGGAACGGCCATACCGAGAAAACCTTGCTTACCGGCTTTCACCCAGACGTCACGGTCGACGATGTTCTCCTCTTCCCACTTCTCGTGGAAAGGCGCGACGTGCTGTGTCAAGAACTTCTGGAAGGACTCCCGGAAAAGTTCATGCTCTGGTTCGAACAGGGTGCGTTCCACGCCAACTCCTACTACGTCGATGCATCGTGGGCACATTGAATTTTGTTGCGCCCAATTGAATGTCGTATCGACAGTAGAACTCATCAGAGCACACGTCGATGACTTGAACGATCGATATCCGTGACCGAATCTACCTGCAACTCGCTGTGCAGAGTTTGTTCCGATTGCGCAACCGGATACTCGACTATGTTTGCGCGTAGAGAATTTCTTTTGTGTGGCCGTTGGTGAAAATTTCCCAATACGAGGCGGCAATCAGATCCGGATCGAAGAAGGTTCCCGGCTGTACTGCGCCGCCGATGGTGACGGTACCCACGCTGATGCCGTGGGAGGCCAATTCGTCGGCCAGGGTGAACGACAGATTTCGCAATCCGGCCTTACTGATCGAGGCAGACGCCCTCGACGGGACGGGATTCAGCGCAAGCATGCCGCCGGTGAAGATGATGGTTCCCGATTTTCGTTCAATCATCCCCGGGATGACTTGTTGCGCGCACATCAAACCGCCCACGACGCTGACCCTGAAGTCGCTGAGCAAGTCTTTCTCGTCCAAGGTCGACGGTTCGCTGATGGTGTTGGATGCCGCGTTATACACCAAAACGTCCGGCGTCCCGAATTCTGATGTGATGCGATCGAATCCGGATACCAAGGTATCTGATACCGAGGCGTCGGCAACTATCCCATGGGCTTCGATACTTTGTTCTCGGAGTTTCGACACTTGCACTTGCAGCGACTCTTCATCTCTGGCGAGGAGAACGACTATGAACCCTTCGTTGCCAAACTTCCGGGCCACCCCCGCGCTGACTCCGGAGCCTGCTCCTACGACGACCACAGTCTGCTTGCTCATACCGATGACCTCCTGAATCGCCCCGCACAGCGCCGACGGTGTGCGCTCGGCCGGCACGATGCCAGCCTAGCGCTCAGGCTCGATAGCCTCCGATCGTCGACGCGGCCAATCCTCACCGACGGACACGACCGGACCGAAGGTATCGGCGTACTCGAAACCTTTCGATTGGACCAAAGACACAACTATCGAGGGGCTTCTTGGCTCATTCAGCCAAGAAACGTGCCCTTACATTGTGTAATTGTAATAGGGTATGTCGTACATCACGGGAGGCAAGCCGCATAGAAACGGAAGCAACGCGCAAGCAGGCTATGGCGAAATCCACGCGCACTGCCCCTTTACTTACTTATCGCGGGTCGTCAGAAATGTCAATTAAGTAGGCTGTGATCGTCATTGAGGATGGTGTCGACGCATCGATCGGGCACTACCGGGCCGAGGGTGGATTCCTCTCTCGCCGACACGACAAACGGGCCCCGCAAGACCGATTCGACCATACTTCGCAGACCGTGGCGAACGGTAGAGCCGATGGCAATTACCGCGTTGGAGTCCCAGATTCCAAGGTGAGCAATCTTTCTCATTTATCGAAGCGGCCAATAGAGCCGCCATTGGAGGGTCAATAGTGCGTGAGTTTTCAGTTCCACAGTCGTTCTCGATTCCGGCAGACATTTCAATGGCAGACTCCGTGTTCCGCCATGCCGAGGAGGACCCCACATTCGTGCCGTTCAAGCGGCCGTCGAGCAGTGGATGGGTCGACGTCACCGCGGCTGAATTCGCGAAGCAGGTCTCCGCTGTCGCAAAGGGCCTGATCGCATCGGGCGTAGAGCTCGGCGACCGCGTCGCCATCCTCTCCTCTACCCGTTACGAGTGGGTCGTTTTCGATTACGCAATCTGGACGGCAGGCGGGTGCACCGTCGCGATCTATGAGACATCCTCGCCCGATCAGGCGCAGTGGATACTCGAGGATTCCGCGACCATATTGCTCGTCGTCGAGTCGACCGAACACGCACAGACTCATAGCGCAATCACTGATGCTGCTGACGCTCTCCGTGAAGTTCTGGTCATCGATTCGGGTGCGATCGACACGCTGTCCAACCGCGGTTCCGCTATCACCGACGAAGAGCTGCATAACCGCCGTCACCAGGTAACCGGAGCTTCAGCGGCGACCCTGATCTACACTTCCGGCACCACCGGGCGCCCCAAGGGTGTCCAGCTGACGCACGCCAACTTCTACGCCCAAGCGTCCGTGTGCCGCCTGGCATTGCCGGAGTCGATGGTCCCGGGCAAGAAGACTCTGATGTTCCTGCCGCTCGCCCACGCGTTCGCGCGAGCGATCTCGTTCGGCGCGTTCGAGTCCAAGGTCACCGTCGCCCACACCTCGGACCTGACAACTCTGCTCGAGCAATTCGCCGATTTCAAGCCCAACTTCATCCTCTCGGTGCCCCGCGTATTCGAGAAGGTCTACAACTCGGCTCGTCAGAAGGCCGTCGACGGCGGCAAGGGCAGCATCTTCGACAAGGCCGCAGCAACGGCCATCGAATACAGCGAATCCCTCGAAAAGGGCGGCCCAGGAGTGGTTCTCAAGCTCAAACACGCCGTATTCGACAAGCTCGTCTACTCGAAGCTGCGCGCAGCGCTCGGTGGAGAGTGCGACCACGCAGTCTCCGGCGGCGCGGCCCTCGGCGCACGCCTGGGCCACTATTTCCGCGGCGTCGGCATCCCGATCTACGAGGGCTACGGACTCACCGAGACAAGTGCCGCCTTCACCGTCAACACTTCGAGTGCGCAGCGCATCGGCACGGTGGGTAAGCCGGTCGACGGCCACGCAGCACGGATCGCCGAGGACGGCGAACTCCTCCTTCAGGGGCCCGTCGTATTTGCCGGCTACTGGAAAAACGAGAAGGCCGACGCCGAATCGATCATCGACGGTTGGTTCCACACCGGCGATCTCGGGTCGATCGACAACGACGGCTTCGTTTCGATCATCGGCCGCAAAAAGGAAATAATCGTGACTGCGGGTGGCAAGAACGTCGCTCCGGCGGGCCTCGAAGACTCTCTGCGCGCACATCCACTGATCAGCCAGTGCCTCGTGGTCGGTGACGGTCAACCGTTCATCGGTGCGTTGATCACGCTCGATCCGGAGACCTTGCCCGGTTGGCTCGAGCGGAACGGCCTACCCGCCACCACCGCGATCGCCGATCTGGTGGCAAACGCCGATTTGATCGCAGAGATCGATTCGGCGGTGGCCGAGGCGAACACGAAGGTCTCCAACCCAGAGAAGATCAAGAGGTACACGATCCTCGAGGTCGATTTCACCCAGGAGACCGGCGAACTGACGCCGACACTCAAGCTCAAGCGCAACATCATCCACGAAGCTCACAAGGCCCAGATCAGCGACCTGTACTCCTGATCGAGTCGCGGGGCCAGGCCTGAGTTTGGCCCCGCGGATTGGGACACACGCTACGCTCTCGCTGCGATACACCACCCGCGTCACGCTGGCATCGGCGACCGCGCCGATTCCTCAACGCGGCTGACCCCGTGCCCAGGGTGCGACAATGATCGCATGTCTCAAGAGCATCAGCGCGGGCCCGGTCGACCTCGGGATGCGGACATGGAGGTTCGCGTCTACGACGCGGTGCTGGAGGTGTATTGGGAAACTAGTTGGCGCGGATTTACTTTCGACGCGGTTGCCCGCCGAGCCAAGGTCGGCAGGGCCGCGTTGTATCGGCGATGGGACAGCAAAGAAGACCTGTTGGTGCAAGCGCTCGAGGCCCGATCTCCACTCTCGACGCCGATACATACCGGCACCGTACGCGGCGACCTCATCGAGCTTTCTCAGCAACTCGCACGTGGATATAGCGAACTCGCCGGCCTGGTGTCGCTGCGGGTCACCCTCGACGCAATGGTCAATCCTGACCTTCTGTCGCATCTCACCGTCAGCCTCAACCAAAGTCGTTTTGTCACCACGAGGAAGATTGTTCGACGCGCGGTCGCGCGAGGTGAATTGCCGGGCGGAACCTCGACGACGCTGCTGCTCGAACTCGTGACCGGTGCGGTGCTCACGCGAGCACTGTTCTCGCAGGCGCGCGGGGACGTGGAAACGCCAGATACAACACAGCATTCGACGCTGATCGTTGACACGGTTCTGCGTTCGCTGAGCTAGGCCCACGCACCAGGTACATCACCGAGCCTATTGCAGACATTTACTGTCTGTATTACCGTGGCTCTCATGACAGATCCAACGACAGTGCCGGTGATCGTCGGTGTCGCCGATGTCCGCTCGGGACGAGCCGGATTCCCCGCGCCGCCGCGCGAGCCGCTCGAACTCATCGCCGATGCTGCGAGAGGGGCCCTCGCCGACTCGGGAGTTGCCGATATCGGATCCCGCGTGGACACGATCTACGCGGTGAAGACCGCGAGCTGGTCCTACGACGATCTGCCCGGCCTTCTTGCACACCGTATCGGTGCAGAAGCACCGCGAACCTGGACGAGTCCGATCGGCGGGCACTGGCCCGCAGCGTTACTCGACCGCATCGGTTCCGAGATCGCGGACGGATCCTCGACGGTTACGCTCCTGGTCGGCGGCGAGGCGCAAGCGTCGGTGACCGCGTTGATGAAGCTCGGCGTAGATCCGGCCACACGTGGGTGGCCGGCCACGCCAGGTGGGCCGCCGACCTTCACCCCGGACGATCTCGGCAGCCCCGAGATGCAGCGCGCCGGGGTCGTTGCGCCGACCCGGGTGTACCCGCTGTTCGAGAACAGGCTCAGCCACGACCTCGGCCACAACCCCCAACAGTCGCGTGAGTATTCAGCCCAGATGTATGCGCGCTACTCCGAACTTGCTGCCGCGCATCCGTGTGCATGGATGCCCACGGCCCGAACATCCGACGACCTCGCCACGAGTGGGCCGCAGAACCGCTTGGTCAGCGACGCGTATCCGCTGGCGATGAACGCAATGCCGTTCGTCGATCAGGCTGCGGCAGTTCTCGTCTGCTCCCTGGCTGCGGCAATCGAATTCGGCATCGAAGAAGATCGCATCGTCTACCTCTGGGGCGGCGCCGGTGCTACCGATTCAGCGGACGTGCTTGCGCGGCCCGACTTCGGTCATTCTGCGGCTCTCACATCTGCGGTCGACCGCACGTTGCAGCAGGCGGAGGCGATGGGCGGCGATCTCGGAATCGTCGACGCCTACAGCTGCTTTCCCGTGGTACCGAAACTTCTGATTCAGAGTCTGGAGTTGCCCGCGTCCACCGTGTGCAGCGTCTTGGGTGGTCACTCCTTTTTCGGTGGACCTCTCAACAGCTACACCCTCCACTCGATCGCCGAGGTCACCCGGTTGTTGCGCAGCACGGATGACGACAGACCTGCGCTGATCCACGCGAACGGCGGCTACCTGACCCATCAACACACCGTGCTTCTAGCTCGCACTGCGCACCGCGGTGGGTACATCGGCGATCCCAACCCACAGGAAATGCAGGCGTCAGCACCTCCCATGGTTCACGGCTACCAGGGTGATGCCGAGATTGTTACTGCCACAGTCGAGTTCGACAGGGATGGAACTCCGAAATCGGGTCTCCTCATCGCTGCAACCCCCGACGGGTCGCGCGTTGCCGGTCACACCGATTCCGGCGATGCGGCAGCGTTGATTCACTACACGCAGGGCGGCAGTCGATCTGTCGTCGGCGCGCCTATATCCATCACCGACCACCACGGCCAGATCGAGGTCTCGTTCAAAGAAAAGGTACATCCATGAATGACGTCGTACTCACCGAAACACGCGGGCACACACTGGTAGTGACAATCAACCGACCGACAGCAGCAAACAGCATCAACGCTGACGTCCATCGCGGTCTCGGTGAAGCCTGGGAACAGGCGCAGGTAACCGCTGAGATTCGGGTAGTCGTGTTGACCGGTGCTGGGGATGCAACATTCTGTGCTGGTGCCGACCTGAAAGCTCTCGGCACACAAGGGCCGGCGGGGGTCACGCCGCCAGACACCGCGCACTGGGGTTTCGCCGGAGTGGTGAAGCACCACATCACCAAACCGATCATTTCGGCGGTGAACGGCAACGCGCTCGGCGGCGGTACAGAACTTGCGCTTGCCAGCGATCTAGTAGTGTCAGCCGACACTTCGACTTTCGGTCTTCCCGAGGTCAAGCGCGGGTTGATCGCCGGTGCGGGCGGCGTGTTCCGTCTCGTCGCTGCCATACCCCGCGCTGTGGCACTCGAGTTGCTGCTCACCGGTGCACCGTTGAGTGCCGAGGATGCACTGCGCTGGGGCTTGGTCAATCGGGTCGTTCCACAGGCCGATGTGCTGGCCACTGCACTCGCACTCGCCGAGACCATCGCAGCGAATGCCCCGTTGGCAGTGCAAGCAAGCAAGAAGGTCGCCAGCGGAATCATCGACGGCGGCGTCCCAGCGGAGGCAGAGGGGTGGGATCTCACCGAACAAGCTTTGACGCGGTTGAGTGCATCCGCGGACACGATGGAAGGAATCTTGGCGTTCATGGAGAAGCGCGACCCGATCTGGAGTGGAAAATGACTGCGACACTTCTCGATACATGGGACACCGACGAACGTACGGCCCTGCGTGAACTCACTCGAAATTTCACCACCAAGCACGTCGCCCCAGATTTGGCCAGCTGGGAACGAAACGGCGAGGTACCCCGCGAACTGCATCACACCGCCGCCGAACTGGGTCTTCTCGGAGCGTCGACCCCCGAAAGCGTCGGCGGCTCGGGCGGCAATGCCCTCGACATGCTGGCGATCCTGGAGGAGATCATCCTGTCGGGCGGCTCGTCGGGTCTGATCTCGGCGCTCTTCAGCCATGGAATCGCGACCCCGCACATCGTGTCCTCGGGCAACACCGATCTGATTGACCGCTTCGCGCGACCAGCGCTGGAGGGCAGGATGATCGGGTCGCTGGCTATCACCGAACCGGGCGGCGGATCCGACGTCGCGAACATCACCACCACTGCTACCCGCGATGGCGACTCCTACGTGATCAACGGCGCCAAGCTGTACATCACTTCCGGAACGCGTGCAGACT
>JBBSSG010000178.1:0-7281 GCA_038242295.1 Mycobacteriales bacterium | reverse complement strand
CGAGACCGATTTCGGCGACTGGGAAGGTCTGACCTTCCGGGAGGCGTCCGAGAAGTACCCGGATGCACATCGGAAGTGGCTGGGTGACCCATCGGTGCCCGCGCCTTCCGGCGAGAGCTTCGATGACGTGCGCGAGCGGGTCCGGGCGGTACGGGACACACTCGTCGCGACGCACTCAGGATCGACAATCGTCGTCGTCAGTCATGTAACCCCGATCAAGATGCTGCTTCAGCTAGCTCTCGACGTCGGGCCGTCGCTCCTGTATCGGTTGCATCTTGACCTCGCATCGCTCAGTATTGCCGAGTTCTACCCGGACGGCGGATCGTCCGTGCGACTCGTGAACGACACGTCATATCTCGACCAGTAGCGAGACCCACAGGGCAGCAACGGCTCCGAGTATTGTCAGCGGAGTGGTGATCGCCCCGAGAGTGGTGAACGTTCGGAGTGAGGCGGGTTCGAAGTTCTCCGCTGCGACGCGGCGCCAGAGCATGGTCGCCAGTGATCCGACATAGGTGAGATTGGGGCCCAGGTTTACACCGATGATCATCGCGAGTAGCAATCCAGGGGGAGCCGAGGGGCCGAGTGCGGCGAGCAACATCAACGTGGCCGGCAGGTTGTTGACGACGTTCGCTGCGACTGCGGCGAGGGCCGCCGTCGCGAGCAGACCCACGAACGACGCCTCGGCAGGCATGATGCTGGTCAACCACGCTCCGATCGGGCCCGAGGTCACGCTGTTGACCACGATGCCGAGTAGCAGCACAAACCCACAGAACTTCAGATCGGCGGCGCGAACTATTCGACTCGGAACGGTGAAACCTCCGCGAAGCGCTGGCACTGCGAGAGCCAACGAACCTGCTGCCGCCACCCAGAACGGTTCGAGGTGAAGGAGTCCCGCGAGTGCAAATCCGAGTAGGGTCGCACCGAGAACCGTCAGCGCCGCGGTGGGGGGCGACACCACTTTGTCTGGCAGGACTCGCTCGGTTGCCTGTAGATCTTTTCCGAAGAAGACCCAGAACACACCGAACTCGATGAGAATCGACACGATCCACGGCAGCGCCATCAGCGCCGCGAAGTGTACGAATGTAAGTCCCGTTGCAGCGAACACGAGCAGGTTCGTCAGGTTCGACACGGGGAGCAGAGTCGAAGCCGTGTTCGACAGGTGTGCGGTGGCGTAGCTGTGCGGACGTACAACCATCCGAAGCGCTCGAGCGGCACCGATGACAGCAGGTGTCAGCAGTACGACGGTTGCATCGAGGCTCAGTACCGCCGTGGTTACGGCCGCGGTGAGAAACACCGAGACCAGCAGTCGATGTGGGCTGCCCTGCGCAGTTCGGCTCATGACCGACGCGATCCAGGTGAACACTCCAAGCGCGTCGGCCAGGTGTGCAAGAACAAGGATGAAGACGAGGAACACCACGGTCGGTAGCAGTTCGAGTACCTGCTCTCGTGCATCCGCAACTGTCACCAAACCCAGAAGCAGCGCCAAGGCCGCAGCGGGAAAGGCAAACGCGATCTCGGGAAGGCCGCGGGGACGGAAGATAGCGAAAATCAGAACCCCGGCAACAAGCGCCGCAGCGACGACGCTCATGGAAGCATTCTGATGAGCGTCCTCAGATTTCGAGTGGTGGTGGTCGGCTTGTATTTCGCTTTGGCGGTGAACTTTCCAATGACGCTGTCGGTGGTGCTGCCTTTCGTTACTTCCCAGTACACGACGCCGTCTCTCGGGGCGATCCGCTCGCGATCGGGATCGAGAATATCGGCGAGGCTTGACAGCTCCGACAGGTGATCAGCGTTGTTGCCGAAGACCACGTACCGATGCCAGCCGTCCCGCATCGCGCCGAAGGGGTAGTTGCCGATAACCGAACGCAATGTGGGTTCGTCGACGACGATCACCCATGCCTCGTAGCCGAAAGCGGTCGACAGGGTCGTCTCGACGGACTTTTTCAACGCAGGCCCGCGCATTGAGCTGTCGAGTAGCACGTTGCCTGTCGCGAGGATGGTGCGAACGTCGCGAAATCCTGCGGAGGCCAGCGCGCTACGCAGATCGGCCATCTTGATGTTGATGCCACCGACGTTGATCCCGCGCAGAAGGACGACGTGTTTCATTGGTGGAACTGTAGTTCGGAGCGAGTACACAGTAGAGTGCAAATCGCGAACGAGTCGGTTGGACGGCTGCGGCTCGGAGAACCGGCGGAGCGATTCCGTCAAGCTCCAGGCCGAGGAAAGTCCGGACTCCACAGAGCAGGGCGGTTGTTAACGGCAACCCGAGGTGACTCGCGGGACAGTGCCACAGAAAATAGACCGCCCGCACCACTCTCCTTCGGGATGCGCGGTGTGGGTCAGGGTGAAACGGTGCGGTAAGAGCGCACCAGCATCCCAGGTGACTGGGGTGGCTAGGTAAACCCCGCCCGGAGCAAGGTCGAAGGTCGAACTTTTGCAAAAAGGTGCGATTGCGCAGGTGTTGGAGGGCTGCTCGCCCGAGCCTGCGGGTGGACTGCTCGAGGTACCCGGCGACGGTGTGCCCAGATGGATGGTCGTCGTCTCGTCCTCGCTCAGGCGAAGGCGGGATCACAGGATCCGGCTTACATGCCGACTCGTTCGCATTGAATGGGCATGCTTGGTGTATTGGGGCACACTGTGATCATGAGCAACGACGACAACGGCTGGTACTACGACATTTCCTCCAAAACGGTCTCGCAGGGCAAAGAATCGGGTGCCCTCGATCGCATGGGCCCCTATCCGGACCGGCAGACCGCGGAGCGTGCAATCTCGATCGCGGAAGAGCGCAACAAGGCAGCTGACAAGGCCGACGACGACTGGAATAACTGACGGTGGCGTGGGCTCGGCTTTCTGCAATTGCCTTCGATTTCGAGCCCATCAGATCGCAATTCCGTCTCGACGACGAGTTCGCTGCCGAGGCTCTCGCAGAGGCCGAGTCGGCTTCCGATAGCTGTGCCTCGGATCGACTGGACCGCACCGACATTCCTTTCGTGACTATCGACCCGCCTGGGTCGAAAGATCTCGACCAAGCTGTCCACATCGAGAAGCTCGCCGCCGGCATGGTCGTCCACTACGCCATCGCAGACGTTGGGGCGATCGTCGAGCCTGGTGGGCCGTTGGACGTCGAAACACGGCCACGCGGTCAGACGTTCTATCTGCCCGACGGTTCGGTTCCGCTACATCCTCGGGTGTTGTCGGAGGGGTCAGGGAGCTTATCCCGAACAAGATTCGACCGGCAGCGGTGTGGCGCATCGAACTCGACTCCTCAGGTGAGCCTGTTGCCGCGGCGGTGGTTCGCGCGAACGTGCGATCGGTTGCTCTCCTCGACTACGCCGGAGTGCAGGCAGATTTCGACGCCGGGACTCCGCATCCGTCGATAGCCGGGCTCGACGAATTCGGTACTCTCCGAGCACAATCAGCGCTCAGGCGCGGTGCGATCGATATCACTCTGCCGGAGCAGGAGGTCGTCCCGGACGGTTCCTCCTGCGAATTGAACTTCAAGTTCGCACCGACGTCGATTCGTGGAATGCCGAAGTGTCTCTGCTGACCGGGATGTGTGCTGCACGGATCATGCTCGACGCGGGAGTCGGGCTGCTCCGCACGTTGCCGCCGGCGCCGCAGGAGGCTCTCGCGGCACTGCGGAAAGCTGCGGAGATGCTGGGCATCGATTGGCAGGAGGGCGCGTCTGCCGGCGTAGTGCTGGCAGGACTACCGAGTGATGCACCCGAGACGTTGGCCATGATGACGCAGGCGACGAGACTGCTTCGGGGAGCCGACTACGCAGCGTTCGACGGCAAAGCTCCAGCCTTGATGGATCATTCCGGTATCGCAGCGCCGTACGCCCATGTGACAGCGCCGCTGCGCCGATTGTCGGATCGTTTTGCCACTGAAGGCTGTCGTAGCCGGCACCGAGGTGCCGGAGTGGGCACGGCGGGCTCTGCCCGATCTGCCGGCAGCGATGCGCCGATCCCATTCGACGGCCGCCAATGTCGACCGAGCCTGTATCGACCTCACCGAAGCGATGGTGCTTCGAGGTCGTATCGGTGAGAGCTTCGGCGCCCTTGTTCCACGTGCGGCCGAAGGCAAACGTGACGCCGAGGTGTTCGTCGCAGATCCGATTGTGCTGGGCAAGTGCACCGGGAACCCGAGCGTCCTGGGGGTGAGTCCGTCACCACTCGAAGCAACATTTGTGGTGCTCATCTTGGCTGTGGTGTTCGGGCTTTCCACCGACTACGAGGTATTCCTGATGTCACGGATGGTGGAGGCACGCGCCACCGGAGCCTCCACCGAGGAGGCCGTGCGATTTGGTGCCGAACGCACCGGCCGCATTGTCACTGCGGCAGCGCTTGTGTTGATAGTCGTCACCGGGGCCTTTACCGTGTCCGGATTGTCCATCATGCGATTCCTCGGGGTGGGCATGATTGTGGCGCTCATCGTCGACGCCACAGTGGTACGCATGCTGCTGGTCCCGTCACTCGTCAAACTGGTGGGTGATGCCAACTGGTGGGCACCCAAATGGATGGAGCGAATACACGCGAAAGTTGGACTAGGGCACTACCCAGATGCACTGCCCATGTCGGCAGCTAGTACACCTCAACCAGCGTCGTCGCCGGAATGTGCAGATGGTCGCTGAACAGCGTGAGTTCTACAGGCCCCGAGCCCGTTTGCCACATCCCCGCGATCTCCTGCCCGACCGGGTCCGGGGAGAACGGCGGCGACCCCCAGGCCCGACCCACCGGGCCGGTCACGGCCCCGGATTGGCCGGTCGCGAGGTTGCGCCAGGTCAACGTCGCGTGCACGAAGCACGGCACACCCGGTTGCGACGAAATCCCGAAGAACGAGCCGCGCACGTAGATGTACAGTTCACCGGGCTTATCGCGTGCGGCCGTCGCCGCTCCCGACAACGGCCCCCCGCACAGCCCGTCCGCGAAGGTCTGCGCCGAATCGAGGCTGGTATACCGGAAGTACTCGGCGCCGCCGGGTTGGGCGCCTGCAATCGGCGGCGCGATCACCGCCGGAATACACAAAGCCGCTGCAACCGACACCGCTCGGAGCATAAAACCGCTCCTACGCCGCTTACGCATCACGTCGTACTCCCACCTCTTCGGTTTGTAACTCAGAATACCGGATCTCGTCACGGAAATCCCACGTTTATAATCGCCACCCGCCGCAGGCCGGTGGTTCTCAAAAGCCGCCTGAGGGGGAGACGGTGACGGTGCGACTGACTGTCGCCGACACCGACTCCCGCCGAATCGAATTCGCTTACGACTCCGACGACGCGAACGTGTCGGTCGCCTCGACGAGGTGATGGATGATGCCGGGCTCGGACGCTGAGTGCCCGGCATCGTCCACGATCTTCAGCTCGGCACCGGGCCACGCCTTGTGCAGTTCCCATGCAGTCGTCGCGGGACATACGACGTCGTACCGTCCCTGCACGATTATTCCGGGAATTCCGTCGAGCAGGTGCGCGTTGTCCAGCAATTGATTCTCCCGAAGGAATCCGCCGTTGTAGAAATAGTGATTCTCGATTCCGGCGAATGCCAGCGCGAATCGCGGATCTTCGTTTTCGGCAACTTGATCCGGCTGCGGCTCGAGATAACTCGTGGAAGCCTCCCAGGACGACCAAGCGACCGCCGCTTCCGTGGCAACGGATCGGTCTGGCGAGGTCAACAATCGGTGGTACACCTCGACGAGATCCCCGCTTCGCTGATCCGGCGGCACTGGGGCGAGAAACTTCTCCCACAGGTCGGGGTAAACGTGTGCGGCTCCGCCGTTGTAGTACCAGTCGATTTCACGACGACGCACTAGGAAAATTCCGCGCAGAATCAAGCCGAGGACGCACTCTCGGTGCGCCTGGGCGTAGGCCAGCGACAGAGTCGACCCCCAAGATCCGCCGAACACCAGCCAGCGCTGAACGCCGAGGTAATGGCGCAGCGTCTCCATGTCCGCGATGAGATCGCCCGTGGTGTTGACCGACAGATCGCCGCCGTCGGCGATGTGCGGCGTCGACAGTCCGCAGCCCCGTTGGTCGAACAAGATAATTCGGTAGGCGTCGGGATCGAAGAATCGCCGCTGCGCGGGATTAGTTCCGCCGCCGGGGCCCCCGTGAACGAAGACAACTGGTTTCCCAGTTGGGTTGCCGCTCGACTCCCAATAAATCTGTTGGCCGTCGCCGACGTCGAGATGGCCGCTCTCGTACGGTTCGATCGGGGAGTAGAGCGTGCGCATGTAGAGCCTAGCCACCGGTCAGAACCCGACCAGTCCTGAAGCGAGATCGGGGATGTCGAGCGATCGCATGGCCTCTGTCCGAGTGTCCGGGCAGACGGCGATCGTGATGTCGTCGACGACTGCTCGGTTTCGCGCAACCTGCACATTGATCGCGCCGCTCTGCGCAGCCCACGTTTGGACGACAATGTTGAGTCCTCCGCGGCCGAGCGTCGGGCCCTGGATTCGCCATTCCTGGAGCTGCTCGCCCAGATCGGTGCACAACTGCTGACGCTGCTGCTCGCTGATGCTGTCCGCAAGAGCAGGTTGGGTTGTCGTCGGGGAAACGGTGGGTGTTGTGGTGAGTGTGGACGAGGACCCAGTAGGCGCGGACTCGGTACTGCATGCACTGATTGTGGCTAAGACAGCGACAGTCCCGACAAGAGAGACGACGGCTCGGCGATACCTTCTGGGGCCTGAGTTCATGGCACCGAGTGTGCCATCTCTGATCGTGACGAACAGCCTCGATACCGCGGCGCGATAGTTGCTTTATCGAGGTGTCCGTCACATCTCCTCAAAAGAAAAGATCAGTAACTGTGCTCCGGGCCAGGAAAGACGCCGGCGCGCACCTCGGTGAGATACGAAGCCGCGGCCATGCGAAGTTCGTCGCCGACCCGGCCGAACTTTTTGACGAACTTGGCGGTCTTGCCGTTGGTGTAGCCAGCCATGTCCTGCCACACGAGTACTTGAGCGTCGGTTTCGTTCCCTGCGCCGATGCCGACAGTGGGAATGGTCAATTTGCGGGTGACCTGGCCTGCGATCTCGGCTGGAACCATCTCCATGACGACGGAAAATGCGCCGGCTTCCTGGACTGCGATCGCGTCGGCAACGAGTTGCTCGGAGCCGTCACCGCGGCCCTGAATACGGTATCCGCCGAGGCCGTTGACACTTTGCGGGGTGAAGCCGATGTGCGCCATGACTGGGATACCAGCGGCGGTAATCGCGGCAATCTGCTCGGCGACGCGCTCACCACCTTCGAGCTTTACTGCGTTCGCGAGGCCTTCCTTCATGAAGCGG
>JBBSSG010000177.1:0-7453 GCA_038242295.1 Mycobacteriales bacterium | reverse complement strand
GAAGCATTGTCCGTCAAGGCGACGGTCGACTACTGCGTCCAGGAATACATCGACGGCAAGAACGACCCCGCGACAGCCTCGATGGCCAAGCTCATCGCAGCCGACAAGGCGATCGACATCGTGGACCGGTGTGTGCAGTTCTTCGGCGGCTACGGCTACATGATGGAGTACCCGATTGCGCAGATGTACGCCGCAGCTCGCGTCAACAAGATCTATGGCGGTACCAGCGAGATCATGAAGGAAATCATCAGCCGCTCGCTGTGAGCAGTCGGAACTGAAATGTCGCGTGCACTCCTGTGGAATGGTGTGCGGCAGGAGTGGAAGTCCGATCGCGACTTGGCCATTCCGTTCGAAGACCTCGAAGACCGTTTGATGTTCATCCAGGTCATCGAGACGCAGAAGGCCTTCGACGAAGGCGTCATCGACTCCGATCCCGACGCGAACATCGGCTCCATCTTCGGCATCGGGTCCCCCCCCCCGTGGACCGGCAGTGTGCGTCAGTTCGTCACCGGCTACCCAGGCGGCCGGGGCGCGTTCCTCCAGCGAGCCGACTACCTGGCGGCGCAGTACGGTAGTCGATTCGAGGTGCCGGCCAGCCTGCGTGGCTGAATAGTCAGGGTGCATAAGAGGTGTGCCTTGCTCTGCAAATTCTGCAGAGCAAGGCACACCTCTTTTTCGTGTGGCCGAGGGCCACCATCAGATTTTGGATGCTTTACTCGAGACTGCGATTGGGCAAGAAATGATTACCCCCTTTCGGGGGTAGTTAAGTATGACGACAGTCACATAGCGTCTGCATTTACGTTCACATCACATTTCCTCCCAATCTCACTGGAGAACGAATGCCCTCACTTATTCCTGATGATGCGCTGGACCGCCGGTCACCGGCCCACACGGCCGCGCCCACCACGAGTGTTCGGAAGGTTGCGATTGCCAGCGGCATCGGAACCACAATCGAGTTCTACGATTTCTTCATCTATGGAACTGCTGCAGCACTCGTGTTCCCGACAGTCTTCTTTCCGGCATTGGGTGCCACGGCCGGAACCGTCGCGTCTTTCGCGACCTTCGCGGTCGCGTTTATCGCGAGGCCTGCCGGAGCTGTCCTGTTCGGTCACTTCGGCGACCGTATCGGCCGAAAGAAAACGCTGATTTCGACGTTACTTCTGATGGGCATCTCCACCTTCGTCATCGGGTTGCTACCCGGCGCCGACACCATCGGCATAGCAGCTCCGATAATTCTCGTACTGCTGCGATTCGGGCAGGGGCTCGCCGTCGGTGGAGAATGGGCCGGCGCAACACTTCTCACCGCCGAATATGCGCCGCCGAAAAAGCGTGGTTTCTACGCCATGTTCCCACAGTTGGGCCCGTCGGCAGCATTCATTCTGTCGAGCGGAACATTCCTCGTGACTGGTGCTGTGTTCGGTGACACCAATGCAACATTCCTCGACTTCGGTTGGCGCATACCATTCCTCTTCAGTGCGGTTCTTGTGCTGATCGGGTTGTACATGCGCCTGGCGATCGAAGAGACACCGGTTTTCCGTGCGAACCAAGCAGCAGAAATTCAAACTCCGGATCGGGTTACCACCCTTCCGGTGCTCTTAGCGTGGCACGTACAGAAGAGAGAAATTCTGCTTGCTGCCGGAGCACTGGCCTCGCTGTTTGCGCTCTTCTATATGGGCACCGCATATCTGACCAGCTACGGCACAAAGATCCTCGGCTTCGACCGCCCCTTCGTGTTGTGGACCGGCCTCATCGGCGCCGTGGTCTTCGGCATCGCAATCGCGCTATCGGCAGCGTATTCAGACCGAGTCGGCCGTCGTCGAGTCATCATGACATCGTGCGCGATCGCGATTCCCTGGTCGCTGCTGCTGTTTCCCCTGCTCGACACCGGAAACCAGGCGGCGTTCGTCCTGGCGATGTGCGTAACACTGACAATCTTCGGTGTGGCATACGGACCAACAGGTGCCCTGCTGCCGGAGCTGTTCCAGACTCGATTCCGCTACACGGGTGCCGGACTCGGATACAACCTCGCCGGTGTGCTCGGCGGCGCAATCCCGCCGTTGCTTGCGGCGCCTCTCGCAGCCCAATTCGGAAGCATTTCAATCGGAGTCATGCTGGCACTCTTGTCGATACTCAGCCTCGCCTGCACCAGAGCCCTCGCCGAGACGAAGGAAGTGGACATGGCCTGAACCGACATCAGCGGTGCCCTCGGATGGCATCCACCGCAGCGTCAACGATGGTCGCTCGAATCAACGACGAATATCGAGCGATATCACGTCATGACGCCGGCGAGCACCCGGTCGAGAATCGCCGCGGGAGTGATCGCGGTGAGGCCCGCTTGAACACGACTTGCGTTGTCGCACAGGTAGCGTCGTTTCGGTCGCTTCGAGACGAGTGCGTGCTCAACTCGGATGGCTACCGCTTCCGGTGGAACCGCCGTTTTCTGCATGTACGGCAGTGCTTTGCGTGTGCGGGCGAACTGATGCGCGTACAGCTCGCGACCTGCGGGCGGTGTCGCCTCGACCATGCTGTCGAAATCGTCGAGGATGCCGGTCCAAATGTCCGTCCGAGTGGCACTGGGCTCGACCAGAATGACGGGCATCTTCCAGCGACGCAGTTCGATCCGAAGGGCGTCGGCGAAGCCCTCCAGGGCGAATTTCGAGGCACAGTACGCGCCGGTCCCCGGTGTAGCGATGCGTCCGCTGAGCGAGGAAATGAATACCGTTCGACCACGAACGGGTCGCAGTAGCGGCAGGATTGCTTGCGTGACAGCGATTTGTGCCGTGACGTTGACATCCAGTTGACGAGCTATGTCCGCCAGGGCCATGGTTTCCACCGGGCCTTGGACGACGATGCCCGCGTTGTTGACCAGGCCGTCGAGCGTGGTCGGGAGTACGGCCCCGAGATCGGCGATGGACTGTGCGTCCGTGATGTCGAGCGGGACCGCGTGGACACGATCCATTGCCGACAGCGATTGCAGATCCTCCGCCGATCGGGCTCCCGCATACACGTCCCACCCGGCATTGCTCATGCGCGTGGTGATCGCGAGACCGATGCCGCGACCGGCCCCGGTAACAAGCACTGATGGCACGAAATGCCTCCCTGTTTCGTAGGGGCCGCTGTTGAATCCGGTTCCTTGTAATACCTACGCATTCTTGCACGACCAGCGTTGCGGTCCTTAGCGATGATCCCTGGTATGAACGACGAGGACAGGGCAGTGAGCATGTTCTGCGCACTGTGCGCTGACCGATCCCAACAACAGGCCGATAAATCCACCATGGCCGCGGCTTCCTACGACCAGCATCTCGGCTTCTCGACTCGCATCGAGCAATATCTGCGCGGGGGAGCCTTGCCTCGCACTGCGGGTGATGTCGGCAGGCACGTCGTCACCGAACGCAGCAGCGATCGAATCGGTGGCAATTTGCTTGGCGTCCTCGTCAGGATGAAAATCGCCTGCAAAACCCTCGCCCATGTAGGACTGGTATTGCCATGCGACGAGAACATCCATACCGATCGCCAACGCTTCTGCCATTTTACGCGCTTGCTGTAGCGCAAGGATCGAGCAGGGTGAACCGTCGACGCCCACCACTAGGCGTCCGGCGAAATTTTTGTTGTCCATCATCTTGCTCCGATTCTGCAGAGAGTATTGCTACGGATGTCGGTGACGCAGGCTGCATCGTTCGTCGGTGCTGGCCTCGATACCTCGATAATGCGCGCTGGTCCGTCGTTTTGTCAGGGTCTTCGTCGCGTAAGAGCGGCAACTGATGCGAATTCGGTGCTCGCACATAGCGGATTTGGTGCTGTCTTGACGAGATGACCGGCGCAGTGGAGATCTCGTCCGCTGGACTTGATGAACAGGACAGCCCAGACTGTCGATAGGAGTGGAGTCGACGTCAGGAGAACTTTGAACACCGAAGTAGTGCCTCCTGCCCGCGATGGCAGCATCGTTGTGTGCGTCGATGGCTCGGATGACGATAGCGGCGCGACCGGATGGGCCGTGCGGCTTGCACAGCAGGTCCATGCGGGAATCCGCCTCGTGTATGCACTGCCTGATATCGGCAAATGGTTGAGTCCCACCGTATGGCTGGGCGGCGCTGAGCTCGAATCGGAGTTGCAGCGTATGGGACAAAGACATCTCGACGCTGCTGCTCTGATTGTTCACGACCTCGATCCAGAGATCGAGGTGGATCTTTCGACGACGGGCGGCGCTGTGTCCGATTTGATCGAGACCGTATCGGTGAACTCGAGATTGTTGGTCCTCGGTTCGTCTCGGTCGGGACCACTGCACAACATCGTATTTGGGCATTCCGCGACGGAGTTGATCAATTCCGCCGGATGCCCGGTGTTGATATGGCGTGCCAGTTCTGACGAGAGCGCCGCGCAGGCGCAGCCGATAGTGGTGGGTGTCGACGGTTCGGAGTCCTCCCTGCGGGCGCTGGCGGCAGCTTTCGAGCTGGCACACACTTTGAGCAGCGAGCTTGTTGCAGTGCATGTCGGAGCTGTCGACGAAACCGACGAACTCGACTACGGCACGGCGGTGGATTGGCAACACCTACGCGTGGCCGAGCGGAAGTGGTTGCAGGCCATCGTCGACCCCTATCGGGACAACTATCCATCTGTGGCGGTGCGGGTTCTTTCGGTGGGCGCGTCGGTGGCACGTGAACTTCGCGCTCTGTCCGCGACATCTCAGGTTGTTGTGGTGGGTAGTCGCGGTCGAGGGCGCCTGTCCTCGGCGATTCTCGGGTCCGTGAGCCACAGTCTCATCCATCGAGCCGAATGTCCGGTGCTCGTCGTCCCCTAGCCGAATTGTCAATAGAAGGAGTAGGTATGGAGAAGAATGGCCCGATAGTTGTCGGTGTCGATGGATCGAATGCTTCGTTCGATGCCGTTCGATGGGCAACGCGCGCAGCGGAACTGCGTGGGGCATCGGTGTGCCTGGTTTCTGCGTACGAGAACACAGACGTCTACACGACTTTGGCTGCTCTTCCGCCTCGTCTTGGTTCCACGTTGGAACGGGAAACAAACAGGATTCTCGATGCTGCGTCAGCGATTGCTCGGGTCGCCGCCAGAGATGCTGATTCCTTGTCGATAGTCACCGAAGCTGTTGCCGGTCCTGCGATTCTGGCTCTGATCGAGCGCTCTTCCTCGGCGCAAATGATAGTGGTGGGTACGCGAGGGAATGGTGAGTACTTCGCAGAGTTGCTGGGCTCGGTCAGTGGTGCAGTGTCCGAGCGAGCGGAATGCCCCGTGGCTGTGATCAGTGGAATCCCGGCATCCGGGGAGCTCGAGGGCTCGGTGGTACTCGGCGTCGATGGATCGGAAGCCAGTAGTAGGGCGGTGGGTATCGCTTTCGAGGAGGCCTCACTTCGCGGTGCAGCCCTGACTGCCGTACACACGTGGATCGACGATGCCGTGTCATGGAATATCTACTCCGACAAGGACAAAGAAGAGATGGCTTCGGTGCGGGACAAAGCAGGATGGGTTGTCCTGACGGAAAGTCTCGCGGGTTGGCCGGAGCAGTACCCCAATGTGCGGGTAGATCGAATGGTGGAGCACGGCAACCCGGTGAACAAGATTCGCGCACTGTCGAAGGGAGCGCAGACGGTGGTCGTCGGTTCGAGGGGGAGAGGTGGGTTCACGGGCCTTCTCTTGGGTTCGACCAGCCGTTCACTCTCGCATCTCCTCGACTGTCCCTTGATCATCGCGCGCGGACCGAAGGGCGAGTAAGACCGCTGGCTCCAACTAGCGATCCAGAATGAAGCACACCGAAAACAAAGGGAGTCGATATATGACCACCGCCAGTACCACCCACACTGTTCTACGCGCTGAGGGCTTTTCCTGCCCCTCCTGCGTGAACAAAATCGAAAAGCAGGTCGGCAAGATGAAGGGCGTGGACAAGGTGAAGGTCCACTTCGCCTCCGCCCGCGTCGAGGTTGACCACGACGAGAGCACAGCCTCCGTCGAAGACATCGTCGCGGTCATCGCCAAGGCTGGCTACAAGGCCACGCCGTCGGCCTTCTGACGGGCATCCTGCCCAGGTCGTGATCCACACAGCACGTGTATTCCACGACCATCTCCGAGGCCATCGGCCCGGGTGGCGCGGCTTTCATCACGCGCCCCGTTCGTCAGAAAGGTCGCACTACAGTGAACAAGTTTCAGAAGTGGGTGTACGGCAACTGGTCCGTACCGGTCGTCACTGGCACCCTCATCCTCATTTCCTTCGGATTGCAGCACATCGCCGGTGGCGTCTGGAACTCGACGGTCAGTCAACAGTGGTGGATCGATGCCGGTGAACATGCCCATAGCACTGCCGCCGTCTTCACTCTGGCAGATGCATTCATGCTCACCGCAGCAATCGTTGCCGGCTACAACATCGTGGTCAAAGCGGTCCGCGCTCTGACCGTCAAGGTCGTCGGAATCGATCTGCTTGTCTCGATCGCCGCAATCGGCGCCATCCTCATCGGCAATTTCTGGGAGGCCGCCGCCGTCACCTTCCTGTTCGCGATCGGCCACGCCCTCGAGGCCGCCACTTTGAACAAGACGCGCTCGGCGTTGGCCGAATTGGTCGCGGTCGCCCCGGACACCGCCGTGGTGCTGCGCGACGGTGAGCAGGAGGAGATCCCGGTCCGCCAGGTTCGGATGGGCGAGATCGTGCTTGTGAAGAATGGCGCGAAGGTCCCGGTGGACGGTCAGGTCGTCGCGGGCACCGGCTCCATCGACGAGGCCTCCATCACCGGCGAGTCCATCCCGGTGGAAAAGTCGAAGTCGGACCAGGTCTTCGCCGGCACCGTCTCCCATGGCGGTTTCCTCCAGGTTCTGGCTACCGGCATCGGCGCTGACACCACCCTGGCCCGCATCGTCCACCGCGTGGAGGAGGCTCAGGACGCCAAGGCCAAAACCCAGGCGTTCATGGACCGCTTCTCCACGTGGTACACGCCCGGCATCATGGTCTTAGCCGTGGTGGCGGGACTCGTCAGTGGCGACGTTGTGTTGGCGCTGACCCTGTTGGTCATCGGTTGCCCCGGCGCCCTCGTGATTTCCATCCCGGTGGCCATCGTCGCCGGAATCGGCCGCGCGGCCCGCAACGGCATCCTCATCAAGGGTGGCGAGTACCTCGAGACCTCCGCGAAGATCTCGGTGGTTGCCGTGGACAAGACCGGTACTCTCACCGAGGGTCGGCCGCAGTTGACCGATGTCGTGGTTCTGGATTCAGCATCGGACCGCACCGAGGTGTTGCGCTGGGCTGCAGCTGCCGAGGCCGGCTCCGAGCACCCGCTCGCCCGCCCCATAATAGATTCCGCCCGCAAGGAAGGTGTGGGTCCAGAGGGCATCCCCGGCCAGGTCACTCCAGTACCAGGTAAAGGCATCGTGTCCGAAGTGAACGGCCGGCGGGTGCTGATCGGGAATCCGGCACTACTCGAGCAGTACGGCATCACCAACGACGCCGGCGCAGCCG
>JBBSSG010000176.1:0-7453 GCA_038242295.1 Mycobacteriales bacterium | reverse complement strand
GCCACCGGTGTGAAGAAATCGACCAGTGTGCCCTGCACGTCGAAGATGTACGCGTCGTACCGCGCCATGTCGGTCCCCCATCCCATCCACAATCGCTGGTGGACATCTCGACAATTTTAACCGGTCACGTATGAGTGCATAATCGACTCGGAAACGGGGGAAGTCATGGGGAACGGACATGGCACGTGTACTTGACGCGCGTTATGCTCGCGTCGTCGCGCTGAGGCCGCGAGAGACAAATCAGTAGGGGGTTCCCATGGCGAAGTGGCGTGAGCAGACGAGTGCAGAGTGTCAGGCAGATTTCGATGATCTGCTCGACGTCGGTATCCAAATCGCAGCGGAACGGCTGAGTGAGAATTGGGGGCTCGACCCGGTTGTTGTCGTCAACGATCTGGACGGTGGCCGTCGAGTCGTGGCTGCAATAACCTCGGAGAGCGATGAATACTCTGCGTCGGATACTCCGGTCAGAGACCGGTTGGTCGACGCTATCCGCGCCGAGGCGGAGCGCGTGCGGTCGTTTGCCATTGTGTCGGCTGTGCAGGTTGCCGGTTCGTCGGATACGAGGTTGGAGATTCTGCTCGAGCATCGCGAATACGCAATGCAGATCCTCGTCCCGTACGACATGCCAGATCCACAAACGTTCGACCTGGGGCCGATGAAGGCCGCGAAAGGGACACCGTTGGTGTGGAATTGATCCACATTCGCTGAGCTTGGGGGAACAGCGTGGGTGAAGAGATGTATACCGATCCTGACGTCCAAATCGATGCGGCCGTCAGCGCTAAGAAGTACTCGTCGGAGATGTTCGACGATCTCGCACGGCTCGATCGAGATGTCGGCGATCTTCTGCAAGTCTGGACGGGGGGTTCGTCCAGGCTTACGGCCAGAGTTGGACGGAGCTGAAAGCGGCGATCCAGACCATCACCCAGGATCTCGACCAGATCGGCACACTGGTCGGCGACGCTGCACGCGATTACATTCAAGCCGAAAGCGACAACACCACGACGCTGTCGTCGACGAACATGCTGCGACTGTGAGCGAAATAGGAGGGACTGGCGGTGGGTACACGATCGACCTGGTGTTGCTCGATGAGACCACTGAGTTGATCGCGAAGTTCGTTCTTGCTCTCGAAAACACGCTGGCCGACATCGAAGTAGACGTGGCGCAGCGTTGCAGCGAGGTGTGGGGCGGCGCGGGGTCCGCGGCTTATCAAGACCTCCAGGCTCGTTGGACCGAGGCCATTACCAGAGCGAACGGCGAGCTCGAGGAGATGCGGATAGCCGCACGTACTGCACATTCGAACTATTCGTCGGCGAAGTCGACGAATAGTTCGATGTTGGGGCGCTGAGCGTTCGTAGAGACGATCAGGCCTCAAAATTATTACGATGCTGCACAGGCTGTTCTCAATGTGGCAGCGACAGTGTCGAAAATGCACTCCGACACCATGAGCGGACTTATCGACACGGGATCGATGGCCGGTACGGACACCGTCGGCAACGAATTTGCCGACGCTTACGACACCCAGGCTGCCAACTTCGAGTCGATGGGTCGCAATTTGGGCTCTGCGATACACAAGTACGGCCGAGTCCTGATCCAGATGGGCAAGAATCACGCCCAGGCGGAGGCGGACTCCAACATCAACGGGGGCGGTGACATCGAGGCCCCCGCTGACCCAGGTGACAGTCAACTGGGCGTGTGTGTTGCCCTCACTGCCGCAGTTGGGGGCGACGGCAGGGGGTTGGTCGAGGTCATCGGACTACTGCAAAGCATCGGCGTCCCAATTCCCAACGGCGACACCAACAAACTCGAGACGGCATCCGCCGCATGGGCCAAGGCAGCCGGCGACGCCGATGGCACCTACCTGGGCAAGTTGCAGACCGCGTCGTCGACGATTGACGAACTGAACGGCGATGAGGTCGACATCGTCGTCGAAGACTTGGAAGAGCTCAACTCTCTGGTCGACGAGTATGCGGCACTCGCTGGGGCACTGCGAGACAGCGTGGAAGCCCACAAGAGCTACCTCGTTCGAGTTCGGGAAAGATGGGCAATCTGCTCAACGATTTGGCGATCGAACTGGCTATCACGGCGGCAGTCGGCATCCTGTCAGCGGCCGTCACCTTCGGTGCCGGCGCGGCGGTGGCTACTGCGGCGGCGAGTTCAACGATCGCGCGCTTCGGAAGCAGGATTGCCACGGCCATAACCAGTGTCAAGGACTTGCCGACCTTCACCCAGACCAAGGATTACTTCCACGAGAGTTCGTTGGCGAAGAGCAACGAACGCTTGGTGTTCTACCTACAATTGGAGCTGAGGCAGGCCACCACGCAGGGGCAGAAGAACAACCTCGCGGGGCGCATCGGCGAGCTTAAAGCCGGAATCGACCCCAACACTCCGAAACGGTCGATCGAAATCAACGGTCGCACGAGAATCCCTGACGAGATCGACGATGAAGCAGGCATCGTCCGCGAAGTCAAGAACACCAACAGCATCGGCGCCACTCGGCAGATCAAAGACATGCCGCAGTGGGTGTCGGAGGGCGGTTTTACACTCGAGCTCATTGTCGACAACCGAACCATCATCAGCGGCCCGCTTCAGGCAATGATCGACAACGGCGAGATCGTACTCAAGAGAATGGCTTTGAACTAATATGGCTCCACCACCTCAGCACCAGCACGCACACCGACTGCTAACCGCCGATATCACCAGACTCAGTAAGAAGGCCGGGCTCGATTTTCGCACGTTGACGCACCTGGTGAACACGGACAAGCGATATCCTGAGTTAATTCCGTTGCTCATCGACTGGTTAAAAAATGTTGAACAACGAAGTGAAGCAACCGATCCCCAGGTCCTCGGCAATATGCGCGCAGGCCTGGCTCGTGCACTGACCACTGTCGATGCCATGGGTACCGAAGCTGTGCCGGTGCTGTTCGATCAGTTCTACGTAGATCCACCACTCCCGCCGGTCAATAGCTTCTCTGTGGGAAATGCCCTGCTGCATCTGGCAGTTCCCTCGGATTACGACCGTATGGCGGCAGTGGCTGCGGATCGCACCTTGGGTTCGGGCCGCGCCGCGGTGTTGGAATGGCTGATCAAGCAGGGGCGAGAGGACGGTCTCGACCTCGTCTTAGGAGAGATCGAGGATCCAAGCGTCCGCGCGCTCGGGATCAAGTACATCCGTCAATACAAGCCCCTGCCGTCGGGCTTACGGCCGCGAATCGAGATGTACGTCGACGACCCGGACAGTGAAGTCCGCAAGCAGGCGAAGCTGACGCTCCCGAAGCTTCCTTAGCCGCTGCGACAGACGGCCACATCGGATTCCGATAAAGGGGCTACCAGAGATCGCCTATGCTCCGCTGAGGTAACAACCGGTCATGATCAGCAATGCGGTCCGCCCACCCGACTCCAGGGTGATCGACCCGCCGTTGGGTTCGGTGAGACCGAGCTGTCGGAAGTCGCCATCGGGGCGGCTCAGATCCCCCTCGTCGAACCCGTTTGCGACGGCGATCGCATTGACAGCCTCCGCGACAGCGGGCCACAACTCACCCGGGATCGGGGAATCGGAGCCATACGGGATCAGCTTGACGTCGTGGCCCGGCGTATCAGAATACGGTTCACCGCAAGAGGTTTCACCTCTTGGCCGGGTCATGGACCATTCCAGGCCAGGCACGATGGCAGAGACCGCTGCTTTGATGTCCTCCTGCATCCGATCGTATTGAGGCTCGATCGCATTCATTCGCCCCTCGCGCTGCTTCAGTGCCTCGTACGCGGCCGCCGTCTGTTCTCTGAGAACATCGCTGCGTGTCGGTTGCTGCTCCCCGGCGTTCGACTCCGGTGTGCTGCTCATGCATCCCCCCAGAAGCAGAGCAGCGACCATTACCGCCAAAACGCGACCAGCCACGCGTTGTCGTGCGCCCGCCCGAGCCGGTCCTCCGCGTCGATCCAGCGTTGCCGCGTTCGTATCGACGATCCCCCCCATGTCAATCACGTCGATAACTTACCAGCACTTTGGTTTTCGATATGTGCGCTGCGGCTGACCCAGTACCGAAGGTAGACCTAGACGTGAAAACCGTTGAATACCACATTAATATAACGGTTCACGTCGGATCTGCCGGGCCGATCCATTCGGGGTATTGCAGATGCTTCTCCGGCGCCGTGGGGAACACATAGTCGTCCGGCGGATACAGATACGGCGAGCTGTCCTTGCGTGCGAACGTGGGGAATTTCTCGGCCCACCAAGGAAAGCAGGGGCTGGAGAAGGTATCCCTGTCGTCGAATTCGGCGTTGATCAATGTGTCGATCTTCCAGTCACCGAACACATCCCAGCTCGGCAAGACGTGGGCGCGCGGGTCCAAGGAACCGGCGTCGGCATCGGGAACACCGGGTAGTCCAGGGTTGCTCGCCGTCGTCGACAGTTGCACGTGGACCGCGGTTTTCAGTGGTGAGAGAGAATACCTACTCCCCGCATCGTCGGCGAATTGGTAACCGCAGACCGTCGCGTCGATGCTCTTACCGTCCGTTGTGAGTTGCTCCAGGTGGTAGTACCGCGCGCGTTCCACGAGGTCGGCCTGCGGGAGCGGCCTCGCGTAGTAGTAGTCGGTGTAGTGAGAATCGCCCGGGGGCGGAGCACCGATCGCTTTCACATACCCCGGAAACGGTGGATAGTCGCGGTAATTTCCGTCGACACCGAAAGACATTGCATAGTCACCGGATTCGACGGATAGCCGCACGAGTTCGCTGGCACGGTCGAACAAGTCGATGTTCTCGGGCGCGGTCCACTGCGCCGTGTAATGCACCGGCGGATCGAGAGTCGGCGCCACCGGCGCAGGCACCGGTTCGTTGCTGCTGCAACCCGCCACTGTGAACACCATCACGAAGGCGGCCATCGAGGTACGTCGCGCTCTAACCATCTTTGAGTATCACCTGCTGGTACGCGTTCAACATTCTGCTGAAGTTGCCGTCAGCTGGGTTTCCCAATCGGTTGAACATCGTCTCCACCCCGGTTTGAAACTCCACTCTGTTCTCGTACGGCCTCAAAGCTCCGTTTTCGTCGAGCAAATCTGCGAGGCCCGAGGTGACGTCCGGCGGGAGATCCGGCGTCGCCGCAAGCATATTGTAGAAATCTCTGGACATGTCGAACCCTTTCAAGGTCGCATCCTGAGGTCCCCCCGGTTCGGGGCCCACCAAGCTTTCCTTCAGCGGATCGCCCACAAGATCAATCATGGTGTTGGCGTAACCTCCGGCGACGGGTATCTCACCGATGCCAGCGGTAGTGAGGGTCAACATGGCGTCGAATCCGGCAGACTTTCGGTCGTATTCGGCTTGGGCTCGATCAGCATCGTCTTCATACTGATCCTCCATCGCGAGCATCACGCCTTTGTCGGTCAATCCGTGCAATGTCCCCGTTTCCGTCAAGTGCATTCCGGAGTACGGGTCTCGTGGATCCTCGGCGTATCGGCCCTCGGCTGCGAGGATCTCGGCATTGGTATGCGCAATGAAGTCAGTACCCGTCGCAGTGTCGGTGTTCATCAGCGCGAAGACTTGGGCCGAGCCGCTGTAGTTACCGGTGTGCGCGGGATCGACCCAGCCGATGTCGAAACCTGGCCGGTCGTCGGACTGCATACCGGCGAGATCGGGAATGTACGGACTCATGCTGTGACCGAGCGTCTGCAGTAACTGCGGGTTGAGTTGGCCGACCGACTGGCCGCCGGCTTCCGGAACATTCTTCAAAGCGTCCCAGTCGTCGGTCGCGATGGCTTCGCCCACAGCAGACATGATGCCGCCTGTGCGCTCTGCCCTCGCAACGTCGGCTGGATTGCCAGGATCGGTCACCACCGAGTCGGCGGCCTCAAAGGAGAACAGGGAGGACACAGCGTCACCATCATCGGACCAATTGTGGGAGAGCGTGTCTCGAACGAAGTCCTGCCCGTGCTCGGGGTCGGTGACGGCCTCGAGCACCGCAACCTTGTCTGGTCCGACGGCCGCGAAGATGTCCTCGGTGATCCGAGTCTCCTGGGTTCCATACCCGTCGACGAGGAAGAATTCGGTTTTGCTGTCCGGGTTCTGCTCATGCCGAACTTGGGCGTCGAGATACTGCCGGCCTACGTCCAACAGGTGCGAATCGAGCGTACTTCCACTCTTGTATTCGTCATTGCCAGCGGCGACGATCTGCGCGATCGCCTGATTGTCTGCGACGCCGTTCAGAGCGATGCTCGACAGATGCAAATTGCCGGAGCACTCTAACCCACTGACCACCAAATCGTCGCGGGTCAACGACTCTCGAATCGAATCGGGCAGCCGATCGAATCCGCCCTTGGTGGGGACTTCACTGTCACCGACGACCGTGGCGCTCACGTTGTCGTTGGAAAGAATCTGCAGTGCATCGGCGACACCTGCTTTGGCGTCGCTGGGGAGTCGATCGATGATGTCGGCGATTTCCTGCGGACTCTTACCGTCGAATGCCCGCCCGAGCCGCTCGAGGTACTCCATCTGCGACGCGGGAATGCTCGTCGTCTCGCCCGCACTCAACGCCTCCAGCTGCTCGGGCGTCAAGTGACCGGCTTCGACAAGCCGGCGCTGCTGCTCCGGGCTCAGCGACGACGGGTCGGTTGCCAATGCCGCAGCATCCGAGCTACCTTGTTCGCCGCCCAACGTTGCTGCGGAAGTGAACGACAGGAGCAATCCTTCACGGCCCGACGCCAGCGCTTGTTGGACGGCATGGTCGGCCAATTCTGTGGCGAGAGCAGCGTCGCTGATCTCCTGCTGCCAGTACGCGATACGCTCTTGACGCTCGTCGCTCACGGGCATCAATCCGCTGACCACCAGGGATTCACTGATCCCGGACAGATAGCCGCCGCTGACAAAGAGAGATTCACTGACAATGAGGCAGTCTGTTTCCGCCCCGAGGATGGCCAATCGCACTCGTTGTAGCGGGCTATCGACCTCGTGGAATCCTTGCCGCGCGCGGTCGGCGAGAGCGTTGACGCGATCGACGACCTCCAGGGCCGCACTACGGTCCGATAACGCCCGAGACTGAGCGGCCTCCGCGGTCTCACCCTCCCAATAGTCGGCTCCCGTCTTGGTGACGGCATCGACATACTGCTGAAACAAGGACTCCACCTCGGTGCCGAGCTTGGTCCACCCATCACCGATATCAGTCAGCTCCGACGGGGCCCAGGACTCAATCTGTGACCTGGTGAGTGTCACTGCGACGTCCAATCACCGGTGGCGTCGGTGAACGCAGCGGCAACGGCTGCCGCCGATGCTTCTTCGGCAGCGCGGTACTGCTGAGCCACGTGGCCCATGATCTCGCCAGTCTCACTCAGCCGCTCACCGATTGCCGCAGTCAAGGCCGAATCGATGACATCGGTAGTGATACTCGACGCCTCGAGAACGGACGGCATTACAAACTCAGGCGCGTAGCAAACCGCGCCCGCCGCGACGCGGGTGCGCAATGCGGTCG
>JBBSSG010000175.1:0-7459 GCA_038242295.1 Mycobacteriales bacterium | reverse complement strand
TGCAATCAGCTCTCCGTCCCCGAACGCCACCCCTACGGCGGCGATCTGGTCTACACAGCGTTCTCCGGCAGCCATCAGGATGCGATCAACAAGGGCCTCGACGCGATGAAAGCGACTGCCGACGAACAGGACTCGGACATCGGCGAAATCACGTGGCAGGTTCCTTACCTGCCGATCGACCCGAAGGACGTCGGCCGCACCTACGAGGCCGTCATCCGCGTCAACTCGCAGTCCGGCAAGGGTGGCGTCGCGTACATCATGAAGTCCGATCACGGGTTGGCTCTCCCGCGTCGGCTGCAGATCGAGTTCTCCCAAGCCGTTCAGCGCATCACCGACGGTGAGGGCGGCGAGGTGTCGCCCAAGGAGATATGGGACGTCTTCGCCGAGGAATACCTGAGCCCGATCAGCCCGCTCGAACGCATCAAACAGCGCGTCACCGCGGCGGAGACCGACGACGGAACCGACAGCATCGTTGCTACGGTCAAACTCGACGGCATCGAGCAGGAGATCACCGGCTCCGGCAACGGACCGCTCGCAGCGTTCGTGGATGCATTGTCGACCGTCGGCTACGACGTCAGTGTGCTCGACTACTTTGAGCACGCGATGTCAGCGGGCGACGACGCCCAGGCTGCTGCCTACGTGGAAGCGTCCATCGCCGGACCCGATGAGACGGCTGTGACGGTGTGGGGTGCCGGAATCGCAACATCCATCACGACCGCGTCACTGCGGGCCGTCGTGTCAGCTGTGAACCGCACTCTGAAATAGTCGTTTGCAGCCGAGACGACTCCCGCACCGACGCCGGGAGTCGTCTCGGTTTTTCGATCAGGAAATATCGGTATTTCCTCATCCCCAAGGCGCTTCAGTACGTGTAGACGGCGCCTGCGGGTGGACTACTACTCACTCGTTCCCGCCGCTGGACGCTGAATCATGTCGTCCTGACCCCAGAACGCACGCATCGAGGTGATCTTGCCCTCGTCGTCGAACTCCATCACATCGATGGGCGCCACCTCGAACGCGTTCTCCCCGAAATCGGTGACGAGCCGGAAGTGGAACGCAGCGGTGTTCGATGCAATTCTCACCGTCACCAGTTCTGCTGTCTGCTTCAACGGTTCGATGACGGCGTAGAACTCACGAAGCGATTCCCTGGTGGTCCTGACCTCGGTACCGACGGGGTCTTCGACTGTTGCACCCTCTGCGTAGAGGGCCAAGATCTCATCGACGGTTCCATGCGCGATCGCTCGGACATATGCCTCGACGGTGGCTCGGATGGCTTCGACAGCTGGGGTCATTCCGGTCTCCTGAGAATAGAAAGTAGAACGTGTTCCACTAGAAGATAGCGGTCCGTGTTCCCTTCCGCGGAGAATGCCCCGGAAAGTCTGTGCCAGACTCTGCGCATGGTTCGAGCGGGTGAACGCAGAGCGGAAATCGGTGCACGCGGCCGGCTGGCGCTGCACGCAGCAACAGCTGCGACGTGGGCGTCGCGCAAGGCAGGACGAGGCAAGGGATCGATGATCGGCGGGCTCGTCGCCCTCAAGATCGATCCGAACCTCCTGACGGGTCTGGGGTCCGGGCGTCGGACGATCGTCGTGACCGGTACCAACGGCAAATCCACGACGACGCGCATGGTTGCTGCCGCCCTCGCCACGGTCGGCGACGTGGCAACTCAGGCCGATGGCGCCAACATGGATGCCGGTATTGTCGCGGCGCTGCAGGCCAACTTCGACGCTCCACTAGCAGCGCTCGAAGTAGACGAACTTCACGTTCCTCACGTCTGCGACGCGGTCTCCCCCGAGGTCGTCGTGCTCCTCAATCTCAGCCGCGACCAGCTCGACCGCGTCGGCGAGATCAACAAGATCGAACGGACGCTCCGAGCCGGACTGGCCAAGCACCCAGATGCGATAGTCGTCGCGAACTGCGACGACATCCTCGTCACCTCGGTGGCGTTCGACGCCCCCCACGTGGTGTGGGTCGCCGCGGGCGGCGGCTGGGCGGGCGACTCCGTCAGCTGTCCTCGTACCGGCGAACCCATCGTCAGGGAGGGTGCCCACTGGTACAGCACGGGATCCGACTTCGCGCGTCCGACGCCCGACTGGTGGCTCGACGACGAATACCTGTACGGCCCGGATGGTGTGAAGATTCCAATGACGCTGGCCCTTCCCGGCAACGCAAACCGCGGCAACGCAGCTCAAGCCGTCGCCGCGTCAGTAACGCTCGGGGTCACACCCGCCGATGCCGTCGCGGCCGCCTCCTGCGTCAATGAGGTGGCCGGACGATATTCCACCGTGCAGTACGGAGCACATTCTGTTCGCCTACTCCTTGCGAAGAACCCCGCCGGCTGGCAGGAAGCATTGTCGATGATCGATCCGACCGTCGACGGCCTCGTCATCGCCGTCAACGGGCAGGTCCCTGACGGCGAAGATCTGTCGTGGCTGTGGGACGTGAGATTCGAGCACTTCGAGAACGTCCACGTGGTCGCGTCGGGCGAGCGTGCCACGGACCTCGGAGTGCGCCTGCTCTACGCGGGTTCGCCCCACACCACCGTTGCAGATCCTTTGAAAGCCATCGCCTCCTGCCCGCCGGGACGCATCGAGGTGTTGGCAAACTACACAGCGTTCCGCGATCTGGGGCGCGCACTGGCACACGAGGTGAACGATGCCTGAATCCACTGTCCGTATCGGCCTGGTTCTGCCCGACGTGATGGGCACGTACGGCGACAACGGCAACGCACTGATCCTGCGGCAGCGACTTCGTATGCGCGAGATCGACGCCGAGGTCGTGCCGATCACCCTGAACGACCCGGTACCCGAATCCCTCGATCTCTACACCCTCGGCGGCGCAGAGGACAGCGCTCAACGACTAGCGACGAGACACCTGAGCAAGTACCCGGGACTGCAGAAAGCATCGATGCGAGGCGTTCCAGTGCTCGCCATCTGCGCAGCAATTCAGATCCTGGGCCACTGGTACGAGACCACGGACGGCGAACGCGTCGAGGGCATTTCACTCTTCGATGTCACGACGACGCCGCGAGAGACCCGGGCGATCGGCGAAGTCGTCACCGAACCGGTCCACGGCGGGCTCACCGGAAGACTCAGCGGATTCGAAAACCATCGCGGCGGAACAACACTGGGACCGGATGCACAGCCTTTGGGAAAGACGATTCACGGTATCGGCAACGGCGTCGGCGATGGCCGAGAAGGCGTCGTACAGGGGTCGGTGATCGGCACCTACATGCACGGACCGGTGCTCGCGCGCAATCCCGAACTGGCGGACTATCTCCTCGAGCAGGCGATGGGAGTGACACTCGCCCCGCTCGAGCTCGCTGAAGTCACGCAGCTGAGGCGAGAACGACTCCGCCGCATGTGAGCGCGTCCTCTATGGATCAGCACTCACATGGCGCGAAGCGACCTACGCCCCGTCAGTGCGCGCCCGAGGGTGAGCTCGTCAGCGAACTCGAGATCACCGCCCATCGGCAGCCCTGACGCCAATCTCGTGATTGCCAGCCCGGCGAAGTCCCGCATCATCCGGACCAGATATGTTGCGGTCGCCTCCCCCTCCGTATTGGGGTCGGTGGCGATGATGACCTCGGCTACATCGACTCCGTCTTCCTGGTTTCCGAGACGGATCAACAACTCGCGGATGCGCAGTTGGTCCGGCCCCACGCCGTTCAATGGATCGAGCGCACCGCCGAGCACGTGGTATCGCCCCTTGAACTCACGCGTACGTTCTACTGCTTGAACATCTTTCGGTTCCTCGACGACGCAGATGATGCTTCGATCTCGACGCGGGTCGGCGCAGAGTCGGCATAGTTCGTTGTCCGCCACCGTGCCGCAGACGCTGCAGAATCGAACACCGTCGTGGACCCGTTGCAGCGCGGCGATCAGCCGCTCGACCTCCGGCGGTTCGACTCCCAAGAGGTGAAAAGCAATGCGCTGTGCGCTCTTCGGGCCCACGCCGGGCATCTTTCCGAGCTCGTCGATCAGATCCTGAACCGGACCTTCGTACACGTGTCCGTCCTCAGAAGCCGGGTAGTCCGAGCGACCCGCCGCCGAGTCCGCCCGTGAGCGGGCCGAGCTTCTCGGATGCGACGGACTGAGCTAGCTTCGACGCGTCGGCGATGGCGCCGATCACCAGATCCTGGAGAGTTTCGACGTCCTCGGGATCGACGACTTTCGGGTCGATCACCAATGCGACGATCTCACCGGTCCCCTTCACCGTCGCTGTCACCAAGCCGCCGCCTGCTTGGCCGGTCACTTCGGTGTCGGCGATTTCCGCCTGCGCGGCCATCAACTGCTGCTGCATCTGCTGCGCCTGCTGCATGATCGACGCCATATCGGGCTGCTCACCGGGTTGCACAGTGGTGTCCTCTCGGTTTGTGGGTACCCGGCCAGCCTAACCGCCAGCTCGCCTAGCGAAGTTCCTTGTCCAAGTTGGCGAGCGTCTGCGCCTGGATCTTCTTCAATCCCATCGGGGCGAAGGTCTTCTCGAAGAAGCCGCCGATGCCGCCTGCGCCCTTCCATTGCGTCGTGGTGGTCACTTCACTGCCGGCGCCGGAGGGCTCGACGGTCCAGGTGGTGACGAGAGAGGAGTTGGCGTCGCGTTCGGTGATGGTGGAACCGTCGACGGTGACGGCCGCTTCGATCGCACGTGAACGCTTGGACGTGGCTTGCAAAGTCCATTTCGCGATTGTCCCGTTGCCCTGTCCCCCTTCGACGACGGAGTAATCCAAGTACTGCTGAGGCAAGATGCGTGGACGCACCGTCTCGTAGTCGGCGAGTGCGGCCAAGACCTGACCGGGCGCCTGAGCGATGGAAATCGAACTGCTGGCGCTTACCTGTGACACTGGTCGAGTCTCCTTGAATTGTCGGGTGCCGAATTCGATGGCGCACACCATCCTGCCCTCTCCGACGTCGGATGGAAAAAGACCATTCGCCTAGAGGTGACCTGCTTCACTCGAAGACGTTTCAGATGTACTGCTGAATGCGCGGCGCATGCATTTGTCCGATTTACCAGTTTTCGAAGCGTACGAACGCAATATATCTGTCAGATTTCACTTCTTCGAGGGCAATGTCAGTGGCCCTTCAGGACATGTGGAGATAGCGTCTGGATGTGGCTTCTCTAATAGCGCTCCCGAGACAACGGCCGGCCCCGCGCGAAAGTGGATTTGCTGCACATCGCGCCGGCGTCGAACTTCTACTCGACAGCTATCGGGCGATCCCGCCCGATGCGACGGTGCGCCTGGCGAAGAAGACCTCGAATCTCTTCCGGGCCCGAGCAAAGGCCACTGCCCCCGGACTCGATGTGTCCGGCTTGACCGGCGTCATCACGGTGAATTCGCAAAACCTCACCGCCGACGTAGCTGGAATGTGCACCTACGAGGATCTGCTGGCGGCAACCCTCCCCTATGGCCTCGCCCCACTCGTCGTGCCTCAGCTCAAGACGATCACCCTCGGCGGCGCGGTGACCGGCCTCGGCATCGAGAGTTCGTCCTTCCGCAGCGGTCTGCCGCACGAGTCGGTGCTCGAGATCGATGTACTGACAGGAGGCGGAAAAATTGTCACCGCGACGCCCGACGGGCAGAACTCCGATCTGTTCTTCGGATTTCCCAATTCCTACGGCACACTCGGTTACTCGACACGGTTGAAGATTCAGCTGGAGCGGGTTCTTCCGTTCGTAGCGCTGCGCCACCTCCGGTTTCGCGATCTCGACACCATGCAGGCGGTGATGGACAACATCATCACCGACCGTGAGTACAACGGCATCGCGGTCCAGTATCTCGACGGGGTTGTCTTCTCAGCGGACGAGAGTTACCTGACGCTCGGGGTTCAGACCGCGGCGCCGGGGCCCGTCAGTGGTTACCACTCCGGTTCCGATATCTTCTACCGATCCATCCAGCACGACGGCGACGAACCGAAGAGCGATCGGTTGACGATTCACGACTACCTGTGGCGCTGGGACACCGACTGGTTTTGGTGCTCTAGGGCATTCGGGGCACAAAATCCGAAGGTTCGCCGTTTTTGGCCGACGAAGTTCAGACGCTCCAGCTTCTACTGGAAGCTCATCGGGCTCGATCGGAAATACGACATCGCGGACCGATTGGAAGCCCGCAAAGGAAACCCGCCCCGCGAACGCGTCGTCCAAGACGTCGAAGTCCCCATCGAGAACACCGCATCCTTTCTGCGATGGTTTCTCGATGAGATTCCGATCGAACCACTGTGGTTGTGCCCCTTACGTCTTCGGGAGCCCGGGCCGTCCGGTGCCGATCCGAACAGACCATGGCCGCTGTATCCGCTCGAGCCGAGTCGAAACTATGTCAACATCGGATTCTGGTCCTCGGTCCCCATCGTCGCCGGGCAGACCGAGGGTGCCGCTAATCGCGCTATCGAGCGCGAGGTGAGCAAGTTCGACGGGCACAAGTCCCTCTACTCGGACGCTTACTACAGCGACGCAGAGTTTGCCGACCTCTACGGCGGCGAAAAGTACGCAGAATTGAAGAAAAAATTCGATCCTGAATCCCGTTTACTGGATATGTACTCGAAGGCGGTGCTAAGAAAATGACGACGTTCAAACAATCCCCCACCAGTGATTCGAACCGAACTCACAAGCTGACCATCTCGGAGATTCTCGAGCTCCTTTCCGACGGCAATCTTCCCTTGAGGTTCACCGCCTACGACGGCAGCGCCGCAGGCCCCGAGGATGCGCAGCTCGGTCTGCACCTCAACAGCCCGCGCGGAACAACCTATCTTGCAACAGCTCCCGGCGATCTCGGGATGGCCCGGGCTTACGTCTCCGGAGACCTCGAACCCGTCGGCACGCACCCCGGTGACCCGTACGAAATCCTGCGGATCATGAGCGAGGAATTGCGTTTCCGACGCCCGGGCGCGCTGACCTTGGCAACGATCACTCGATCACTCGGATGGGACCTATTGCGTCCCATTGCACCACCGCCTCAAGAAGTCGTCCCGCGGTGGCGTCGTATCGCCGAAGGCCTGCGCCACTCCAAGACTCGGGACGCCGACTCGATCTCGCACCACTACGACGTCTCGAACACCTTCTACGAGTACGTGCTGGGGCCGTCGATGACGTACACCTGCGCCGTCTACACCGACGCCGGCGACAGCTTGGAGGACGCACAGGACAACAAGTACCGTCTCGTCTTCGAGAAGCTCGGCCTGAAGGCAGGTGACCGTCTGCTCGATATCGGTTGCGGCTGGGGCGGAATGGTTCGATACGCCGCACGGCACGGCGTGGAAGTGATCGGCGCGACGCTGTCGAAAGAGCAAGCGGCATGGGCGCAGAAAGCTATCGCCGACGAAGGATTGTCCGAGCTGGCCGAGGTTCGCTTCTCCGACTACCGCGACATCGTCGAGACCGACTTCGACGCCGTGTCCTCGATCGGTCTCACCGAGCACATCGGCGTGCAGAACTACCCGTCGTACTTCGACTCGATCAAGTCCAAGCT
>JBBSSG010000174.1:0-7522 GCA_038242295.1 Mycobacteriales bacterium | reverse complement strand
TGTGCGCAGGATGTCGTGGGTGGGTGCGGAACCGGTGATTTGGTACGCGTCTTCGCGCAGCGCGTCAGCGGCTTGAGCTGATTCCTTCGGGTCCGCCGGGTAGTACGCGCACGCAATCACGAGCGTGGCGTCAGCGTCACCGGCGATAGCAGCGGCTTTCTCCACAGCCCGCAAAGACGATTCGGAGCCATCGGTTCCGACTACGACGGTGCGGTAGGCACTCATTCATTCCTCCAAGTTGTAGGTGTTCTGTCTCACTGTGTGCGAAGTCCGAACAGCTGTCTTATGGTCGGTCACAGGGCCGATGTGCTGGTCTCGTGATCGTTTCGATGACCTTATCCGTATACGACGATCGTATTGCGAAGTTTGCCGACAACACGATCGTTCGGTCTCACATACATTGGTTCACATGCGCATCCCCCGACCGCGTCGGTCCATCAAGGCCGTCGGACTCGCGGTCCTTCTGATTGCGATTCTCGCACTGGTCTCTACCTACTTCATCGTGCGCTCCCCCGATGCAGCGAGCGCCGTTGCCTCTGAAGATTCGGCGATCACGGTACCGGAGAGCCCGGGAAGTACAGAGACCGTAAATCTCGACACGCGCCTGTACATACCCTCGGCGACGCCCGCGCCGGCGGTGTTGCTTGCGCACGGATTCGGTGGAGACAAATTTACCGTCGCCGATAAAGCGCAGTCCCTTGCCGAAGACGGTTACACCGTCCTGACCTACAGCGCTCGCGGGTTCGGTGCGAGCACAGGAACTATCTCGCTCAACGATCCCGACCGGGAGGTCGCTGACGGCCGAGCACTCATCGACTGGTTGGCCATGCGGTCCGAGGTGCAACTCGACGGCCCCGGCGATCCGAAGGTGGGCATCGCCGGGGGCTCCTACGGCGGCGCGCTCGCGTTGAGCGTCGCAGGAACCGACCCACGAGTCGATGCCGTAGCCGCTTCAATCACCTGGAACGACTTGGGGCAGGCACTCTTTCCCAATTACGGCATCACCACCGATCCACAGCGCGAGCAACTCGACGCAGCCCGCACACCGTCGGCAGCGGTTTACGGCGGACCGGGGGTCCTCAAGCGTGGCTGGGCGGGAGTGTTCTTCGGCGCCGGGAGCGCACCGGTGAATACCCCCGACAACGCAAGTACGCCAACAGAATCCGATACTGGTTGCGGGCGATTCGCACTGGAATTCTGTTCCGCGTACGGCCGATCAGCAGTATCGGGCGAACCGTCACCCGAGCTACTGACACTGCTGACAGCACACTCCCCCGCTGCGGTCGCTGCAGACATCACGGCACCGACCCTCCTCGTCCAGGGTTTGCAGGACACACTCTTCGGCTTGGATCAGGCCGACGCCACGGCTCGACAGATCGCCGACGCCGGCGGATCAGTTCAGGTCCGCTGGTTCGGCGGCGGTCATGACGCCAGTGCAACCAGTGACAGTGAAGACAATGCAATCAAGAACTTCCTCGACACCAAGCTACGGCCCGCCTCATCGGAAGAAACGGTAGCGGCCGAAACTCCGTTCTCATACTCAACGCAGGGACCTGCTGCCGAGCGGGAACGAACCAGAAAACGCCGATTTACTGCACCCGAATATCCCGGGCTTGCGAGCAATACGAATGTTTCGGACGCCACACCGACCGCCCTCATCGAACTCCGTCCAGCAGGGACCCCCGATCCATCTGGGGCACCCGCCGAAGTCCCAGCACAGCAGACGATTATTCGCCCGCCGGGTGCATCACCGTCGGCGATCTCATCCGTGCCCGGTCTCGGCTCGGTCCTGTCGACGCTGTCTGCCACGGCAGCCGGAGGCCAGTTGTCGGCAGACATACCGGGGCAATCCGCGACGTTCGTCAGCGACTCTCTCACCAGTTCTACGACCATTACCGGCTCTTCTCGCGTCAACTTGCGAATTGGCGCATTCGCGCAGTCGCAGCAGGCTGTCCTGTTCGTCAAGCTCTACGACGTCGCACCGGACGGCCGTCGCACACTTCCCGGTGGAGCTGTTGCGGCAATGAGGCTTCCGGACAGCGTCAACGACGGGCCTGTACCGGTGACCGTGTCGCTGCCTGGAATCAGTTATGCCGTCTCCGAAGGGCACCACATCGAAATTTCGGTGTCGACGACAGACCAGGCATACGCGACGCCGTTGGAGCCCGCACAATTTGTCGTTTCGTTGGACGACGCCGTTCTCGAGGTCCCGACCGTCGACGGTGTCGCCACCGGTGCCACCACCGTGCCTATTGCGCCGGTCGTCGGAATCGGCGTGATCGCACTCGCCGTGGCTGCTTTGGTCGGGGTGAATATCATCCGCTCACGCCGCCGACTCATCGCGGAAGTCGACAGCGATCTCGTCGATACCCCTCTCGTCATCACCAATCTCGCAAAGACCTACTCCAACGGGTTCAAGGCAGTCGACGGCGTCAGCTTCGAGGTCAAGCAGGGGCAAGTCCTCGGCCTGCTCGGTCCCAATGGAGCCGGCAAGACGACAACCCTGCGCATGCTGATGGGCCTGATCACGCCGACAAGCGGCGATATTCGTGTGTTCGGGCACATAGTCACACCCGGCTCGCCGGTGCTGTCTCGGCTCGGATCATTTGTCGAGGGATCGGGCTTTCTTCCTCATCTCACTGGACACGAAAACCTTCGTCTCTATTGGCAAGCCACAGGCCGCCCGATCGAGGATGCACACTTCGACGAGGCCCTCGATATTGCAGATCTAGGCGCTGCAATCGAGCGCAAGGTCAAGTCCTACAGCCAGGGCATGCGGCAACGTCTCGCGATCGCGCAGGCAATGTTGGGGCTTCCGGACCTCATGGTGCTGGACGAACCGACCAACGGTCTCGATCCGCCTCAGATCAGAACCATGCGTGAAGTTCTGATCAACTACGCCAAGACGGGACGTACCGTGCTGGTCTCTAGCCATCTGCTCGCCGAAGTCGAGCAAACATGCTCTCACGTAGTGGTCATGAATCGCGGGTCGGTCATCAGTTCGGGCACTATCAGTGAACTGACAGGGACAGGAGGATCGACCGAGATTCGCGTCGACGACCCCGATGCGGCTGAAGCAGTCCTCGTCGGGTTGGGATGTGCTCCCGAAATTGTGGACGAGAGGACACTTCGGGTGAATCTGGGCGATACAGACCCGGCAGATGTCATCCGCGCGCTGTTCGACAGTGGCCTTTCCGTACGTGGATTGTCGCAGTCGACCAGGCTGGAGGACGTTTTTCTGGACTTGGTACACAACGATGCGCTCCCGTCACCCCCGCAAGCGACACCGCCCACTGGAGCCACTGAAGCCACTGCGCACGTTTCGAAGAAGGACAGCAGATGAGTACGACGCACACCGATGGGCGCGCGTCGGGCTACGCCGCCGGCAAAACACTCCCGTTCGGAACAGAGATGCGTCGTCAGCTCGGTCGGCGCAGAACTCAACTCGCCATCGGATTTCTCGCCCTGCTTCCGGTGATCCTGGCGATCGCGTTTGCTATCGGTAACTCGTCGGCCGATTCGGACGCCGGTGGACTGATCGAGCTCGGCACGCGGGGTGGAGTCAACTTCACCGTGTTCACGTTGTTCATGTCCGTCGGCTTCCTGCTGATCGTCGTCGTCGCACTGTTCTTCGGCGACTCGGTGGCAAGCGAAGCATCTTGGTCGTCTCTGCGATACCTGCTGGCAATCCCGGTTCCGCGGACACGGCTGTTGTTGCAGAAGGCCTTGGTCTCGGCAACTCTGTCCCTTGTCGCGCTGCTGGTTCTCGTACTGGTGTCGCTCGCGCTCGGCACCGTACTGTACGGCGCGAATGCACTGGTAACACCGTTCGGCGACAGCCTGCCCTACACCGAAACGCTGGCCCGATTGGTAATTGTGATGGCCTACATAGCAGCAAACTTGTTGTGGGTAGCGGGCTTGGCAATGCTGTTGTCGGTATTGACCGACGCTCCCCTCGGCGCCGTCGGAGGCGCCGTGATGGCATCGATCCTCACGCAGATTCTCGATCAGATCACTGCGCTCGGCACGTTGCGAAACTACTTGCCGGGGCACTACGCGAACTCATGGGTCAACGCGTTGGCTCCGACAATTCAGTGGAACGACTTGGTCGTCGGGTCGTTCTCGGCTCTCGCCTACGCAGCGGTATTCGGAATCATCGCGTGGCAACGGTTTTCGACGAAGGACATCACCAGCTGACGCCTACTTCTTGACGGCGGGGCCGAATACGCCATCGGGAAACACTTGTTGCTCCACCAGCGAATCGCGCCACGGCGTGCCCAGTTCGACAAGTCGGGCCGCGCCATCCTCGCCGAGCGATGCCCATGGGGCCAGCGCTAGGTCATCGGTGATGTCCTCGACGAGCGTGCGCAGATCTTGACCGTGCTCGGTCAATCCACCGTCGGTATCGAGAATTTCACGATCGATCAACTGCGCAACGGCGTCGTTCCACTCGTCCGAAGACCAGCCCCGACGTTTGCGAGCAAACGCTTTCTCGAAGCCGCGTCCCGTTGCGGTGTGGGTGATCAAAGCCTGCACTCCGCTCAGCTCAGCTGTCTGCAATGCTGCGATGTGGCCGTCACCGCGGTATTCGCGAAGCAAAGTCAACGCGTGCCACAAGACCATGTGAGGGACGGTTGGCCATTCCAGTTCCGCATAGGCGGCATACAGCGGACGTCCGTCGTCTCCTGGAATTGCGCGTGCCGCGATGGATGCGAGCTCAGCTGCTTCCGACATCTCAGGTGAGGACAGGACATCGACGCCCAGGAGCCTCGTGAACGCCCGATCAAGGGAGGAAAAGCGAATATCGAGGACCTGTTGAGGAGATACGACCGACCACGCGGCCGGGATCAAGGGCTCGATGAGCTCTCGATTGAAGTTGTAGAACGTCGCAGTAACCACCCCCGCGCCGACCGGACCCAAGGGCGCTGCGCGACCGGCGAAATAGCACGCGCGTCTCTTCAGTCCAGCCTCCACCAACGCTTCCTGGGTTTCGGGAACGAAGTAGGTGCAGGCGTGCAAAAGTTCGAGAGCGCGAGCGCTCTGTCCGGCAGTGGAAGCGTCCATGGTTGAACCGTATCGAAGCGGCGTTACTTCAATCCCGCGGCGTCCATTCCACGCAGTTCTTTCTTCAAGTCCTGAATTTCATCGCGCAACCGTCCCGCAAGCTCGAACTGCAATTCACGCGCAGCGTTCATCATCTGATCAGTGAGGTTCTGCACGAGCGCCGCCAGTTCCGCACGCGGCATCGACTTGACGTCCTGGCCGTCGTAGACCCCTGAGCTGACAGCCCGCCCCTTCTCTCCTTGCGCACGACGTCCACGACTGGCGTTGCGGCCCGAACCACCGACGCCCACCGCCCCCTCGGTATCCTCTGCCTCCTCGTAGACCTGATCGAGGATGTCTGCAATCTTCTTGCGCAGCGGCTGCGGGTCGACTCCTTTTTCTTTGTTGTAGGCGACCTGCTTCTCGCGCCTACGATCGGTCTCCTCGATTGCGAACTTCATTGAGTCCGTCATCCTGTCCGCATACATGTGAACTTCGCCGGAGACGTTGCGGGCTGCGCGGCCGATGGTTTGCACCAGGCTGGTGCTGCTGCGCAGAAAGCCTTCTTTGTCGGCGTCGAGGATGGCGACCAGAGACACTTCGGGAAGATCGAGACCTTCTCGGAGCAAGTTGATACCGATGAGCACGTCGTATTCGCCGAGCCTGAGCTGTCGAAGTAATTCGACTCGACGCAACGTGTCGATGTCCGAATGCAGGTACCGCACCCTGATGCCCAACTCCAACAGATAGTCGGTCAGATCCTCGGCCATCTTCTTGGTCAGCGTGGTGACCAGGATGCGTTCGTCTTTCTCGGCTCGGGTGCGGATTTCGTGGACGAGATCGTCGATCTGGCCCTTCGTCGGCTTCACAACCACCTGTGGGTCGACCAGGCCGGTCGGACGGATTACCTGCTCGACGAATTCGCCACCGGTCTGTCCCATCTCGTACTTGCCGGGAGTGGCTGACAGGTACACCGTTTGGCCGACGCGTTGAGTGAACTCCTCCCATGTCAGCGGACGGTTGTCGGTGGCAGATGGCAGACGGAAACCAAACTCGACGAGGTTCCGCTTACGTGACATGTCCCCCTCATACATCGCGCCAATTTGCGGAACGGTCACATGAGACTCGTCGATGACCAGCAGGAAATCCTCAGGAAAATAGTCGATCAATGTGGCAGGCGCGGTACCAGGCCCGCGACCGTCGATATGCCGCGAATAGTTCTCGATGCCGGAACAGAAGCCGACCTGTTTGATCATTTCCAGGTCGTACTGTGTGCGCATACGCAACCGCTGAGCCTCGAGGAGCTTGCCTCGGTTCTCGAGGTCGGTTAGCCGGTCTTCGAGCTCTGCCTCGATATTCTTGACGGCGATCTCCATGCGTTCGGGCCCTGCCACGTAATGCGTCGCCGGGAAGATGCGCACCGAATCGACCTTGCGAACAGTGTCTCCCGTCAACGGATGCAAGTAATAGAGCGCCTCGACCTCGTCGCCGAAAAACTCGATCCGAACAGCGAGCTCCTCGTACGACGGAATGATCTCGACGGTGTCACCTCGGACGCGGAACGAGCCGCGGGTGAATGCCATGTCGTTGCGGGTGTACTGCACGTCGACCAGAAGACGCAACAGCGCGTCGCGGGGAACTTCGACACCGACTTTGAGCTCGATCGATCGGTCCACATAGGACTGCGGTGTGCCGAGGCCGTAGATGCAGGACACCGAAGCAACCACAACCACGTCGCGGCGGGACAACAGATTGGCTGTCGCGGAGTGACGCAACCTCTCGACGTCGTCGTTGACCGAAGAATCCTTTTCGATATAGGTGTCGGTCTGCGCGATGTACGCCTCGGGTTGGTAGTAGTCGTAATAGGAGACGAAATATTCGACCGCGTTGTTCGGCAACATGTCGCGGAGTTCGTTTGCCAATTGCGCAGCCAGTGTCTTGTTCGGCGCCATGACCAGCGTGGGGCGCTGCAACTTCTCGATGAGCCAGGCTGTAGTTGCCGATTTTCCAGTTCCAGTTGCTCCCAGCAGGACGATGTCTTTCTCGTCTGCTCTGATTCTGCGCTCGAGTTCGGCGATCGCAGCCGGCTGATCACCGGCGGGCTCGTATTCACTGACGACCTCGAACGCAGGCCCAGTTCTCTCGATATCACCGACGGGTCGATGCGCAGAGTGGGCCACCACGGGATGTTCGGATGCAAAGGCCATGGTTCCAGGGTAGACGCGCCCACCGACAGGTAGCTTTATCACTCATGGACGATTCCGTCGCCGCGACGCCTGTGCACGCCCATCCCCCAAAAATGGAGTACTTCGATGTCCAGGGAATGACGAACACCGACCCCAAAGGATTCGTGCGACCGGTGGACGAGTACCGCGTCGAACCATGGGGGCTCTACATGGCTCGACCGTCGGATCACCGCCAGTTCGACTATCTGCAATCGTGGCTGCTTCCCCGCCTCGGGCTTCGAGCATCGATCTTT
>JBBSSG010000173.1:0-7522 GCA_038242295.1 Mycobacteriales bacterium | reverse complement strand
GCCCGATCAGAACCCTGACGTTCTTCCCCAACGCCAGGTTTCACAGATCAGGACCCTGACGTTCTTCCCCAACGCCAGGTTCCCTATCGGACAGGGACCTCGAGGCATTCATCATAACCATCGATCTACGTGTTTCGCCTAGTTTTTGGTGGGCACAGGCAAGGCCGGGAGGAATCACTGTGGAAGGCGAAGCGGAATCGGCCGTCCCGAATAATGCCGCCATCACACGCGAGCAGCGGGTGGACCGTTGAATTCTTTTGAACCAGCAGCAGATTCTGGACCTCGAGCATCTGTCGAACCCGTTTCAGCTCCCAAACACATCCCGGTCCGTCTGGACCGCGCCGACGAACTTCTCGGCCCGGCGCTCACTGCCGTCGGGCCAGGCGGCGAAGGCAGTGTGATGATCGATGCGACGCTCGGTCTCGGCGGCCACGCGGAGTATTTCCTCCGCACTTACCCTGGGCTTCGGCTCATCGGACTCGATCGGGATCCGGATGCACTCGATCGCACACGTCGACGGCTCGCCGCATTTTCCGCACGGACGACGTTCGTCCACATCACGTACGACGGAATCGATGTTGCACTGGAGGAAGCCGGGCTCTCGGAATACGAGTCGGTGCATGCGATCCTGTTCGACCTCGGCGTCTCCTCCATGCAATTGGACGAGCCCGATCGCGGGTTCGCGTATTCAGTCGATGCGCCGCTCGACATGCGAATGGATCCGACTGTTGGCCTCACAGCCGCAGACATTCTCAATACCTACACACACGGTGAGATCGCACGGGTCCTCAGCACCTACGGGGAGGAGCGGTTCGCGGGTCGAATCGCGTCGGCGATAGTCCGCAAACGTGAGGCGAAACCCTTTACTACCAGCGGCCCGCTGGTCGAGTTGCTCTACGAAGCGATTCCGGCCGCTACCCGCCGCACCGGCGGGCATCCCGCAAAGAGGACATTTCAAGCCCTACGAGTCGAGGTGAACAAAGAACTCGAATCGTTGGAAAAAGCTGTCCCGGCAGGCCTTGACGCACTTGCCGTCGGCGGCCGCGTCGTGTTCATGTCGTATCAATCTCTCGAGGACCGCGTAGTGAAGAAGGTCTTGGCTCCGAGAGCCAAGTCGCGCAGCCCCGAGGGGCTTCCTGTGGAGCTCCCCGGTATGGGCCCGGAGTTCCGACTGTTGACGAGAGGCGCCGAACGCGCGCCGGACCAAGAAATCGAAGACAACCCGCGTTCGGCGCCTGTGCGCCTGCGTGCGGCCGAGCGGATTGCAAGGAGACCGGCATGACTATCACCGCGGGTTCAGCACAAGCGAAGCGTGCGCGTCGCACTCGGCCCTCGGCGTCGGACGGAGGATCGGGCCGATCCGGCGCTGCACTCCGCGCATACGAACGGCGCCAGCAGCGTGCGTCTGTGCAAGGCGGCGGATCCGTCTCCAGTAGTCACGCCGCGACTCGACTCTCGAACTCCGGTGTGTCGGTCACCGCGCGTATTCCTTTCGTGGCCTTGATCATCGGTTTGTTGACCCTAGGTCTCGGACTTACGCTCCTGTTGACGACTCGCTCCGCAGGTGACTCGTACGACCTCAGTGAGGCCAAGGCGTACAACGAGCGCCTGGTGCAGCAGAAGTCGTCGCTGCAGCGTGATGTCCAACTTGCTGATTCAGCCCCTGAACTCGCACGCAAAGCGGCCGACCTGGGAATGATTCCGGCCGCCAACGCGGCTCGGCTCCTCGTAGCGCCGGACGGGTCCGTCCAGGTCGTCGGCACGCCGGGGCCTGCACAGGGTGAGCCTGTGGCGCCGCTGGATCCACCCATGTCTCAGGGGACTTTGCAAGCAATCAATTCGGCAGTCGAGGAGTCAGGTACGCAGCGCTCCGCGCAGTCGCGGAGGCTGCCCGCAGCAGCAAACGACAGCCGATTGAGGTCGTTCACCACAACGGTCCCACCGGCCACTTCCGCCACGCCGAACTCGCTGAATGACGCTCGATCGGAAGCACTTACTGAACAATTGGTTCCCATGAGTACAACCCCGTCGGTGAGTCCTACGGGTAGTCGGCAGTGACCAGGCCTACCACTAGGACTCCGCGGCGTAAGCCGTTGCCGCGTAACAATTCCAACGGATACGCGCGCAATGCCGGACGTGATGGTGTGCCGCGACAACGACCGGCGGGTTCGAAGTCGGTGCCGCCGCGTTCGCGGTCCAAAAGCAGATTCGATGCATCTTCGTTCGTGTTTCGGGGCAGATTCGGCCGTGTCGTCATGTTCGGAGTTTTGGCTGTAGTTGCGCTGCAATTGTTGTGGATCATGGGCGTCGATGGCCACCGTCTGTCCGCCGAAGCTGCTTCGCAGCGGACCACGACGCTCGTCGATCCGGCGGTGCGCGGCGCCATCACCGATCGCAACGGCAAGCCCCTCGCATTCACTATGGAAGCGAAAGCTCTTACCTTTCAGCCTGTTCGGGTTCGGCAAGAGCTCGATGACGCACGCGCGAAGGAACCCACCAAGCCGTCGACCGATGACCGCCTGACGGCGATCGCGCAGGGCATTCACGACAAGCTCGGCGACGTCGCCAACGAGAAGGACATTCTCGCGAAGCTGAAAAGCAACGGAACTTTCGTCTATCTCATGCGAGGCGTGGACTCTACGATCGCGACGAACATCAGCGAGGAATTCGAAGAAGTAGGTCTCGAACGTCAAGACATTCGAGAATATCCAGGTGGATCGCTGGCGGCGAATATGGTCGGTGCGACCGGCTGGGACGGGCACGGACTGTTGGGGCTCGAGGATTCGCTCGACTCGACACTGGCGGGGACCGATGGTTCGCAGACCTACGACCGCGGTTCCGACGGCGCGGTAATTCCGGGTAGCTGGCGAGACAAGCAGACCGCGGTGAACGGGTCGGGTGTCCAACTGACCATCGACTCGGATCTTCAGTACTACGTTCAGCAACAGGTGCAGTTGGCGAAGGACCTGTCCGGCGCGAAGAACGCATCCGCTGTAGTACAGGACGCGAAGACCGGTGAGGTGCTGGCGATGTCGAACGACAACACCTTCAACCCTGGAATCGGTGTCGGTAACAACGACAAGGGCAAGGAGATGGGCAACCTGGCCGTCTCGACTCCCTTCGAGCCGGGTTCGGTCAACAAGATCATCACCGCCGCGGCGGCGATCGAATACGGTCTGACCACACCCGACGAAGTCCTCCAGGTTCCCGGCAGCATTTTCATGTCCGGAGTTTCGGTCAAGGACGCTTGGGAGCACGGTGTCGCCCCGTACACAACGACCGGGGTGTTCGGAAAGTCCTCCAACGTCGGAACTCTCATGCTTGCCCAGCGGGTGGGGGAAGACCGGTATGCCGACATGCTCTCGCGTTTTGGACTCGGACAACGAAGCGACGTCGGACTTTCCGGCGAAAGCGCAGGCAATGTACCCAGCCGTGACCAATGGTCGGGAGGCACCTTCGCGAATTTGCCCATCGGACAGGGTCTGTCGATGACATTGCTTCAGATGACGGCGATGTTCCAGGCCGTTGCCAACGACGGAGTTCGCGTTCCACCGCGCATTGTCGAGTCCACGATCGATCCGGACGGAAACAGCACGGAGACCGAATCTCCGGAGGGTGTCTACGTGGTCAGCCCCCAGACTGCAACGACGGTTCGCAATATGTTCCGGGCAGTCACTCAGGACGACACTGGCGACCAGCGCGGCACCGGGGTGGCAGCAGGAGTTCCGGGATATCAGATCAGTGGAAAGACAGGTACGGCGCAGCAGGTCGATCCCGACTGCAAGTGCTATTCCAATTCCGACTATTGGATCACCTTCGCGGGTATTGCCCCCTCGGACAATCCTCGGTACGTGATCGGGATCATGCTCGACGCTCCAGCGCGTAGTGCCGACGGTAGCGGCGGGCAGTCCGCAGCACCGCTGTTCCACAACATCGCAAGCTGGATGCTTCAACGCGATAGTGTTCCATTGTCTCCTGAAGGTCCCAAGCTGGTCTTGCAAGCGGACTGACCGAGCGGCACCGGCCATCGGTGCTGGGTCGGGGTGCCGGGGGTAAAGCAGCCGCCGGTAATCTGACTCGTCGGCCATGTGCAGACGCCCCGGTCGGGTCGCGCCGGACACTCTGCTCGACTCGGACAATCTCGGGCGGACAGGTGGTTGTCCGGGACAACTTCGTAGTCGAGCAGAAGGGAGCACAGTGTCTGTGCCAGCAGTACCGCAGCCTGCTCCGTCGGGGTTTCGGCCCACGAGCCCCCCGCGAACAGCGGTCGAGGATATTGCAGTTGCGGCGGATGCGAAGTTGCTCGCGCCCGCCGACGGATCGAGGCGCCTTGTCACGGGTGTCGATCTTCGAGCGCAAGCGATACTCGCGGGCGATCTGTTCGCAGCGGTACCCGGGTCATCGACGCATGGGGCGACGTTCGCCGGTGACGCGATCGAGCGGGGCGCGGTCGCGATCCTGACCGATACCGCGGGGCTCGCGATCATGCGTGAGTCGAATCTCCAACTGCCGGTGCCGGTGCTTGTGCATGCCAAGCCGCGCGCTGTGCTCGGAGCCGTGTCGGCTCTCGTTTACGGCAATCCGTCCGAGCGAATGAGCGTCATCGGCATAACCGGTACGTCCGGTAAAACGACAACCGCATATCTACTCGAGGCGGCATTGACTGCTGCAGGCCGCCGGACCGGTTTGATCGGCACCATCGAGACCAAGATCTACGGGTCGCGAGTACCGAGCGCTTTGACCACTCCCGAGGCTCCCCAGCTCCACGCCTTGTTTGCGGTGATGCTCGAGCAGGGCATCGACACCGTTGTGATGGAGGTATCTTCTCACGCACTCTCGTTGGGTCGAGTCGACGGAACAGTGTTCGAAGTGGGTGCTTTCACCAATCTGTCGCAGGACCACTTGGATTTCCACGGCACGCTCGAGGACTATTTTCTGGCCAAAGCTCGCCTTTTCTCGGCAGATTCGCGAGTACATACGAACCGGGCAGTCGTGTGCGTCGACGACGCGTGGGGCGCTCGAATGGCAGATATCGCCGCATCGGCGGGTTCGGAGGTTCGAACGGTGTCAGTGTCGGCGGATTCTGGGTGGACGGTGTCGGACTGGTCGAAGGACCCGGGCGGAGTTCAAACATTTGCAGTGGTCGAACCCAGCGGCGCTTCGCACGCGGCGTCGATCAGGTTGCCTGGCCGGTACAACGTCGCAAATGCACTGTTGGCGGCTGCAACCTGCGCGGCCGTAGATGTCGATCTGGACCGTGCGATCGACGCGATGGCAGCTGTCGACGTTCCCGGACGCGTCCAGCGGATTTCGTGTGGGCAGGATTTTCTCGCAGTTGTCGACTACGCCCACAAGCCGGCGGCTGTCAAAGCTGTCATCGAGACGTTGCGGGAACAGACCGAGGGACGTATCGCTGTCGTCCTCGGGGCCGGCGGTGACAGAGACACGGCCAAGCGTGCCCTGATGGGCGCAGCAGCAGCTCGAGGCGCGGATCTCCTGGTGATCACCGATGACAACCCTCGGTCGGAAGATCCCGCGAGCATCAGAGAAGCAATCCTCGTCGGTGCCCTCGGCGTCGATGCCGAGACGCGCGCAGAAGTTCGCACTATCGAGAGCAGGAGCGATGCAATCAGCAATGCGGTTCGTTGGGCCGCGGCAGGTGACGTGGTTCTCGTTGCAGGTAAGGGCCATGAGGCCGGCCAGGAAATCGGCGGAGTGAAGTACCCGTTCGACGATCGAGTCGTACTAGCCAACGCGATCGATCGACGGATCGAAGAAGAAGGAGCAAACTCGTGAAGTCGTTCACTCTGAGCGAGATCGCAGAACTTGTCGGTGGAACGCTTCACGACGTCGCAGATCCGTCGGTCGTCGTAGACGGCTCGGTGGAATTCGACTCTCGGCAAGTTCATCCCGGAGGATTGTTCATCGCATTGCCCGGCGCGCACGTGGACGGTCACGATCACGCCACTGCTGCAGTGTCAGCCGGAGCTGTGGTGGTCTTGTCGGCCCGCCCCGTGGGGGTGCCGGCGATCGTGATGGAACCGACCACACACGATGGCCGGGCCATGGCACTCGAACATGACACCGATGGCTCTGGGGCCGCAGTACTGACTGCGCTGGGGGCTCTTTCCCGCGCATCCGTGGAGGAGTTGACGAAATCGTCGGGGCTCACCGTCGTCGGAGTCACTGGTTCCTCGGGCAAGACGTCGACCAAAGATCTGGTTGCCTCCGTACTGAGCCCACTCGGCTCCGTGGTCGCGCCGCCCGGATCGTTCAACAACGAGCTCGGGCACCCGTGGACGGCGCTGCGCGCGGACGAGACTTCGAAGTTTCTCGTGTTGGAACTGTCGGCGCGCGGGGAGGGACATATCGCAGCGCTCGCTCGGTCCGCTCCGCCGCGGATCGGTGTGGTTCTCAATGTGGGAACCGCCCACTTGGGCGAGTTCGGCTCCAGAGACCGAATTGCCCTTGCCAAAGGTGAACTCGTCGAAGCGCTCCCGAGTGCCGCTGATGGGGGTGTCGCGGTGCTCAACGCAGACGACCGCCTCGTAAGAGCAATGGCTTCGCGTACTTCGGCTCGCGTGGTGACCGTCGGACTTTCGCCCGACGCCGATATCCGTGCAAAAAACGTCGAACTCGACAGTGATGCGCGTGCGCGGTTCACCATGGTGACTCCCGTCGGCAACATCGATATCGAACTGGCTGTCCATGGCGAACACCAGGTCGGAAACTCGTTGGCTGCCGCAGCGGTAGCCCTGGAATGCGGGGCAACGCTGCCGCAGATCGCAGACGCGCTCGCCGCCTCCCGCGCTGCGTCGGTTCGGCGGATGGACGTGCGAACCAGAGGCGACGGCGTCACCATCATCAACGATTCCTACAACGCAAACCCGGATTCGGTGCGGGCAGCACTCAAGGCGTTGGTCTCGATGTCGAGAAGTGGGACCGGGGAACACCGTCGTACGTGGGCCGTACTGGGCGAGATGGGCGAGCTTGGTTCGGAATCGATCAACGAGCACGACGCAATAGGTCGGTTGGCCGTCCGACTCGATGTCAGTCGGTTGGTGGTGGTGGACACTGGTCGGCCGACGAGGGCGATGCATCAAGGCGCAGTGATGGAAGGGTCGTGGGGCGAGGAGTCGATGCTCGTCGCCGACCATGCTTCGGCGATCGCAGTCTTGAAGGCAGAACTGCAGCCAGGAGACATCGTGTTGATCAAGGCTTCGCAGTCGATTGCATTGTGGTCGGTTGCCGATGCGTTGCTGTCGGACATGCCAGCACATTCGGCCGGTGATGCACATTCGGCCGATGACATAGACGGGAAAACGAAGAGCATGGCACCGGAGGAATCGCAGTGAGACAGATCCTCTTCGCAGGAGGTATTGCGCTCGCTGTGGCAATCCTGCTCACACCGGTGCTGATCAAGGCGTTTGCGAAGCAAGGCTTCGGGCAGGAGATCCGGGTCGAGGGACCCGCCAGCCATCAGTCGAAGCGTGGCACCCCAACCATGGGCGGCGTGGCGATC
>JBBSSG010000172.1:0-7581 GCA_038242295.1 Mycobacteriales bacterium | reverse complement strand
CTGCCCTCTGCGCTCTCACCGCGCGCGGGGGGGGGGCGGGGGCGGGCTCCACCTACCCTACTTTGTGGGGTGTGTGTGTGTGGTCCCCACCCCCCACGACCGCGTGGAGGTGTACTTGATCACGCTGATCGACGCCGGATCGGCGACGATTCGCTGGAAAGAATCGAGATGGCACCCAACGGCGTCGGCGATGATCGACTTGATCACGTCGCCGTGCGAGCACGCTACCCACAGCACATCGCGCCCGTATTCGTCGGTCAACCGAGCGTCGTGTCCCCGGATTGCTGCGACAGCTCGCGCCTGTACTTGGGCAAGTCCCTCGCCGCCGGGAAACACTGCCGCCGAGGGGTGCTGCTGGACAATCTTCCACAGAGGCTCCGCCAGTAGTTCCTTGATAGAGCGTCCCGTCCAGGAGCCGTAGTCGACTTCCATCAGGTTGTCGTCGACGACCGGGGTGAGGCCCCGACGCGCTGCCAGGGGCTCGACGGTCTGTTCGCATCTCTGCAACGGTGAGCGAACAATCTCCTCGATGGGGATCGCGGAGAGTCGCTCCGCGACTACGGCAGCTTGCTCGCGGCCCTTGTCGTCGAGTTCGATCCCGGTAGACCGTCCCGCCAGCGTCCCCGCAGTGTTGGAGGTGGACCGGCCGTGTCGCAGCAAGATCACTGTCATGACACCAGCCTAGCGGCGTCGCCCGAATCGATAGCTGGCGCAGACTCAGGTCGCGGAGATGACCCCGGCCGAGAGAAGTGCCATCACCGTCGCACCGAGCACGATTCGGTAGCCGACGAACCAGTACAGCGAATGATTCGCCACGAACTTCAGCAGCCATGCAATCGAGGCGTATCCGAGAGCGAATGCGACCACTGTGGCGACCAACAACTGAGGACCCGACGCGTTCAGTCCTTCGGTTGCGGGTTCGAAAGCGTCGGGAAGCGAAAATAGGCCTGACGCCGTCACAGCGGGTATAGCCAACAGGAACGAGAAGCGAACCGCAGCTTCACGCTCGAGTCCCGTGAACAGGCCCGCACTGGTCGTCGCTCCGGATCGGGAGACCCCGGGGATCAACGCCAGGCATTGAGCGAGCCCCATCGCGATGCCGTCCTTGGTGGTGATCTTCTCCATGGGACGGCGCTTCGAACCGATGTACTCGGCAAGAGCGATGACGATGGCGAACGCGATGAGCATCGTCGCGATGAGCCACAGGTTGCGGGCACCGGTGCGAATCTGATCTTTGAACAGCAGGCCCAACACCCCGATGGGGATCGTGGCGATAATCACATACCAGCCAAGGCGGTAGTCGAGCGTACGTTTCGTCGAATCGAGCAATCCGGCGAACCATGCACGCACGATCCGCACGATGTCCCGCCAGAAGAAAAGCAGAACTGCGGCCTCGGTGCCCAGCTGAGTGACTGCGGTGAACGACGCTCCTGCATCCTCCCCGAAGAACACGCCCGCAACGATGCGCAGGTGCCCAGAGGACGAAATCGGAAGAAACTCGGTGAGGCCCTGGACTGCGCCGAGGATCACCGCTTGAAACCAGGTCATCGATTCACCGATCACAGCACAGCCCCGCCGAGGACGGCCGAACCGAGGTGGACCAGGCAAGCGCCGTCTACAAATTTCACGGGGACGACCGTACTCCGGACTCGGCGCCTGCCCCACTCGACACACACACGGACAGAAGAATGGGCGCGGCACACTCGCACGTCCTGGGCTCGCGCACTAAAGTCCTCATCTGGTGCTACTGCGCCGGATGAGGACAGGAAACTTCGATCACCATGAAGCAGAGATCAGTCGGCTCGAGCGGACTACGGGTGTCGCGAATCGGCCTCGGGACGCTCGGATGGGGAAGCGGCATCGACGGCGACGACGCTGCGGGGCAGTTGTCGGCCTTCGCCGAAGCCGGCGGAACTCTCGTCGACACCTCGCCGTCGTACGGTGAAGGCCGCGCACAGCGTGTCCTGGCAGAAGTGCTCGACGATGTCGTCTCCCGACGCGAACTCGTGGTGAGCAGCGCTGCCGGCGTGAGCACGCTCGGCGGTAGGACTCGTATCGATTGCTCGCGCCGCGCATTGCTCGATCAGCTCGAGACGACGCTCCGCGAACTCGGGACCGACTACCTGGATTTATGGCAGATCGGCGCGTGGGATTCGACCACCCCGGTGGACGAGATCGCGGCCACCCTGGACTATGCGGTCAGCAGCGGAAAGACTCGCTACGTAGGGGCGCGCGGCTACCTCGGATGGCAGCTCGCGACTGCGGCCGGCGCCGCGAAGACCGGTCGAATTGTGGCAACTCAGGCCGAGTACTCCCTTTTGGCCCGCGGCATCGAGGACGAGCTCATTCCTGCTGCCGAACATCATGGAGTCGGTGTCTTTGCCGCTGTCCCGCTTGCCGGCGGGGTCCTCACGGGGAAATACCGCACCGGGACTCCTGCTGACTCTCGCGGAGCCGACGATCTGCACGCAGATTCGATCACCGCCTACCTGTCCGAGGCTGCCGAGGGTGTCGTCGATGCGGCAGTCACAGCGGCAAGCGGGTTGAAGACATCGCCGCTGGCGGTAGCTCTCGCGTGGGCGCGTGATCGGCCAGGGGTGAGCGCTGCGATCGTCGGCGCACGTGATCTCGCGCAGCTGACCGGCATTCTCGTGTCAGAGGAATTGGAATTGCCCCCGGCTATCTCGGCAGCCCTCGACGACGTCAGCAGCTGACATCGCGCCGGTCCTGACACCGGCGCCGGAGCGAGTAGGTGATCAGAGCGCTTCGAGGACAGATCCCACACGCCCCAGACACGACCTGATGGCTGAGGACTCCTTCTCGGCTCCGGCGCCGAGTTCGTCGGCACTATTGACAGCCTCGCGGACCACAGCGATGATGCTGCGCTCATCGGTGAGATCGATCTCCGCAACCGATTGCTCCGACACCGCCGCCACATCGTTCTTGTCCGGCACTGGGGTGAGAACATCGGCACGATAGATCTCGACGAGCATCGTGGCTCTGCTCACTCTGAATGCGAACGGCCTGTCATCCTGTGTTCGACCGAAACCGCTTGCGTGGGAACCGGTCGTGATTTGCTCGACCGCAAATCGATCACCCCTCGCCCCTGCGTCGAGGCGAGGCCCATGGCCGAAAGAACTCGGACTTTCCTCGTCTACCAACTCGACTCCTCGTTGTTTGCTCTCGAATACGGTACCGCCGACACAGCCGCTGTCCCGTTCGGCAGTCCGAGAGTGCCGCTGCGGGGCCGATCAGGCAGGCTGGAGATGCTTACCCGTACACACGCTCTACCGAACGTATCCAGGAGCTGGCGTTTTCATGAGAAACAGACCGATCCCGTGGCGAATTGGCGTCGCAGTTGCATCGACGTGCCTGCTGGTGGCTGCATGCTCCGACAACAGTTCTGACGACCCTGATTCGGTCAGTCTCGAGCCTTTGTCAAAGGTCGAGGCCCCAGCTATCTCCACTCCCCCGAGTGGATCTGTCAGCCCGTCTCCCTCTGGACTGCATTCCACCACATTCGACAGCGCGACGCGCACTATCGTTGCCCTCGAAGATGATTCGACATCGCTACTGATCTTCGACATCGATCACACAGAGCAAGCACCGTCCGTGGTTGCACTACCGTCCGCAGCCGCGGACGTGGTCACAGTCGGCGATGGGACGCTGCTGTTGCCGATGAATGGGATGCTCGCACGCGCAGATATCCGTAGTTCGGCGGTCGAGACGACTGAAGTCGACGCCAACCTACTGAGCGCAGCAAGTCTGACGGACGGCCGCGTCGCCGCTGGAGATGATAGTGGTGTCATTCACATCTTCGGTTCCGACTCGAACGAGGCAGAGACAGTCGATGGCCTGTCGTCCGTCGATTCGCTTGCGGCAACCCAGTACGGGTTGACCGCGTTGGATCGTCGTGAGACTTCGTTGACTCAGATCAATCTGGATGCCAAATCTCTCGGTGCTGCACTTCGCGCGGGCGAAGGCGCGGCCGAGACGGCTACCGATCGATTCGGGCGCATTCTCGTCACCGACGCGGTGGGCCGAGAACTGCTGGTGTACTCGTCCGAAGATCTTCTCCTTCGCCAGCGATTTCCCGTCGATGCGCAGCCGTGGGCCGTCGCCTACGATGACAAGTCCGACATCGCCTGGATCAGCACCCCTGGCACCAACGAGGTCGTCGGATACACGCTGGAGACTGGAATTCCGGTGGAGGTGAAGCGGTTCCCCACAGTGAGGCAGCCCGATTCGATAGCGGTCGACAGCAATTCTGGCGATCTGTTCGTCGGTTCGGCCACAGGCGCGGGCCTGCAGCGGATTCCGGTCCGCGGGGCTGATTAGACCAGCGACAGACGTCGGAGAAGGGGATACCCACGGTGACGAGAAATTTCAGCGCACGCAATCGCATGCCAGCCGAGTGGGAGTCACATTCGGAGGACTGGGACTACATCCCACTTCTCTTGCCCCCCGACGTCACTCGTGTGACCGCATCGATGCGGTTGGCTGTTGCGGCTGAGTTCGGCGATTGGGAGCTTTCTCGCGTGCGTCTCTACTCCGACGGAAGTCGCAAACTACTGCTGAAAAGAAAAAAGATCGCCCACATTGGTCCCACAGCTGGGTTTACAAGTGGGCAAGAGACAGGTGGATGAGAAGCCCGTGAGCGGAACCCTTTATCGCGCACTTCTTCGGTTGATGTTCTTACTATCGCCGGAACGAATTCACCACATTGCGTTCGCTGCGATGCGCATCGTGACATCTGTGCGGCCATTTCGTGCGCTCGTAGCGCGTATTCTCGTCGTCGATGATCCGCTACTTCGTAGCACCGTGTTCGGGATAGAGTTCGCAGCCCCACTCGGCCTCGCCGCAGGGTTCGACAAGAACGCCGATGGGGTCGACGTCTGGGGTCCTCTCGGTTTCGGGTTCGCTGAAATCGGCACTGTGACGGCCCACCCGCAGCCGGGAAATCCGCAACCACGACTGTTCAGACTGGCCGCCGACCGGGCGCTCATCAATCGAATGGGGTTCAATAATCATGGCGCAGCCAGCGCGGCCGATGTGCTGCGCGGTCGCCGTGGCGGCATTCCGATCGGCGCCAACATCGGAAAGACGAAGCTCACTCCAAGCGGCGAAGCAGCAGCGGACTACACCGAGAGCGCCAGACTGTTGGGTCCGCTCGCAGATTTCTTGGTCGTCAATGTCAGTTCGCCGAACACACCGGGTCTGCGCGATCTCCAGGCCGTCGACTCGCTTAGGCCGATCCTGCAGGCAGTGCAGGCAGTCGTCTCGATACCCGTCCTGGTGAAGATCGCTCCCGACCTGTCCGACGAGGACATCGACGCCGTCGCCGACCTTGCTGTCGAACTCGGGCTGGATGGCATCGTGGCCACCAATACCACCATCGATCGCTCAGGACTCCGCACATCCGGCGATGTCGTCGCAGACACGGGCGCAGGCGGATTGTCCGGGGCGCCACTGGCAGACAGATCACTTGCGGTGCTTCGCAGACTCTACGGACGTGTCGGATCACAGATCGCGCTGATCTCGGTCGGCGGTATCGAAACAGCGGACCAGGCGTGGGAACGAATCACGGCTGGTGCGTCACTCGTACAGGGCTACACGGGGTTCATCTACGGCGGCCCGTTCTGGATGCGCACGATCAACAGGGGCATCGCCGCTCGCGCTCGCGCTGGCGGATTCTCTTCGCTGTCCGACGCCGTCGGCTCCGAGGTTCTTTAGATTCGCACCGAGTTCGTACTCGCGCAGAACTACCGCGTGCACGAGTACGAACTCCTGTGTCTTTGTCAGGCTTCGTACACGCCGGTCAACAGTGCGCGGCCGATCGCATGTGAGAACAGGTTGAATCCCAGGTAGGCCGGACTGGCAGTCTCGTCGACATCGAGCCGTTCTACGTCCACCGCATGTACCGCGAAAATGTATCGATGCGGTCCATGCCCTGCCGGCGGTGCCGCACCGACGTAGCGAGCCAGCCCGGCGTCGTTCTTCAGCGTGATTGCCGTGCCGGGGATCCCGGTGCCGCCGTCATCGCCCGCTCCCGCTACCAATGTTGTCGTCGCCAGCGGAATATTAGCGACAGCCCAGTGCCAGAACCCGGACGCGGTGGGCGCATCGGGGTCGTAGAGCGTGATCGCGAAGCTCTTGGTCCCTTCAGGAAAGCCGGACCAGGAAAGTTGAGGCGAATTGTCATGGCCACCCGCCCCCATAATTCCGCTGATCTGCTGTTCGCCGAGTGTCGCCCCCTCGTCCAGGTCTTCTGAGGTCAGTTCGAACGACGGCAGGTCAGGTAGCGAGAGATACGGGTCGTAGGTCATCGATAGTCCTTTCGAATCAGCTGTGAAGCAAAAAGTGTTCCAACACCTGTGTACCGAATTCGAGTGCCTCGATGGGTACTCGCTCGTCGACACCGTGGAACAGAGCGGCAAAATCAAGGTCGGCCGGCAGCTTGAGCGGAGCAAATCCGAAGCACCTGATGCCGAGTTTCACGAATGCCTTGGCGTCAGTGCCTCCCGAGAGCATGTACGGGACCGTCCGCCCGTTCTCGTCGTGCGCGAGAATTGCATTGTTCATGGCATCGACGAGGTGACCGTCGAACGTCGTCTCGTAGGAGTCCAGTTTGGTGACCCATTCGCGCTCGACGTTCGGTCCGATCAACTCGTCGACCTCCCGCTCGAATTCCGCTTGCCTGCCGGGCATCACACGGCAGTCGACCATTGCTTCGGCGGTCTGCGGGATGACGTTCGCCTTGTAACCGGCCTCGAGCATCGTCGGGTTGGCTGTGTCTCTCAGCGTGGCGCCGACAATACGGGCAATACTGCCCAGCTTGAGCAGTGTTCCGTCCAGGTCAGGAGACGTGGGATCGAAATCCAGGCCTGTTTCCTCTGCCACGGCAGCTAAAAATTCTGCAACCGAGTCGGAGATGACCAAGGGGAAAGTGTGGTTTCCGAGCCGTGCAACGGCTTCGGCCAGATAGGTGACGGCATTGTCTTGGTGCAGAAAAGAACCGTGGCCGGCTCGCGCTTTGGCCGTGAGGCGCATCCAGCCGAGCCCCTTTTCCGCCGTCTCCACCATGTACAGACGCTTCTCGGTCCCGTCGGGGCGCGCAACGGTCAACGAGAACCCGCCGACCTCACCTACGGCTTCGGTGACGCCCTCGAAGAGGTCGGGACGGTTTTCCACGAGCCATTGTGATCCCCAGCGCCCACCGTTCTCCTCGTCTGCGAGGAAGGCGAACATGATGTTGCGCGGGGGGACGGTACCGTTCGATTTGAACTGACGGGCGAGTGCCAGTGCCATCCCCACCATGTCTTTCATGTCGATCGCACCGCGGCCCCATACATAACCGTCCTCTACCGCTCCGGAGAACGGATGCACGCTCCAATCCTCCGGTTCGGCGGGCACGACGTCGAGGTGCCCGTGGATGAGCAATGTTCCACGCTCCGGATCGGATCCGGCCAGGGTGGCGAACACGTTGCCTCGCCCCGGTGCTCCCGACTCGACGTATTCGGTCTCGTATCCGACTTCCTGAAGCTTCTGCGCGACCCACTCGGCACATTCCTTCTCGCCCTT
>JBBSSG010000171.1:0-7595 GCA_038242295.1 Mycobacteriales bacterium | reverse complement strand
CGTCCAGAACTGGCGCGACACCTGGAACTGTTCGTTGACGTTGACGGCCTTGGCGATGTCGACCGATCCGTCTTTGTTCTGCGGCGTGTAATTGAGCTCACACAACGCCGAATGACCGGTGCCCGCGTTGTTCCATGCATCACTGCTCTCGGCAGCTGCGGCATCGAGTCGCTCGTACACATCGATCGACCATTCGGGTTCCAGCTGTCGCAACAACGCACCCAAGGTGGCGCTCATGATGCCGGCGCCGACGAGAACCACGTCGGTCTTGGATCGCTTGACCTGCTCTTCGGTGGACCGTTTTTCATTTGACACTGGAGATTCGACTTCCTTGTCCGTATGGTCTCGTTTGCCGAGTTCCGCTTCAGGTGGCGGATACGTTACCCGCCCTTACATACCCGCCATGACGAGCTCGAAGCACTCGGTCCATTGTGCTCCTCGTACCACCCGATCAGTGCCCTCTACACTTGTGATCTGTGACTACCTGGATGCCCGATGTCCTCGGCGATGGCTACGAACAGACGATCATTCCACTCGGCCAGGACCCGGACGGCGAGGGGCAGGTGGAAGCGACACTGGTGCGCTATCAGCCGGTCGATCCACCCAGTGCCGGACGGGCGATCATCTACGTACACGGGTTCACCGACTACTTCTTTCAGAAACACATAGCCGAGCACTTCTCAGCGAAGGGCTTCTCCTTCTACGCCCTGGACCTTCGTAAGTGCGGTCGATCGATACGCGCAGGACAGACGCCGCACTACGCGTCGGACTTGGTGTTGTACGACGAAGAACTGAACGAGGCCTTGTCGTTGGTGCGGCAGGACACCGATGACAGTTCGATCGTCTTGCTCGGACACTCCACGGGCGGATTGATTCTGCCGCTATGGCTGGACCGTCTCAATCGTCAGGAAGGCGGGGCCGCAGGGCTCGGCATCGACGGAGTGATCCTCAACAGCCCATGGTTCGACTTGCAGGGCCCAGCTGCGATTCGCAGTATCGGTACTACCGCAATCGGTCTCATCGGCAAGATCAAGGCGAAATCCCCCGTACCAGGGCCGGGAGTCGACACTTACGGTCTCTCACTCGCACGGTCGGAGCAGGGCGAGTGGGACTACAACCTCGATTGGAAACCGCTGGCGGGATTCCCGATCACCTTTGGCTGGATCCGCGCCATTCGGCGTGCTCACGCACATCTGCACCGCGGCCTCGACATCGGAACTCCGTCGCTCATCTTGCGCTCGAAGGTGACGCATTTCTCCCGCACTTACAGTTCCAAGATCGATGTCGCCGACGCTGTGCTCGATGTGCGTCAAATAGCACGCTGGGCCGGCTGCCTGGGCGACCGAACAACAATTATTCCCATCGAGGGCGCGCGTCACGACGTGTTTCTGTCCCAGGAGACCCCGAGGACTCAGGCATTCGAGGAGGTCGACGAATGGCTCGACTGGCTGTATCGGAGCGCACACATCGAGCACGAGTCGGGCAGTAACCACAGCGAGGCAGGCACCATCTCATGACCGAACCCAGGCATTTCGACATCGCAATCATCGGCTCCGGATCTGGTAATTCGATAGCCGATTCACAGTTCGCAGACTGCTCGGTGGCACTTTTCGAGGAGAGCGGTATTTTCGGCGGCACGTGTCTCAACGTCGGGTGCATACCGACGAAGATGTTTGTGTACGCGGCCGAAGTAGCGCAGACGATTCGTGATTCGTCGCGGTACGGCATCGATTCGACACTCGACTCGGTGCGCTGGACGGACATCGTCGACCGGGTATTCGGTCGCATCGACCCCATCTCCGCGGGCGGAAAAAAGTATCGTGAGAACGGCAGCCCCAACGTGACTTTGTTCACAGGGCATGCTTCGTTTGTAGGTCCTCGGACGATCGACACCGGAACCGGTGAGGTGATCACTGCGGACCAGGTTGTCGTCGCCGCAGGTTCGAGGCCTTCGATCCCACAGCAAGTGCTCGACAGCGGCATACCGTTTTACACCAACGATGACGTGATGCGATTGCCATCGCTCCCCGAGCATCTCGTGATTCTCGGATCCGGTTATATCGCAGCAGAATTCGCGCACGTCTTCGGTGCGCTCGGATCCAAGGTGTCCATCGTTGCTCGCAAGGGCAGCCTATTGCGCGCTCTCGACACGGACGTCTCCGACCGTTTCACCGAGTTGGCGCAAAAGACCTGGGACGTATATCTCAATTCTGGCGAGACCCGGGCCGTGTCCGAAGGCGAGGCAGTCGGACTCGAACTCAGCGACGGCACCCGGATACTCGGCGATACCCTGCTCATTGCCGTTGGTCGTGATCCCAACGGCGACAATGTCGGAGCCGAGGCCGGTGGTATCGAGCTGGACGAGGACGGGCGCGTCGTCGTCGACGAATTCGGCCGCACCACTGCCGAAGGGGTCTTCGCAGTCGGAGACGTGTCTTCGGAGTACCAGCTCAAGCATGTAGCCAACCACGAAGCTCGGATCGTCCAGCACAATCTTCTGCAGCACGCGTGGGAGGACACCTCCAACTTCCGGGCGTTCGACCACCGCTTCGTCCCCGCCGCTGTATTCACGCACCCGCAGATCGCCGAGGTGGGTATGACCGAAGCGCAAGCCGTCGAGGCCGGATTCGACATCACCGTCAAAATTCAGGACTACGGAGACGTGGCATATGGGTGGGCGATGGAAGATCGGGATGGCTTCTGCAAGATCATCGCCGAGAAGGGCACCGGAAAGCTGCTCGGCGCGCATGTGATCGGCGCGCAGGCCCCCACGATCATTCAGCCGCTCATCCAGGCAATGAGTTTCGGGACGACCGCGCTCGAGATGGCTCGCGGTCAATATTGGATTCACCCAGGACTTCCCGAGGTCGTCGAGAACGCGCTGCTTGGCCTCGACATCTAGTGCGGCTTCGCCGCCCGTGTGCGCGTAGTAGGTGGTGAGCCCTACTACGCGCACACGGGCGGTCTCTACCAGGGGCTGGTGCGCAAGACCGCTTCGGTCGCCAGTTCTGCTGTCGCTCCCGACGGGATGTCGGCCACTCCATCGAGTTGAACGATCCGAAAATCTCCGTACACCAACCGGCTGCTGCGATCTGCGCTCGCACGCTGAAGCGAGCTGCCGATCATCAACGTCGTCGGCAGTTCAACGGGTGGGCACCCGTCATCGAGGACAGTGCCGTTGTCATCGGCGACGCCGGGGTGAGCACGATCGCAGACCACGAGGGACGTAATTCTCCCGAATGTGCGAGCAGCGAGGAGCCAGGCCAACTCGGCACCTCCCTTACTGCCGACCAGATGAACCCATGGCAACGACAGTTCATCGAGCACCTCCACCACATCTGTGTATGTCAGCCCGGAAATGTCTTCTATCACGATCGTTTTCAGGTCTGAGTTGTGCAAGCGTTCGACGACGCCGTCAAAGATGCTCGGCGGGTCGCCCACCCCCGGTAGCAACAGCACCGTATGCCGCGAGTCCGGGCCGGAGACACGCACCGAACAGCTACCACCCCGGGCCGTCACTTGCTCGTAGTCCATGAGATATCACGCTACTGCACCGCACCGAAAGAGTTAGCGGGCGACGAGCGAGCTCTACTTCCGCGTCTCACCCGGCGAGCGCCTCAGTCGAGTAACCGCCTTATGGTATGCCCCGCACCGTCGACCCCGCGCTCGATCACCGCGAGCACAGCGTCGACATCAATGTTGTTCTCGACGAGGTCGGCCAGCAAATCGATTTGCTGCTCCCGCATGGCGGCAACAGAAACGTCGGTCGCGACGACGAAGCCTTCGCGTCCGGACTGCGCGGCCGCCCACTGCAGGAAGTGTCGCCGGAAGCCGTCGGATTCGAGGATGCCGTGCCAGTGCGTTCCGATAACCGCCCCCCGGACACTGCCCTCCTCACGGCCGTCGTCGTAGGCCATCAAAGGTGTGTCACCGTTCCGCACGACCCGACCGTGGTGAATTTCGTATCCCGCCACATCGGTCCCATCGAAATACGGCGATGATCCTGACACCCCTGTCACGATCTTGGCGGTTTCGAATTCGATGTCGAGGTCGAGCAAGCCGAGGCCGTCGGCGGCCCGGTTCGTCGTCGACTCGATTGGGTCGATGATCGATTTGCCGAGCATTTGGTAACCGCCACAGATCCCGAGAATCGGACGTCCTTCGGCAGCTCGCGCGACGATCGCGTCGGCGAGACCGGTCCGGCGAAGCCATGCCAGATCGTCCAGCGTCGATTTACTTCCCGGAACTACGACGAGGTCCGCATCGGTCAGCCTGGAGGGCTCGGTCACCCAGTGCACGGATACACCGGGCTCACATGCCAGCGCCTCGACATCGGTCGTATTGGAAATTCTGGGCAGGCGGATGGCGGACACCCGCAACCATTGCGACCCTAGCGGCGAACGCGGACGCCCGACTGGTGCGTCCGCTACGGTGCCCAGCGAATCCTCGGCATCCATCCACAGGTCGTTCGAATACGGAATTACACCGTATGTCTTTCTACCGGTTAGGCTTTCGAGTTGATCGAGCCCCGGGGCAAGCAGGTCGGGGTCGCCACGAAACTTGTTGATCACAAACCCCTTGATCAACGACTGGTCCTCGGGCGACAGGACTGCGAGCGTGCCGTACAAGTGCGCGAGCACTCCCCCGCGATCGATGTCGCCGATCACGATCACGGGCAAACCGGCGGCCGTCGCCAAGCCCATGTTTGCCAGATCTTTAGCACGAAGATTGATCTCGGCGGGTGAGCCTGCACCCTCACAGATCACCACGTCGTACTCGGCGCGAAGCGCGGCCAACTCGGACGCAACGACCGAGCGTAAAGCCTGGCGATGCTCGATGTAGTTCGAAGCGGACACCTGCGCCACAGCCTGACCCCGCACGACCAGCTGCGATGTCCGGTCACTGCCCGGCTTCAACAGAACTGGGTTGAACCGCACGCTCGGCTCGAGTCCGCACGCTCGCGCTTGGAATGCCTGTGCCCGGCCGATCTCTCCCCCATCGAGAGTGACGACGGAATTGTTGGACATGTTCTGCGCCTTGAACGGCGCGACGCGCACCCCACGCCGCGCCAACATGCGGCATAGTCCTGCTACGAGAACGCTCTTACCGGCATCCGACGTCGTGCCGGCAACGAGCAACGCACCTTTCACGGAAGCGTCAGAATCTCACTGCCCGTCTCGGTGACGACAAGGGTGTGCTCGAACTGCGCCGTCCACTTTCGATCGTGCGTGACGACGGTCCAGCCGTCGTCCCACATCTCCGCGTTGATTCCACCCAGGTTGATCATCGGCTCGATGGTGAAGGTCATACCGGGTTCGATAATTGTCTCGACCGAGGGCTGGTCGTAGTGCAGAACGACGAGACCGCTGTGGAAAGTCGTACCGATGCCGTGGCCGGTGAAGTCCTCGACGACGCCGTAGCCGAACCGGTGCGCATAGGACTCGATGACGCGGCCGATCACGTTCAGTGCGCGGCCTGGCTTGACTGCCTTGATTGCGCGCATCGTCGCTTCGTGCGTGCGCTCGACGAGTAGCCGCGCCTCCTCGGAGACATTTCCAGCGAGGAAGGTGGCGTTGGTGTCACCGTGCACACCATTGATGTACGCCGTGACGTCGATGTTGACGATGTCGCCGTCCTGAACGACGGTCGAGTCGGGGATGCCGTGGCAGATAATCTCGTTGAGCGACGTGCAGCAGGATTTTGGAAAGCCCTTGTATCCCAACGTGGACGGGTACGCACCGTGGTCGATCATGTACTCGTGCGCGATCCGGTCGAGCTCGTCCGTCGTCACGCCCGGTACGACGGCCTTGCCTGCCTCTTGCAGTGCCCGAGCTGCAATCTTGGACGCCAGACGCATCTTCTCGATGACCTCGGGTGTCTGCACCCACGGCTCGTTACCTTCGTTCGCGGTAGGTTTCCAGGCGTACTCCGGTCGTTCGATCGACTTCGGTACCGGCAACGTGGGCGATACGACGCCCGGAACGAGTGGCTGACGGGGCTTGCTCTCGGCGATCACAGACATGCACCCCAGGATAGTCGCCACCCGTGTGCGCGTAGTAGGAGCGGGCACCTACCATGCGCACACCGGCGGCGAAGCCGCGTCTATCCGCACACGGGCGCCGAAACCCCATCTATGATGCAAGTCACTCGTCCCGAAGGGAGCTTGCTTCGTGCTATCCGCCGATCTGCTTCGCCCGCGAGACAGCGATGCTCTTCGTGCCGAACTCCGCGAGGTCATGCGCGCCTCAGGAGTCCCAGTCGTGTTCGGCGGCGAAGTCACCGCCCACACCCTGCACCTGAGCGAATTTCATGGGACCCGCACCCGCGGTCTCGACGGCTTGCTCGTGCCGAGCCGATACGGTCTCGGTGGCCGCGTCCTGGATCAGCGACAGCCGGCCGCGGTCAGCGACTACGGCAATTCGCAACACATCACACACGATTACGATCGGCCGGTACTCGGTGAAGGGTTGCGATCGATCCTGGCCGTACCGGTTGTCGTGGCAGGTGCGTCACGCGCGGTGATGTATGCGGCCGTACGTGAGTGCGGCCCGATCGGCAGCAGGGTCGTCGACACGATGGTCCAGGCTTGCAAGCGGCTCTCTCGTGAGATGGCGATTCGGGACGAAGTCGACCAACGTCTGCTGCTGCTCGATGCCCGCGACTCGGCGTCAGGGTCTGTGGGAGCCGCCGAGACGCTGCACGAAGTACATGCTGAACTCTGCACATTGGCGCAGGCGACAACCGATGCAGCCCTGCGGACTCAACTACGCACGTTGACCGACCGAATCGCCCTTGCGGTGAATCCGTCACCACCCCGAAAACTGGACAGCTCGCTCTCCTCCCGTGAGACCGACGTACTCGCCCAGATCGCACTCGGATGCACCAATGCCGAAGCGGCCCAGCGCTTGTCGATCATGCCGGAAACGGTGAAAGCTTATCTCCGATCAGCGATGGGCAAGACAGGCACCCGCACGCGCCACGAAGCTGTCGTCGTCGCTCGCCGCCTCGGTCTCCTCCCCTAGCCCAGCGATCAGTAGCCATTGGGCTAGTAATCAGGCGGCAGTTGCTCCAACATCTCGCGTGTAACCCCAACAGCATTGTCCGAACTGCCCCCGCGAACGACGAGTGTGGCGAACGCCAGGTCTCCCCGATAGCCGGCGAACCACGAGTGCGAGCCGCCCTCTACCTCGGCTTCGCCGGTCTTGCCGTATACCTCCCCCTGGTCGGCGATGCGTTCTGCGGTGCCGCTCGTCACCACCGACCGCATCATTCCGCGAAGCCCGTCGACCATTTCCGCCGAAATCTCAGGATGTTCACCCTCGACGGTGGTTTCTCGGCCCACGATCAGATTCGGCACGGGGGTCGACCCGTGCGCAACGGTCGCTGCCGCAATGGCCATGCCGAATGTGGAGACCACCACCCTGCCCTGGCCGAAACCGTCCTCGGTGCGCTGAACCAGCTCCGCTGCCGGGGGAACCGAACCGGAATCAGTGGGCAACCCCACGACGTCGTAGTTCAATCCGACGCCGAATTGCGAGGCCGCCACCGTCAGGGCGTCCGGTTCCATCTCGCTGGCGAGCTTTGCGAAGGCGGTG
>JBBSSG010000170.1:0-7636 GCA_038242295.1 Mycobacteriales bacterium | reverse complement strand
CGAGATCGCCCTGATGCGTCGCGACCCGGACCAACAACACCGCGAGGTAGGCGCGATATCCGCTGGGTTTGGGGAACGCGACGTAATCCATCGGGTTCTTGGCGAACCGGACAGAGCACTCCGGGTCGCGGCACGCTAGTTCCAGCGCATCGACGAACGCCTGCAAGTCACGCGGGCTTTTGCACAGAACTTTGATGCCGATCAGATCGCCCAACGCGTCGACCACGTCGTCAAGGGTGGATGGCTCGGCAATGCGGCCTTCGGCGACCTTGCGCCGAAGCTTGTCGGCGGCTCGGGCCGGGTCCTTGATGCGTGCAGTCTGTGCTGTCAGCCGGTCACGATCGACGTTGTCCAGAATCTCGTCGGCGATCGTCTCCAAGAAGTTCTGTGCTGTCACGAGCGCGGCCTGCCAGGCGCGCTGTCGCTGCCGATAGACCTCGTCGACGAGATCGTCGATGGTCGTCGAAGCGGTCACTACGAATTCTCCGATCAAAGGTGGACATAATGCGACAACGAAGGCTAGCTCAAATGTCTGACACGACTGGATAGAAACGCCTGCCGAACGCCAGGCCTGTGCAGGTCGCACTGGAAGGTTCAGCGGAGATTTCTACCGCTTTCGGCGCGGCGGGGCGCTTGTAGCAAGATGGGCAACCGGGAACGAGCTGTCAGCGCGTTCCCGTTGTGCGTCGAGGAGGAGAATTCATGGATTTGGGTCTGTCGGGTAAAGCGTTCGTCGTGACGGGGGGAAGCGAAGGGCTAGGACTCGCCAGTGCGCGGGAGCTGCTGCGCGAAGGTGCGAAGGTGACGGTGTCGTCTCGATCTCAGACCAAGGTGGATGACGCAGTGCTCGACCTCGGCGCTCACCGGCCGAACGCAGTCCACGCAATGGTTGCCGACAACGGGCATCCGGCCAGCGCAGAGTTGGTAGTGGATGCAGCGTTGGCGCATTGGGGCAAGCTCGATGGTCTCGTCGTCAGCGTTGGGGGGCCGCCTCCGAGCACCGCACTCGGTGCGCTCGACGAAGACTGGGAAAGCTCCTTCGAGTCGGTCTTTCTCGGTGCCGTGCGGCTCGTGCGGGCAGCAGTTGCATCTATGAGCGAGGGTGGCGTGGTCGTTCTGATCCTGTCGACGTCGGTGAAGACGCCGCTGCCCGGGCTCGGAATTTCGAACGGACTCCGTCCCGGCCTGGCAATGGTGGCCAAAGACATGGCCGACGAGCTGGGACCTCGCGGCATTCGAGTCGTCAGCGTGCTCCCCGGCAGTTTCGATACAGCACGCGGGGGAGCCTTGTCGACGGATGCGCTCGCGACGATCCCCCTGGGCCGGATAGGCGATCCGGAAGAACTCGGACGCACGGTGGCCTTTCTGGCCTCGCCTGCTGCGTCCTACATCACAGGCTCAGTAGTGACTGTCGACGGCGGGTCAATGCGCGCACTTTAAAGCATTCGGTGCGAAGAAGTAGGCAGCAGGACAGCAGAAAGACCCCGTTCGAAGCACCAATGCTTCGAACCGGGGCCAATCGGCGAAAAGAGTTACGGGGACGTAGCGATTCCTAGCGGGTCAGCGAAGCGATGCGTCCAAGCATCCTGCTGAGCACCGAGCCGTCGGAACCGAGAGCGTCGAACGTGTGGGTGTCGGCGCCGGCGTCTGCAGCGCTCGTGGCGGCTGCAAGCGTGCGCACCAACTGAGTGCGGCGCTCGATGGCACCGAGGATGTCGGCGTCGAGTGCGGCGACCTGCTCATGGAGCAGATCCAGCTGAACGTCCTGCGTCTGTGCTTCGTCAATGCTGATGGCGAGCGAATCGATCTGCAATGTCACATCGTCTCCTATTGTTCGCGTCCTGAGAGTTGAGTCGTTCCGCTCCCCAGAACTGTTACACGTTTGTTCATCTGTCAACGATGGTTGGTGGCGTCTACCAAGATGCCTACTGTCTGGGCCAGGGCCAACCATTTAGCGGTGTGATGCTGCTGACATTCAAGATCGAACTGCGATAAGGACCCGAGGAATCGCAGCAATCTTGCTGGTTGCACATAACCCACGAAGACCTCGACGTGCGTCTGACTGCCTATCTGGTATTCGGAACCGAGCGCAGCTCGTACTGGTTCGGACTGAGAGCGGCTCTCGGATGCGCATGAGGGTGGGCCAGCTGCTGACTCTGTGGCTATCGAGCCGGTGATCGCACGGCTCGTCTCGCGCTCACCACCGATAGCGCGGGCGTGGTTGTCTGACGCAAAACCGGGGTAGTCGTCGCGTATTGCCTATTGCAAGGAGTACATCGTGCGCTATGACTACTTGATCGTCGGTGGCGGCATGGTCGCCGACAACGCAGCCCGCGGAATTCGGGAGAAGGACAAGACCGGAACCATCGGCATCCTCAGTGCGGACAGTGACGAGCCCTACACCCGCCCGGCCCTGTCGAAGAAGCTGTGGACCGATAAGGACTTCGGTCGCGACAAGGTTCCGTTGAACACAGTCGCCGACACCGGTGCTCACATCCACACCACCACAACCGTGACCTCGGTGAATCGAGAGAATCGTACGGTCACAACAGAATCCGGGGAGTCGTTCGAATACGGCGATCTATTGCTCGCGACCGGTGGATCTCCCGTTCAGCTCGACCTCGCACCGAGCGGGCGAGTCATCTACTTCCGCACATTTGCCGATTATCGAGCTCTACGCGAGCAGTCCGTATCCGGATCGCACATCGCGGTGGTCGGAGGAGGCTACATCGGCACCGAGATCGCGTCGGCCCTCGCGTTGAATGGGGTCAAGGTCACACTGGTGACGAGTGATTCCCACGTCGGCGCGCACATGTTCCCCGAGGCGCTCGCGGTCTCGTTCGACGAGGGCTTCACCGAGCACGGAGTAACAGTGCGAAGAGGGGTGAAGGTGTCCTCGGGTGCAGAGGCATCGGCCCGCGTAAAACTGCAACTCGACGACGGTTCGAGCGTGGAGGCGGACGCTGTCGTCTTCGGTTTGGGCGTGCGACCGAACGTCGAATTGGCGGAGGCCGCGGGCTTGAAAATTGACAACGGAATCGTCGTCGACGAATTTCTTCGCACCGACGACCCACACGTATACGCCGCTGGCGACGTTGCCAGCTATCCGGACGCGATCTTGGGCCGCAGGCGCGTCGAGCACGTCGACAACGCCAATGAAATGGGTCAGGCCGTAGGAAGAATCATGGCGGGCGGTACCGAGCCGTACACCCACACGCCCTACTTCTATTCGGACGTGTTCGATGATGGCTACCAGGCCGTCGGCACGATTTCCACGTCCTTGCGCACGGTCGAGGCGTGGAAGAACAAGCCCAAGGAGGGCGTCGTCTATTACGTCGACGACGTCAATGCAGTCAAAGGCGTGCTGATGTGGAACGTGTGGGAGGGGCTGGAGGACGCGAAGAAATTGATCGCGGACGGGTCCCCGCCGCCAGCGTGACCGAAGTTTCCTCTGCGTGTAGATCCCCGCTGGGTCTATTGGGCGGCTCGCTCAGCGCGCAGGCCGCAATTCTGGAACAGTGGAAGCTCGAACGACCGGAGGAGCTAAGCATGTTCGAGCGCGCGGAGGACGGAAGCAACCGCAAGCGGGCCGAGGACGATGTCCGACGGGTTTGCGAAAGCGCCAGGATCGACGAGCGTCATCCGGTGTTGTCCGATGAAGCAGCGCTGGCGGTCGCAGCGGGCAGGCTCGATGCGACTACGAGAGGTGTACTCGCCGCCCGTCGACATACAGGAAAGACGGTTCCGTCGATCGGCGGCTACGCGGCCATACGAATCCTCGCCGATGAGCGAGAGCGGTGGCTGGCGAAAGATACGAGGAACAAGCCCGGATCTGCGCTCGTGTACCGCCTGCGTGCGGCCGAACTCAGCAAACGGCTCGATCACCTGCGGGGCGCCGTCGTGATGTCGCCGACTCACTACGCCAACGGTGTTCGAGCCGCACGCAAAGAACGCCGCGATGGTGTGCACCTTGATCTCGAGCAGCGTGACGCTCTTTTCGATGCGTTGCGGCACACACCGCTTCCGCAGCAGCTGATCGGCAGCGCCGTAGAACGGACAGGTAAGTCGATGATGGATTCCGCTGCGGGGCAGATCACCGAGTTCTCGAAAAATACACGTTTGAACGACCTTGGCGATCGGGCATCGGCCTTGATCACCGAGTACACAGATCAGAGAGATGACACATTTCTCGATCGCTACGAGACTTTGCTGTTTCTAGCGGGCTCGTCCTACGACCGGGTGCAACGATCGTCGGCCTGGAAATCCGAGCACTTCGTGGTGCAGCGAACGCAACTCGATCTGGCCGATGAACTTACTCAGGTGGCCGTCGACACCCAATCGTTGTGTGAAATCAGCGATGAGCTCGACGGGATTGCACGGATGATGTTCGATGACGCGACCCGCGCTCAGGTGGCCAGTAGGCGATCCGCTCTCGATGCAGTCTGGGCACAGTTGGTCGACCGAGTCGCAGCATTGGTGCGGGTCGCCGACCTGGTAGCGCACGCTGAGGAAGACCTACGCACGATGGACGTGATGCGCAAGGCGCACAGTCTCGATGACCGCATCGATGCTCTCGTTGCACGCGCAGGCAACCGCGAGTTGTCCGCAGCCAACACCAATTTCGTCGGAGACCAGCTCGGGCCGTCGATCTGAAAATTGTCTGCACGTGCACTCACCGGCCGAATGATCGAGATGCCTGAGCAGACTCGCGACGCCGCGGTGACTAGTCCGTAGCAGTGGTGAATGATCCGGCCCGACCCAATTGCCATGTGCGTGACGCGAAGGCCGGATCGGGCCACCAGGGTCAGGTGTTGTCGCAAAAGCCGACAGTTCGGAGCGCCAGCCGCAGCACCTGAACGGCGCGATCCCACGGAACAGCCTCGGCCTCGCATTCGGATTCGACTTCCGCCTCGCCGCTGATCCGTGCCTCCCCAGCGCATTCCCTCCACGATTCGGCCTGCTCTTTGCAGAAACTTTCGTACCGAGCAATCGTGGCCCGATCGCGTCCGCAAATGGACAAGATGTCGTCAGGATCCAACGGGAGTTCGGATGCTGCATCGAGTTGAAGCAGCGTCATCAACTGTGGGGGAACTTCGTCGTCCTGTGGGAAGTCGGCTTCGACCACGGAGGTTTGTCGTGGTCCTGCCATGACGCCGCCCAGGTTATTCGCGAACGCTTCATCCAGCCCGGAAGTGAAGGCGGTCAACCGGTCGATTGCACGTACGAGGTGCGCCGGCACGAACGGGTGAGCGTCGATGCTCGACTCAACCTTCACCCGGTCGTCTTCGAGTAGAAACTTCAGATGAAGATGGTGCTTGTTCAGATCGGCAACGATTTCCGCTGCGCGCGTGCGACCACCGATCTTCTCCACGATTGGTACGTACACACAAATCCCGGTCAGGTCCGGGATAGATACATGCGCAGCCAACGATCCGAGCGAAACAATGAGGCTTCCGTCGGTCGACGTGTCGACGCGATCGGGTAACAATGTTCGCAATGTGTCCTCGACGACGGCGCGCAGTCCGTCCTTGCCGCTCGGCAGCGACAGCTTCGACGCATCGACCGGGATGGCTGTTCGAGACTGCGGGTGCGTCTGTAACTCCTCGACACCGCGCAAAAATGACGGATGCGGCAAGTTCCACGTCCATCTGAATTCAGCGACGACCAACGCTGACATGTGGTCCACCCAGGAAGTGGGCTTCTCGAAGACATGAATCCCTGCAACATCGGAAGGTAACCAGGGAGGCTTCGGCGTCGAGAGCCCCGAGGCCGAACACAGGATCGCCCCTCGGTGCGTCGGGTGGAATCGCATCTCGCGTCGTCCCTGAACACCGGGCTCGTAGCTTGGCGCAATCGTGAGATCTCCCCCCGAGGCGAGCCGATCGGCCAAACGGCTCGCGAAAGCCCGCCAGTCTTGCTCTGTTGAACTGTCCAGGTTTGGCACCTCGAACGTCGACACAGTTCTCCCCCGATTCCCCTGCTGCCATCACTTTTCGAACGAAGCGAAAGATAGCGGGGAGCACCGACAAGAACGCGTTCTCAATGATGCGGGCGTATCACCAGCCCCGGCACCATTACCTCGGCGGATGTCAACGAGCCGTGGTGCCCGAGAAGCGTCGAAGCAGAGGACTCGGCTGCGGACCTGATGATCGCTGATCGGTCGTTCGCAAGAACGAGGGCATCGCCGATTCGCGCGTACGCGGCAGCAGACACAGTCGGTCCGAACCATCCTCGGTCGATCGCATCTTCTTTGGTAACCACCGTGAAGCTTTCGCCGAGGTGACCTTCCCAGCGAGCACAGACGTCGGCAATCGCTCCGTCACGGGCGTAGATGTACCGCATCCGTGGTTCACCGCCCAGTAATCGCACGTCCTCACGGAGATGCGGGGTCGTGTCGTAGTCGATTCGACGATCTACCTCGACCATGCCGTGATCAGCGACGACTACGAGGGCACCGTCCGAGGGAAGTCTCTCGGCCAGGGTGCGAGCGAGCGTATCCACCTGTTGAAGCTCGGATCGCCAAGCCTCGGACTGTGGGCCTCGCACGTGCCCGACCAAATCGAGATCGCCGTAATAGGTATAGGCCAGCGTCGGCGACGGGGTGTCGAAGGTTTCGCAGGCGCGAGCTGCGAGATCGCCAGTGGTGACGGCCGAACGGAACGTTGCACCACGCAGGGACGCGCGCGTGAGACCCGACCCCCGTTGGAACGATGGGCCGATGTGGAACACATCCACCCCGGAGGCGCGGGCGCGTTCGAAGGCGGTGGGGGAGGGCTGGAAGGTTTCGGGCACGAGATCGTCAGGAAGCGCGTCGGTTGCTGCCGAGTCGTGCAGCTTCCATTGAAGCAAGTTCATCAGGGCCTTGTGGCCGGGCGGCGCAACGAGGTATCCCACAATTCCATGCTCGCCCGGTGGGAGGCCGGACCCGATAGAACTCAGACTTGTGGCGGTCGTAGTCGGGAAGCTTGCTGATATCGGTTTCTGCGTGTGCGTGTGCGAGTTGAGGAAAGGCGCGAACGCCGAGTGCGAAGCCAGTTGCTCTGCACCCAGACCGTCGACGACGAGTAGACACACGTGACGGACGTGGGCGAGATCCATGCCGATCCGATCTGTCGCCCCGGCGACGCCGAGGTGAGAGAGCACCGACGGGACGACATCGGCAAGCGACCCGGATCCATAGCGGGGACAAAGCAGCATGAGACCACCGTAGGGGCGAGATCGAACGCAAGCTGCTGTTCACTCAAGAAAGACGCTGACCAGGCGATTTGCGCAAGCGTTCTTCTTGGCGTAACTTTTGTCGAGTCAGAGCGACACGGACACCGCCCCAAACCGAGAGGCCAGGGGCAAGAGGTTGGACGTTGTTCGGTCTGGCGTGTCTGGTCTGAGGTAAGAAATTACCTCAGCTGAACTTGAACGTGAAGTCCCCGGAGCTTATGCGAAAGCAGACGCAAAGGTGTGTGCGTGTTCTTTGAGAACTCAACAGTGTGTCGATGAATGTCAGTGCCGAAATATGTATTTTGGTGAAAGCATTCGGTGTTGCGGCCATCCGCTTGTGGTGGCCTCGGATCGTATGTTGTTTTAAATGCTAGTTGAGTTTTTTTGCTAGTGATGTGGACTTGATGTCATTTGACTGATT
>JBBSSG010000169.1:0-7702 GCA_038242295.1 Mycobacteriales bacterium | reverse complement strand
GTTCTTTCGGTCGAGCCTCACCGCGCCAGGCGGCGCTGTGGGCCAACTTACCGCGCGAGGCGTCGACGAAGCTCATTTCGTACCGCTGGCCACTCCGAGTCGATGATGGAGAACACGACCGTGTCGCGCACCGAACCGTCGGGCATGAGCTTATGGTTCCGCAGGATTCCGTCCTGCTTCGCGCCGAGGCGCTCGATCGCTCTGCGCGATTGCAGGTTCATCCAGTGGGTGCGAAATTCCACTGCGATGCAACCCATTTCTTCGAATGCGTGGGTCAGCAGAAGCAGCTTGCTGGCAGCGTTGGTGCCGCTGCGGTGCGCGGAGACAGCGTTCCACGTGAAACCAATCTCGACGCGTCGGGTGGCTGCGTCGATGTCCCAGAAGGTGGTCATGCCGATGATCTGACCGGTGTCGTTGCGGCGCGCGGTGAATGGCAGCATCGTCTCCGCATCGCGCCGGCCGAGAAGCCGGTCGATCTCCGCGAGCATGTCCTCGGGTTTCGGTACGAACGTGTACCAAAGATTCCACAACTCCCCGTCGCGGGCTGCGTCGCACAGGCCCTCGAGATGGTCGCGACTCAACGGCTCGAGAGTCACGACGTCATTGGACAGGGTTACCGGATCCAGGAAGGCCACGGGGGCGACGATACCGGAGCCGGCTGCTCGAGCGCCTTCGGTTTTCAGCGACCGCGCAGGTGCTGGATCGATGACAAAGTCGAGTGCTTCGAGTTGAGAGTCGTTGGAGCGCAGTTCGATCCGGCTTGCAGCGGCTGCTAGTCGTCGAGCGCGCTGACGCTGACGCCGTAGGGCAGGAATCGGACGCGTCGCAATGGGTCGATGTTTCCCTTGTGGGCCCGCAGGGCTTCGAGTTCGTTTGCATAAAGCTGATCGATGATTGCTGCACCGTCGCCCCCGACGGTATAGATGGCCCAGACGCCGTCACCCTTCTCGCCAGTGGTTTCGGGCGCAGGCTTGGCGCGCGGGGCTGCGGCCTCACCGAAGAATGCGCCCCAGGGGCCGATGGCGCCGGATTGGCCGATGATCCTGCCTACCTGATCAACGACGTCACGGAGTCCGTCGCTCGCTTCTTTGGCGATGCGATCGAAGTCCTCGGGGTCGATGTTGAACGGTCCGTTGTTTGTCATCCCTCCATCATGCGCCGGACTGCCCCAAAGGGCATCCTGCTACTGCTGGAGGCGGGAGCCGATGGTGTTGTGCAGTGCGCGCAGACTGTCCTGTCCCAGCGTCACCGACTGCGATTCGATGTGTTTGAGCAGGTGGCCGTCGTCGAGAACCTTTTCGCTGGACTGAATCAGCACGGTTCCGGTGCCGGTGAAGTCGAACTGACGCTCCTCGCCGCTGTTGGCTCCGAAGAATCCACGGGCGGCGCCGAGGAAATTCTGCATCCAACCCGCGTCGAAGTGGTGGCTGGGCGACGGGCAATCGGCCCAACCGACGAGCGCATCAGGGTCGATGCGCAGCGGTGGCTCGGCGAACATGACCGTCCCGTTCGACGACGCCAGGAACTTGCCGGTGCCGAGGAGCGTGAGGAAACCCGGGACGATGGACTGCTTCAGATCCAGGGTCGGTTCGAAGGCCAGCAGGTTGGAGGCGCGGATCGTCAGGTTTCCGTCGTCCAGGTCGTAGGAGTCGATATTGAACCCACGGTCGCCGAGGATCAGCTTGCCCTGACCCCGCGCGAGCACCCAGTCGTTCGAGTACAGCGGCGACGAGAACCGCGCTGCGACGATCGCGGGCATCGACGTCTGCCCGAGTGGCTCGAAGCGGACATTGCCGTAGTAGGCGATCATCGCGCCCTTCGAGGTGAACCACGGCTGGCCGGCAAGTTCGACGCAGAATGCGTAATCGTTGCCGGGGACGTTGTCGTTGACTGGGAGCGTGTGCGGGGTGTGGATGTCGAGGCTCATTATTGGTCTCTTCTCAGAACTTTTGCTCGGAGGCCTGGACCCACACAGTGCCCATTCCGGTCATCTTCAGTTGGATCGCCTCGCCGCTGCCTCGCCCGACGGCGTCGCGCCACCCGACATTCGCCGAAATGTCGACGGTGATGTTGCCGATATGGCACACATACGCCTGTGGGTCGACGACAACCTGTGGGTGCTCCGGCCCGACCTGTAGCGCAATAGCGCCGCCGTGCGAGAGGACCGCGACGCTTCCTTGGCCGGTGAGTTGCGTCGTGAACAGGCCTTGGCCTGTCATCGCGCCCCGGACTGCTCCGCGAACGCCGCCTTGGGACGTGAGCGCGACGATCGAGCTCTGCAGGTGGCCGTCGTGCACGAGCAGTCGATCGGCCTCGACGGTCAGCATCGAAGAACCGTCGAGATTGATCACCTCGACATACAAACCTGCGTGTCCGTAGAAGACCTCCCCCTGGCCGTCGGTGGCCATCATCGCGACGTGTTCGCCGGACAGCATCCCTGCGGCCATACCTCCGATGCCGCTCAGACCGGGCATCGACGCCGCCGACCTACCCATCGAGTGCGGGATGAAATGGACATCGCCCGTGTAACAGAGCATCGAGCCCTTGCGTGCCAACACGTTCTGCCCCGGCGCGACAGTCGATTTGACGACTTTGCTGTTGACGAGTTCGAGCGGCATAGGTCAGCGCTCCTGAGGCTGGATGTAGACGACGCCCTGGCCGTCGAAACGGAGCGAGAAAGACTCGCCGGTGCCGCCGCCGATGGCGGACCGCCACGTAACGTCGGTGACGAAGCTCTGGTTCAACGAACCTCGGTGTGCGACAAATGCATCGGGGTCGACGACGAGGGGGTACTGCGGGTCGACTCCCAGCGCGATCAACGGTCCGCCAGCGGACAGCAACGCGACGGTGCCGGAGCCGTTGACGACGGTGGTGAACAGTCCTTGCCCGGAAGACGCACCGCGCAAGCCGGAGAACTTGACCTCGGTTTTGAGTTGACCGGTCAGCGCCAGAAGTTGCGACGCCTCGACGTGCATGGAGTCACCGTTGATCTCGACGATCGTGATGTCCTGCGCGTCGACTGCGAAATAGACGGTGCCTTTTCCGGAAACCTCCATTAGCGAGAGGGATTCGCCGGTGACCTTCTGTTTGAGGGCGGCACGGATGCCACCGCCACCGCCCATACCTGCGTGCTTGAAAGAGACGTCGCCTTCATACGCGACCATCGATCCCGAAATCGCACGTAGCGAATCGCCCGTGAGATTGGCGACGAGCACTCGGTGCCCGTTGGTTGTCAGCTGAGCCACGGGGGAACTATGCCACGCATCGCTGCGCTGTACCAGAGTCGACGCATCGACCGATCAGACGAGAGGGCGGAGCGTGTTGCCTGCAAGTTCGACGATGCCGGGCTCGTGGCCGTTGGTGATCAAGTTGATGATCACCCCATCGATGCCCTGATCCAACACGCGGGTCTGCACCTGTTCGGCGACCTCGTCGGGGTTGCCGCAGAAGTGTTGATCGGTTGCCGCAGTCTTCTCGGCGTCGGAGAGGGCAGAGAGGTCCACACCCGCCTCGAGGAGAAAGTTGCTCTGAAGCTTGCGGGCTTTGTCACCGTCCTCATCGATGATGACGTAGGTCAGGAAGCTCGTCTCCAAGTCTTTCGGATCACGGTCGATTTCCTCGCACCGAGCTTCGAGGGCCTTCATTTTGCGTGGCAACTCGCTTGCGCCGCAGGAGATGTTGAGGTGATCGGCGAACAGTGCCGCGAGGCCAAACGTCTTCTTCTCGCCCCCGCCGCCCAGCATGATCGGCAGATCATCGCGAAGGCGCGGTTCATTGATGGCGTCTTCGGCCTGGTACCAGAGGCCGTCGAACGTGGGGCGCTGTCCGCGGAGCATCGGCTCGATGATCTGAAGTGCCTCGTCGAGTCGCTCGAATCGATCGGTGAACGTGCCGAACTCCAGACCGAAGCTGTTGTGCTCGAGTTCGAACCAGCCGGCGCCGATGCCTAAAATCGCGCGGCCCCCGCTGACGACGTCCAACGTGGTGACGGTCTTGGCGAGAATTGCCGGATTACGGTACGTGTTGCCGGTGACGAGGGCGGACAACTGAATGGTTTCGGTGGCGGTGGCCAGTGCCGATAGCGTCGAGTACGCCTCGAGCATCGGGTCGTCCGGCTTGCCGATCCCCGGCAGTTGATAGAAGTGATCCATGACCAACGCAGTGTCGAATCCCGCCGCTTCCGCCTCACGCGCCTGCGCTACGACCTTGGGAAACAATTCCGCGACGGAACCGGAGTAGCTGAAGTTGGGCATCTGGTAGCCGAGACGAATAGTCACTGGATGAACGGTACCCGCGTCTTGCGGAAATACGCTGTTTGGACTGGCGGCGTGATCATGCTGTCGGCGTGCCGAGTTCGAGGGTGAGCGACTGCTGCTGCCGAATGCCTTTCTCGGAAACCCACTCGAGGCTGATGGTTTGCCCAGGAACCCGTTGCACCATTTCCTCGGCGAGGTCGGCTGATGTACGGACAGCTCTGCCGTCGATCGAGACGATCACGTCGCCGCGAACCAACCCAGTGCGGGCAGCGGGTGAATCGTCCTGAACGGACGCCACCGCGGCACCCTGCGATGGTGCTGTCCCTCGAAACACCGACACATCGCGAACCCCGATGCCCAGGTAGGGCGTTGGCCCGACATGAACTGTTCCGCCCGACCTGCCCTCGCGGATCTGCTCGACGACGGCCATCGCGTCATCGATCGGGATGGCGTACGCCTCGGGCGCCTGCGACTCCCGGGCCTCGTCGGAAAGGCCGGCGGCGTCGACGCCGACGACGTTCCCCCAGGCGTCGACGAGGGGGCCACCAGAGTCGCCGGGACGAACATCGGCATCGATCTGGATCATTCCGGTCAGTTCGTTTCGGCTCCCGTCGACGGAACTCTGTGCGGTGACGGCTTTGTTCAATGCCACCACTCGCCCCGGCGCGGGGACGAGAATTCCCGCACCTGACGCATTTCCGACCGCGGTCACAGAATCGCCGACGGCTACATCGGCAGACCTTCCGATCGAGGCCACCGGCAAGTCGGACGCGGTCTCGAGCTTCAGGACGGCGAGGTCACGGGACTTGTCGTATCCCAGGATCGAGGCGTCGTAGATCAGGCCATTGCCCATGTGGACGGCCGTGACATCGGTGGCCTGCTCGACGACGTGGAAGTTGGTCAGGACGAGCCCGTCGGCGTCGACGACGAAGCCCGTCCCCGCTACTCCGTAGAGGCCGAATTCTGAGGAGATCGTGACGACCGTCGAATCTATCCGCTCGGAAAGTTGCTCGGGAGTGAGCGGCAGCGGAGGAGGAGGCGGCGCAAGCTGGAACGCCGCGGCCGGGTCTGGCGTCGGCGATTGTGTGTCGAGGAGAGTACTGGGAGCGAGTGGCGATGCCAACGCTGCGGCAGCGCTCGTCAGCATCACTAGGACTGCCGCCCGGCCAGCCGTCTTCATGGGTATCGATTATGGTGCTAGCGGGACCAAAATGACGAGTTCTGGCGTTACGGACCGTGTTCTTGGGCGTTAGCCCTCAGGTGTGTGGCTGGAGTCCGAACACGGTGATCGACTCGACGCTCAACGACCGCTCACGGAATTCGATGAAGACAACGCCGCGGTTGGACTGGTAGTCGATGGTTGCGCTGACGGTATTTCCGGCGGCGATCAGCTTCCGGTAGGTCAGCCCTCGAAGCGCCCCGGCCGCGAAAATGTCACCTGAACCAGTTCGCACGGCGACGTCCGCTCCTCGCGAGATCGAATCCAGCAGCTCGGTTGCCGCGCGCTTGCCCTTGCTTCCCACCCCGCGTAGCCCGCCCAAAAAACCAATGACCCCGCTGATGCCCTGATTGCGGAGGAGCTGCGGGGTCAACGTGGCCGAGGCCGTCACACCCTTCGTTCCGGCGCGCAACAGCTGCCCGATCATCTCTGCGAGTTCCCAGTGTGCCGCCAGCCGGGCGATCTCTAGTTCTCCAGCCTCGTCCACGAGATCGTAACGAATGTGCATGGGCACGTTCAGTGTTGCGCCGTTGGACATGATGGTTTCGAGCGATAGATCGCGCACGACGGACATGCCTTCGACCACATCGTTCTCGGCGTGAAAGTTGATCGTGTTCGGTGCGATGAATGTGTCGTAGAAGCGTTCGATCGCTTCTTTGCCTCGGTGCGGACGAGACCCGACGGGATCGTTGACGACCCCGCCTCGGGCATACAGATTCACCCAAGCGGCTCGGTCATGTACCGCGACGGCGTCCGGGGAGCCTTGAACTGCGGCGAGAAGATCGTCAGCGGTGTGCACGGCATCGAAACTATCTCGTTCGGTCGCGTTCGGGTCCGAAATGAGTGCTATCGAAAGGTGCGTGGTGGTCAGCGGGTTTCGTCCGCGTCGAGAATCGACATCAGAAGTTCCTGCGGGAGTGCTAGGGGCGGAATCGAATTGAGGTAGATGGAGTCCTCGGACTTTTCAGCCTCGCCCTTGATTTCGGCGACCTCGCCGTGCAGGCGCTCCATCTTGATGTCGAGCTCATTCGCGCTCGATGCCGCCTCGGTGAGTTCGGCGAGAAGTGGGGTTGGAATGGTGCCGTTGTATTTGTAGAAGATCTTGTGCTCGAGGCTGGCCCAGAAATCCATCGCGATCGTGCGAATCTGCAACTCGACCGGTACCGGCTGCACACGATCGCTCATGAATACGGGAATCTCGACGATGATGTGAAGACTCTTGTAGCCGTTGGGTTTCGGCTCGGCTATGTAGTCCTTTACTTCGAGCACACGCACGTCGCTCTGGCTACTCAGCATGTCTGCGATGCGATAGGTATCGGAGATGAAACTGCACGTGATACGAATGCCGGCGATGTCGACGATGTTGGTTCGGATGTCATCCAAGGTGAGCGGGCAGTGCTTGCGTCGAGCTTTCGCGATGATGCTCTCTGGTGTTTTGAGCCTCGACCCGACGTGTTCGATGGGGCTGTAACGATGAATATGAGTGAACTCTTCCTTCAAGATATTGATCTTGGTCATCAGCTCGTCGATCCCGAACTTGTACCCCATCATCAAGCGCGTGAAATCGTTCCGCAGCCGTGTGAGGTCGGTCGTCGGCATCGGACCGTTGCTTTCCATAGTTCCGATTGTGTACCACCGGGCCACCGGACCATTATCTATTCTGTTCCGCCCCTCGCGAGTCGAAGCTGGCGTCGGAGCAGCGGGGGCCGAGCGATGGTGTGAAGGTGATGTGGCCGCACGTCCTGCACGTGTGGGTGCGGTGATGGCCGCGTCCGCAGGAGCACGCCCTCGACCCGACCAGCACGGTTCGCGGGCTGAGGGTATGGCCGCGAGCACACCGCGCAGGCGCACTCTCGACCCATCGATCGCCCAATCGATGCAGCGTTGGCGGGGCATCTGGTCCATCCATGCATCGACACCGCCCGCTGATACGTATGGACCGTCCGCGAGTCGCATTCCCGGACGGCTGGGAAATCATAGCATCCAATTCGAACGTATGTTCCCATAATGCGCTGACGCGCCCGTGTGTGCGTAGTAGGAGCGGAGACCTACTTTGCGCACACGGGCGGCGAAGCCGCACTGCGTATCAACCCATGGACTGCCCGTACACGTGCTCGACGGCGATCTGTAGAAGAACTCGACGTTCGGCCACCATCGCGGCACGGTATTCGTCCCAATCGGGGTGCTCACCCGCGGCCGCACGGTAGTAGTCGACCAAGGCGGCGAC
>JBBSSG010000168.1:0-7872 GCA_038242295.1 Mycobacteriales bacterium | reverse complement strand
TCGAAGCTTCGCTTGGAGAGTGGCGACATCGACAATCGCTGCAAGATCAGTCTGGTCCCGGTCGAAGACGACAACTCGGCTCCCGCAGCCGATGCTGGCGAAGGCGCACCCGCCGAGGCCAGCGCTGAATAACAACAGTCACAGCAGAACGGTACGTTCCTCCGGGACGTACCGTTCTGCTGTCTCGGATCACCCCGGGCAGAGTTTGGGCGTTCAGCGTACGACTCTGCCCGGGGGGCTTCGGGTCGTGACCGAATTCGTGCCCGGGGTTCGCTCTGCCTCGGTGGGGGTGTGGGTCGGAGTAGGTTCGCGCGACGAAGGGCCGAGTGTCGCCGGCGCCGCGCATTTCCTCGAGCACCTGCTGTTCAAGTCCACACCGACGCGTTCGGCACTCGAGATCGCTCAGGTCATGGACGGGGTGGGCGGGGAGCTCAACGCCTTCACGTCCAAGGAGAACACGTGTTTTTATGCCCATGTGCTCGATGATGATCTGGGCTTGGCGATCGACCTCGTCAATGACGTTGTGCTCCGCGGGCGCTGCCGTACCGCGGATGTCGATATCGAACGTCAGGTCGTGCTCGAGGAAATCTCGATGCGGGACGACGACCCCGAGGATCTGCTCGGCGATCTGTTTCTCGAAGCCATGTTCGGAGATCATCCGATTGGTCGCCCGATCATCGGCACCGTCGAGTCGGTCGAGGCGATGACCAGATCGCAGCTGCGGTCTTTCCATGCGCGCAGGTACACACCCGAGCGCATGGTCGTTGCGGTGGCTGGAAACGTCGATCACAAGCAGACCGTCGCATTGGTGAAGCGGGCATTTGCCGGGCACCTCGGCAAGGGCGTAAAGCAGTCACCTCGTCGTCAAGGCGCAGTCCGGTTTCGGAATGGGCCGGGTCTTCGTTTTATTCGACGCGACAGCGAGCAAGCGCACCTGTCGCTCGGGGTGCGTGCCTTCGGTCGACACGAGGGCCACCGCTCGGCCCTGTCGATTCTCAACGCGGCGGTCGGCGGAGGGTTGTCCTCCCGGTTGTTTCAGGAGATTCGCGAAGAGCGAGGACTGGCTTATTCGGTGTATTCCACCGTCGACACGTTTGCGGACTCAGGTGCGTTCTCCGTGTACGCGGGCTGTCAACCAGAGAACCTTGCAGAAGTGACCACGGTCATTCGAGAGGTCCTCGCTACCGTCGCCTCGGATGGAATCACCGACGACGAATGCGCACGGGCCAAAGGATCGCTGCGCGGCGGCCTCGTTCTGGGGCTGGAGGACTCGGGCTCGAGAATGAACCGTATCGGTAGTAGTGAGCTCAATTACGGCAATCATCGCGCTGTGTCGGACACTCTGGCTCGGATCGACGAGGTGACGTGCGAGGAGGTCCGAGATGTTGCTCGGGTTCTGCTGACTCGCCCGTTCGGAGCTGCCGTCGTCGGGCCGTACAAGAGTGCCCGTCAATTGCCGGCATCGGTGCGCTCGCTCGTAAGCTGATCCGTCCCGACGATCGATGCGATTGCAGAGTCCACCAGGGCGGTCGCATCGATGTCGGTGACGACGCCCAGAGCCGTCGTCGAGTTCAGCGCAGCGATACCGTGCACGCTCGTCCGGACCTCGACGGCTCGAACGCGTGAGTCGGCTCCCGAGATGGGCTCGATCAGCTCTCGTACGAAATGGAAGAGCGGCAAGGACGTACCCCGAAGTTCTGCTCCTGAGTTCGCGAGAATATCGTGCCGAAACACAAGGGCGAGATATTGCAGGACAACGGCGTCTGGGCCATCTACCCGGAGGGATCGCGCTCGCCGGACGGCAGGCTGTACAAGGGCAAAACGGGGATGGCGCGAGTGGCGCTCGAATCCGGCGCCCTTGTTGTTCCGGTAGTGATGTTCGGTACCGAAAAGTTCAACCCGGTAGGCACCCGGATGTGGCGGCCGGCGAAGACCGTCGTCAGATTCGGTCAGCCCATGGAGTTCTCACGTTTCAAGGAGCACGCCTCGCGGCGCGCAGTAGTGCGCAGCGTGACCGACGAGGTGATGTAATCCTTGATGACTCTGTCGGGACAGGAGTACGTCGACACCTATGCGGCCACGGTGAAGTCGGCGTGAGAGTGCCGTGAGGTAGCGGTGAGCCCGAACTCAGCTCTTACGGCTCAGGAGTAGCTTCCACGGCACCAAGGCGGACTCGAGCTGCACCGACAGGCTCATCTTGGACTCACCTTCGTTGCGTTCCTCGAATTCGATCGGCACCTCGGCGATCTTGAATCCCCGGCGGACGGTGCGATAGTTCATTTCGACCTGGAATGCGTAGCCGTTGCTCTGAACGGACTCCACGTCGATGGCGAGGAGGGTCTTTGCATGCCACGCCTTGAATCCAGCGGTGGCGTCCTTGACCTTCAGGCGCAGGATCACGTTGACATAGAAGTTCGCCCAAGCGGACAACGCTTTGCGGTGCCACGGCCAGTCGCTTGCCACGGCGCCTCCGGGCACGTATCGCGAACCGAGCACAACCGCAGCGTCCGTGCTGGTGAGGGTATCGATCATCGTCGGAATGACGGATGCTGGGTGCGACAAGTCGGCATCCATCTGGATCACGATGTCAGCACCCTCGGCCAATGCCTGAGTCATACCGGCGACATAGGCGCGCCCAAGCCCGTTCTTCTCCGTTCGGTGCAGCACGGTCACGGGGATCGGACCGATGTCGGCCAATTCGTCGGCGACCTTTCCGGTACCGTCCGGCGAATTATCGTCGACCACGAGGACGTGCAGATTCTCGATGTCGAGCGCCGCAAGTAGTCCGACGAGCATGGACAGGTTCTCGCGTTCGTTGTACGTGGGTACGACGACGGTCGTCTTTGGGGCGCCGCTCGGATAAGTCACGCTCGTATGATCCGTGAAAGGGGTGCCCAGAACCAAATAACGCAGGCAAGCAAATTGGCTGCTCCGGATATTTGCCCAGCTCGTGGTGTCAGATGCGTGACCGGGTGTGTTAAATAGCTCACAGTTGACCGTGCGAACGCGCGTTGACGAAGGCCCCAGATCAGAGAACTGCTTGCAGTCATCTCGTAGTAGAAAGTGCTGTGGACATCGACTCGATGGTCTCGTACGGCGACTGTCCCTCGGGTGGACCCAGAAGCTCTCGTACGACGAGTGTGGCAATTACCGCCAAAACCACCACGGCGACGACCACTGCCATCACGGTCAGTAGACGCCGGGGTCCTCCGAAGAGATCGCTGGAACTCATTGGTTCATCATGAGCCATCGCGCTGGGGACTGCTGAGGGACCCGTCGATAGTTTGGCCCGGCCTCATCGGGCCAGACACCCTGGCGGTGCTGCACTGTTTCTGTGAGCCGTTGATAGGCGATGAAAGAGGTGTCATGAGTAGCAAGGCGGAACGGATCGGCGGTTTGTTCGCCAGCACGGAGTCCGCAATTGCCGGGGCGATAGGTCTTGTCCTCGGATTGATTCTGGCAAATCAGTGGTCTGGTACCGCGACGGCGTTGGGCATGATCGTCGGATTGGCTGTGGGCATGGTCGTTGGCGCTGCAATCCGGCGAGCGAGAGGGTCCGAATCGAACAGCCGGTCTTGAAGGCTGAAGGGACTGCTGGACGATCGGACGACGTCTTGTTACCCGCTCAGCATCTCTAGGAGCCACCCAGAGTGATAGCCGCGATTAGTCCATGGTGGTCGGAGCCGGGCAGGGTGATTCGCTGAAGCGAGATTGCGGCGACGCCGTGCGTCAGAATGTGGTCGATGCCGACGATAGGCGGATACGACTTGTCTGTGGGATAGGTGGCAATGAGTCCGCTTCCGGTTCGATCGGCGGCATCGACGTACCCCTCGTCGAGCAGGTCGCGAAATCGGCTGTGCGAGCGTGTCGAGTTGAAATCACCACTGACAATGACGTCGGACACCTCCGTTGGCCTGGCGATTTCGGTCCGCAGCAGATCCATCTCGGCTGCCCAGACGGCGGCAGCTGTCGGATAGGGCGGGACTGGGTGAACCGAATAGACGCGCAGCGGTCTACCCGCCCCGACGTCCAGATCGGCCACCAGATTGGACAGTAGGAAGTCGGGTAGTTCACGTTCTCCGCTGAGTGGGTAGCGGCTGTAGATTCCGGTGCCCCCGCCGCCGCTTCGAGTGGGCTTGGTGAACTTGTAGGGCAGCAAGTCATCGATGCCGGCAGACTCCAGTGCCGCTTCGGCGTCGAAGGTGAGTTCCTGGACCGTAAACACATCTACGTCGTGGTCGTTCACCAGCCGCGTGACTTCGAGGGGATCGGCCAGTCCGAGCATGAGGTTGGACTGCATCACCTCAATGGTGCGTTCGCCGTCAGCGGCGGCGCTGGTGTCTGAAACGTACAGCGGACCGAAGAGCCACGCGCCCGCTGCCGCAACCGTGACCGACGCAACGAGTAGTACCCACCGCCGACCGATTGCGGACACGATCGCGGCGACAATCGACAGCACGATCAGTATCGGTGCGAAGGATGCGAGCGCGACAACGTACTGATTCTGGGTGTGCGAAAAGTACGCGTACAACCCCACAACACTCGAGAGGAGGCACGCGGAGGCGAATGCGGCCGCTGCATAGCGCCACACAGTGCGCCGATTGGTATTGCTGTCGGTCATCGCCGGAGCCTAACCGGAGGAACCGGCGGCGCAAATTCACTGAGCGAGGTCTATGACCTTGGCGTCATGCCAGGAATACTGCGGCCCGTTCGGCGATATCCAACAACGGCTGAGGAAACAATCCAAATACAACTGTGACTGTGAGGCCGAGACCAATTGCCAGAATTGTCGCGACGCTCGGCGTGACGACGGTGGGGGTTCCCCGGGGGTCATTCGCGGCTTCGGCCGCAAAATCTGGCGCCGAAAAGAACATCAGCACGATGACGCGCACGTAGAAGATCGCTGCGATTGCGCTACTGACGACGCCGACGATGACGAGTGTTGCCGCGCCGTTGCTGCCAGCAGCCTGAAACACCGCAAACTTTCCGATAAAGCCGGCGGTCAATGGAATTCCGGCGAAAGAGAGCAGAAGTAACGCGAATATCGACGCCACTATGGGGGAAGTCTTCCCGATCCCGGCCCACCGTGAAATCTCTCCTACCTCACCGGAGTCGTCGCGTACCAAAGTGAGGATTGCGAAGGCAGCCACGGTGGTCAGGCCGTACACGAAGAGGTAGAACAGGGTTGCGGCGAGGCCTTCCGCATCGAGCGCGACGACCCCGGTGAGGATGAACCCGACGTGGGTGATCGACGAATAGGCCAGCATCCGCTTCATATCGGTTTGCGTCACAGCAAGGATTGCGCCGACGAGCATCGTTGCGATCGATACCGCCCATAGGGCGGGACGCCACTCGTCGCTCAGATCTGGCAGCGCGACATAGAACAGCCGCAGCATTGCGCCGAATGCGGCGATCTTGGTGGCAGCGGCCATGAAAGCGGTGATCGGGGTCGGTGCGCCCTGGTAGACGTCTGGAATCCACGAATGAAAGGGAATCGCACCGACTTTGAAGAGCAGTCCCACTCCGACGAGCGCAGTGCCCAATACCGCCAGCACGGTCCTGCCCGACCCGGTAGCGATTGCGTCGCCGATGCGCCCGAGCTCGAGCGTTCCCGCGTACCCGTAGAGCAGTGCAGTTCCGAAGAGGAAGAACGCCGAGGAGAACGCGCCCAGAAGAAAGTATTTCATCGCCGCTTCCTGCGACAGCAGGCGTCGGCGTCGAGCCAGGCCGCACAGCAAATACAGCGGCAGTGAGAACACCTCGAGCGCGACGAACATCGTCAGCAGATCGTTCGAGGCCGGAAACAACAACAGGCCGCCGAGCGCGAACATCGTCAGCGGAAACACTTCTGTTTGCGCCGCCCCCGACTGATTCGCTTGTTGCTCGGCAAGACTCCCTGGAACCGTTGAGGCACGCGACGCAAAGGAATCCGTCGGAACGCGCTCCAGCTTCCGTTCACCCACGAGCAACAGAGACGGCACCGCGACCAGCAGCAGGGTCGTCTGCAAGAAGAGTGCGGGGCCGTCGATCGCAACCGAACCCATCACGGCGCGAGTTCCGCCCGAGATGGCATCGCTACTGGTAGCTACCAGCGCGGCAATCGAGCCCAGGGCCGCGACGGTGCCGCCGAGCGCCAAGACCATCTGCGCGGCGTATCGGACCTTCTGCGGGGCGAAGGCTTCCACCAGAACACCGATGAGGGCAGCCCCAAAAACGATCAGCATCGGCGACAATTGGCCGTACTCGATGCTCGGTGCAGTCAGAATGCCGTCGTTCATCGCTGTCCTCCTAGCTCGGGTGGATCGACCGCGGTGATCGTCGTCGCTACTGCAGGGGAGATCATGTCCAACACCGGCTTTGGATAGACGCCGAGGATGATGAGAAGCGCGATCAGCGGTGCGAGGACAGCTAGTTCGCGGGGGACCAGATCCTTCATTCCGTCGTTCTCCTCGCGCCGAGGACCGGTCATGAGCCGTTGATAGAGCCACAAAATGTAGATGGCCGACAATACGAGAGCAGTCGACGCCACCACAGCAGCCACGTGGTATCGCTCGAATGTTCCTACCAGGACGAGAAATTCGCTGACGAACGGCGCGAGTCCCGGTAGCGACAGCGTTGCGAGTCCCGCAATCAGGAACGTTCCGGCGAGGACCGGAGCGACCTTCTGCACGCCGCCGTACTGTGCAATGGCTCGGGTGCCGCGGCGGGAGACGAGGAATCCCGCTACCAGGAACAGCGCAGCGGTCGAGATGCCGTGGTTCACCATGTAGAGCGTCGAGCCGGCCTGCCCCTGACTCGTCATCGCGAAGATACCCAGGATGATGAAGCCGAAGTGGGAGATGGACGTGTAGGCGATCAGCCGCATCACGTCTGTTTGAGCGATGGCGAGCACGGCGCCGTACACGACTCCGATGACTGCCAAGGTCACGATGGCCGGAGCGAAATACTTGGACGAGTCGGGGAACAGTTGGAGGCAGAATCGAAGCATCGCGAATGTGCCGACCTTGTCTACGATCGCCATCATCAGAACTGCGGTCGCGGGTGTCGACTCCACTGCAGCGTCGGGAAGCCACGAATGAAAGGGCCACAGAGGGGCTTTCACCGCAAAGGCGAACATGAACCCGAGGAACAGGGCGTTGAGCACGCCAGGGCTTACTCCCAGATCACCGGCCGCTGCGGCGGCGGCAATCTGCCGGAAGTCGAAGGTGCCGCCGTCGAACGCCTCGGACTGCGCCGTTACGACATACAGCCCGATCACCGCCGCGAGCATGATCAGACCGCCGAGAAGGTTGTACAGCAGGAACTTCACCGCGGCGCCGGCCCGCCGGGGTCCTCCGAAGCCGCCGATGAGGAAGTACATCGGAATGAGCATGGCCTCGAAAAACACGTAGAACAGCAGTACATCGAGGGCGCAGAAAGACATCAGCACCATCGACTCGACGATCAATATCGACGCAACGTAGACGTGCGTCGACTCTCCGACCCTCGGGTCGTTCCATCCCGCTACCAGCAACAGTGGCAGTAAAACCGTGGTGAGCAGTACCAGAGCCAGGGCGATGCCATCGAGCCCCAATGCGTATCGCGCACCGAAAGACTCTATCCACCAGTGTGACTCGACGAACTGAAACGTCTCGCCGCCCGGGTCGAAGCTGATACCCAGGGCGACGGCGACGCCGAGCGTCAGCGATGAGGCCCCGAGTGCGACGTATTTGGCGACGAGTGGCCGAGCTTTCGGGAGCAGCAGTGTGAGCGAGGCGCCCACCAACGGCAGTAGCCACAACACCGTCAACCAGGGGAACGAAGTCACCACACCATCACCGCAACCATCATCGCGACGAGAACCACAGTTCCCGCCAGCATCGTCAATGCATA
>JBBSSG010000167.1:0-7938 GCA_038242295.1 Mycobacteriales bacterium | reverse complement strand
TCTTCGGGTATCTGTTGATCAGCCATTGCCTGTGGACTCTCCCTGTAGCCGTACTGCTTTGTCTTGCCACATCTGCCCGACACGAGCTGTGTCCGGGATTTTTCTCTGGTCAGAACTTTAGCCGGTCGTACTCTCCAGTAGCGTCGGGGCTTGTGAGAGATGATGAACAGCCTCTAGCCGATATGCGCGTCGACTATGGGAACGAAGCGGACCTCGAGCCGAATCGCCTGCGCGACGGTTGGCTTCAGATAGCCGAGGACTGGCTTTCCGACGCCGTTGCTGCCGATCTTCCCGAGCCGAACGCGATAGTTCTCGCGACGGTCGATCGAGCTGGTCACCCATCTACTAGGACAGTTCTGTGCAAGGGCCTCGAAGCCGACGGTCTTGTCTTCTACACCAATTACAACTCCGACAAGGGCGTCCAGCTCACCGAGACGCCATATGCCTCGGCAACTTTTCCGTGGATCGGGATTGCCCGTCAGCTCACGATCCGCGGTGTCGTCGAGCGGGTGCCTGCAGAGACGACCGCCGAATACTTCGCGACGCGTCCGCGTGGGTCGCAACTGGGTGCGTGGGCGTCGCAGCAGTCTCGTCCCGTCGATTCGCGTGTGGAGTTGGAGCGCGCTCTCAGCGAGGTGGCCGAGCGTTTCGACGGCCTGGATGTGCCGGTGCCGCCGAACTGGGGTGGTTTTCGGTTGCGTCCCGATACCGTTGAGTTCTGGCAGGGGCGAACCAACCGTCTGCACAACAGGATTCGGCTCACCATCGCCACTTCGGCGGTGGAGCGTCTACAGCCGTGAACTGGCTGTGCGGTTGCCGTGTCGGCCGCGCTAGCGTCGATCACGGACTTCTGGATATTTGATTCGCCGCTGTCCGCGCAGTTTCATAGCGGCAACTCGCGACGGCGCTCTCGTCGTGAGCGTTGCTGCTGCGCGTGCGTTGATCACGCGGCCTCTGGTGGACAATGGTGTTCATGGCGCACGCGCAGAGTTATCTTCTGATCAGTGGCAAGTATCGAGCCGAGGTCGTTTCAGCGGGCGCGGGGCTGCGCATGCTCGACTTCGACGGCTCGCCGTTGACCGAGACGTGGGGGGTGGGCACGAAGCCGCCGCTGTCGGCGGGTTTGGTGCTGGCGCCCTGGCCCAATCGTGTGGCCGATGGGAAGTTCACGTTCGGTGGTGTCGAACATCAACTCGAGATAACCGAACCCTCTCGCAACAACGCGAGTCATGGATTTGTCCGACGGGTCGACTGGACTCTCGTCGATCACTCGTCCTCCCGTGTCGAACAGTCGGTCGATGTCGGTGTGCACGAGGGATGGCCGTATCGATTGACGGTCACTGTGGCGCACGAGCTTACCGACGACGGTCTTCTCGTCACCGCTTCCGCGAAGAACACCGGCGATACTGATGCGCCCTACGGCATGGGGTTTCACGCTTTCGTGCGTGTGGGCAATGTGCCGCTCGACGAATGCACCCTCGAGTTCTCGGCGGGTACGCGCCTGCAACTGGATCCGGTGCGAAATCTGCCGAACGGTCCGTCGGTACCGACGGGAGGATCCGGGTTCGATTTCACCGATCCCACAATCATGAAAGGCGTCTGGCTCGATACGCCTTTCAGCGCGGAGGTGCCCGACTCCGACGGCAGAGTCCGTCATATTCTTCGCGCACCAGATGGAACGGGCACGGTGCTCTGGACCGATCGAGAGTTCAACTGGGTGCAGGTCTTCACTGCGGATCCGGCGAAGGATCAGGCTTATCCTGATCGCGGACGTGCGCTCGCGATCGAGCCGATGACGTGTCCGCCCGATGCGTTGAATTCGGAGATCGACCTTCTCGTCTTGAAGCCAGGCGAATCCTGGACCGGCACTTGGGGAATGGAGCATCTCCGGAGATGACGGTCCTCGTATGCGGTGAGGCACTCGTCGATTTGGTGCCGGTGCACGAGGGGCCGTTGCTATCGCCGAGACTCGGCGGCGGCCCCTTCAATGTCGCCGTCGCCGTTGGTCGTCTCGGCGCCGAGGTTGCATTTTTTTCGCGCGTATCCAGCGATCGGTTCGGTGAACAGATTCTTGCGAACCTCCGAGATGCGGGCGTCGACACGGACTTGGTTCAGCGCGGCGACGAGCCGACGACGTTGGCGATGACAACGGTCGCGGACGACGGCAGTGCTCAATATTCGTTCTATGCCGATGGCACGGCCGATCGTCTTGTGAAGGATCCTGGGGATCTGCCAGAGGACGTCAGCGTGCTGTCGTTCGGGACGCTGTCGCTGCTGTACGAGCCGGGAGCGTCGATGTACGCGGCGTTGCTGCAACGTGCGCACGCGGCAGGGAAATTGACGATGCTCGACCCGAATATCAGGCCGGCAGCGATCGACAGCACCAGCGGCGACATCACTGCCGACGGCTTTCGTCGAAGATTCCGGACCTGGTTGCCCGCTGTAGACGTCCTGAAGGTATCCGAGGAAGATTCCCACTGGTTGGGTTTGGGTTCGGAGGGGACGCGCGTCGACGATTGGCTGGCGGCCGGAGTGACTGCGGTGGTCCTGACGTGCGGCGGCGACGGTGTTTCAGTGTTCACGGAGGCAGGCGAGGTCTCGGTGTCCGGGGTTCAGGTGGACGTCGTTGATACCATCGGCGCAGGTGACACCGTCCACGGTGCGCTTTTGGCCTTCTTCGACAGCGAGATGATTGTCACTTCGCAGGCCCTGACCGAGATGAGCGAACCGGACTGGAAGCGGGCGCTGGGCTTCGCCGCACGGGCAGCCGCCGTCACCGTTTCTCGGCCGGGTGCTGACCCTCCGTGGGCATGGGAGGCGTCGAGCGACTAGTTTCTCTATCGACTGAAGAAAATGTCCGTTACATGAGTTCGAGAGGGACCATTCGTGCCCGCTGAGAATGACGCAAGAGCCACCCTCACCTATCCCGGTGGCGAACACAGCATGTCGATTGCCAAAGCTTCCGAGGGCAATGACGGCATCGAGCTGGGAAAGCTGCTGGCTGAGACCGGCTACACGACGCTCGATGGTGGGTTCGTCAACACCGCCTCGACGAAGTCTGCGATCACCTACATCGATGGTGAAAAGGGAATCTTGCGTTATCGCGGGTACCCGATCGAACAGCTTGCCGGTAAGTCTTCGTTCATCGAGGTCAGCTACTTGCTGATCTACGGTGAGCTCCCCTCCGAGGTTCAGCTCGAGGAGTTCACCGACAGGGTCCGTCGGCACACGCTGCTGCACGAGGACCTCAAGAGGTTCTTCGACGGCTTCCCTCGCAACGCGCACCCGATGCCGGTGCTGTCGAGCGCGGTGAACGCATTGTCGGCGTATTACCAGGATTCGTTGGATCCCGGTGATCCCGAGCAGGTCGAGCTCTCGACCATCCGTCTCCTCGCGAAGATGCCGACTATCGCGGCCTACGCGTACAAGAAATCCGTCGGGCAGCCGTTCCTGTACCCGGACAACTCGAAGAGCCTCGTCGAGAACTTCTTGCGCATGACGTTCGGTTTCCCGGCCGAGCCGTACGAGGTCGATCCCGAGATCGTCAAGGCGCTCGACATGCTGCTCATCCTGCATGCTGATCACGAGCAGAACTGTTCCACCTCTACGGTTCGGCTTGTCGGATCATCGGATGCGAACCTGTTCACGTCGATCTCCGGCGGCATCAACGCTCTCTGGGGTCCGCTGCACGGCGGCGCCAACCAGGCTGTGCTCGAGATGCTCGACAAGATCAAGGCAGAAGGCGGCGACGCTTCCAGCTTCGTCAACCGGGTGAAGAACAAGGAAGACGGCGTGAAGCTCATGGGCTTCGGGCATCGCGTCTACAAGAGCTTCGACCCGCGCGCGACGCTGGTCAAAGAGACCGCGCACACGATCCTCTCCAAGCTGGGCAAGGGCGACGAGCTCCTCGAGATTGCACTCAAGCTAGAGGAGACCGCTCTGACGGACGACTACTTCGTCGAGCGCAAGCTCTACCCCAATGTCGACTTTTACACTGGTCTGATCTATCGCGCGATGGGCTTCCCGCCGCGCATGTTCACGGTGTTGTTCGCAATGGGACGGCTTCCTGGTTGGATCGCGCATTGGCGCGAAATGCACGAGGATCCGACTACGAAGATCGGTCGTCCGCGGCAGATCTACACCGGTTACACCGAGCGGGATTACAAGGATCTCGGCGCCCGCTGACACGACGCACGCCAGAAGGCCGCCGGTTTCCAAAAATGGGAACCGGCGGCCTTTTTTCGTTTTACGTGCCGTCAGTTGGTTGGAAGCGGCGACGGTTCTCGAGTACGGGCAGCTTGCGGCGAACTTCGTCGACCAGTGCGGGGTCGATGTCGACAGTCAGTAACCCCGGGGCCGCGTCGAGCTCGCCGAAGACCTCGCCGGTGGGGGAGCTGACGACGGAATGCCCGACGCCCAATGGCGCTGTTCCATCGTTCCTCGGCGGCTGCGCCTGATCGCAGGCTGCGACGTACGCGGTGGCGTCGAGAGCGCGAGCCCGCGCCAGCAGGGACCATTGCGCAATCTTGCCGGGGCCCGAGCCCCACGATGCTGGGACGACGATGAGCTGTGCGCCGAGGTCGCCGAGTTTTTGAAACAGCTCAGGGAACCTGATGTCGTAGCAGGTCGCGAAGCCGATTCTTACCCCGTCGATGTCGAGGACGAGCGGTTCGGACCCAGGCGCGACGGTGTCTGATTCAGCGAATCCGAAGGCGTCGAACAGGTGGATCTTGTCGTAGTGCGCCTCGATTCCGGGTCCGCTGACGAGAAGTGTGTTGCTCACGCGTTCCTCGTCGGCGGGGGTGAACATCCCGGCCACGATCGTGATGCCGTTCTCGCGGGCTATCTCGCGGACGGCTTCTGCCCACGGGCCGTCCAGTGGCTCGGCGATACGCCGGATCGGTCCCCCGAAGCACCGCATCATTGCTTCGGGGAACACTACGAGTGTGGAGCCGGATTCTCGTGCAGCGCGGGCGTAGGTGTCGATGATCCTCAGGTTGTCGACCGGTTCGGGACCGCTCGTGACCTGCGCGAGACTGATTCGGATACTGCTGCTCATGTGCGGACTCCTGATTCCTTTTGCTTCCCGGCCGGCATGCACAGGGTATGCATTCGGCAGCCGGACTACTCGAAAATTTGGATTCGAGAACGGGGCTCGCGGCGAGCTTTCGACCGCAATTACTGACCAATTCTCGACACTGCGCTGATCCGCTGCCGGCTACGACGTAGTGTGGACGACGTGACGAAGCCAATCATCGAGTTCCAAGCCGGCCCTCCTCCCGTCGACCTTGTCATCAGGGATCTGGTCGAGGGCGATGGAGCAGAGGCAGTAGCGGGCGGAAACGTCGAGGTTCACTACGTCGGCGTCGAGTTCGAGTCGGGCGAAGAGTTCGATTCCTCGTGGAACCGCGGAGAGTCCCTCAAATTTCCACTGCAGGGCTTGATCCAAGGCTGGCAGGACGGTATCCCCGGGATGAAGGTCGGCGGACGTCGCCAGCTGACCATTCCGCCGGAACTGGCATATGGCCCTGCCGGAGCCGGCCACCAGCTGTCGGGTAAGTCGCTCGTCTTCGTAATCGATCTCATCGACGTCGTATAGCTCTCTAGGCCTGCGCTGACGGCAGGGTCGCATCGAGTTCCAGTACCAATCGCGCCCCGCCGAGTGGACTGTCAGTGAAGAAGGCACGTCCGCCGTGCAGTTCAGCCTGTTGCTCGACCAGTGTGAGCCCGAGGCCCGAACCACCTTTCGTAGCGGAGGCTCCTCGGTAGAAGCGCTCGAATACCGAGTCACGCTCGGCGGGCGGAATTCCGGCGCCGTCGTCGTCGACAGTGATTGTCACTGTCTCGTCCTCTTTGATGATCGCGATCGCTACTCGAGTCGCGTTTCCGTGCCTGGCGGCATTGATGATCGCGTTGTCCAAGGCGAGCCGCAGACCGGCCGGAAGCGCACGCATCTCCAGAGTGGGTTCCGATTCGATTCGCACCTCGAGTTCAGGATTCTGACGCATCGCGTCCTGGGCGGCCACGTCGCAGATTTCGATCACGTCGACCAGGGTTCGATCCTTCTCGCTCGATAGCTCCCCGGATGCGAGTCGTTCCAGCGCCGATAAGGTCGCTTCGACCCGTCCCTGAGTTCGCTGCAGGTCATCGAGAATTTCGCGCCGTTGCGGAGGTTCGAGATCCAAAGTGCGTAGAACCTCGATGTCGGTGCGCATCGCGGTCAGCGGGGTGCGAAGTTCGTGCGCTGATACAGCAGCGAAATCGCGTGCAGTTCCGAGTGCTTCGTTGGTGCGGTCCTGGGCGTCGTTGACGCGTTGGAGCATGTCGGCGATCGCAACGGCGAGTTCGTCAGCTTCGCGTACTCCCGTTCGAGTCTGGGGCGATCTGGGAGGTCGAGCATTGACTTGCCGGGTCAATGTGACGAGGGGTTTCACCGCACGACCTCCGAAAATCCAACCGAGCCCGGTGGAGGCGGCGATCGCTGCGAGGCCGCCGAAGATTACCCATCGTTGCTGATCGTCGGTGACTTCTTGCGCCTCGATCGCGGGCACGCCGATGGAGATGGCGATGTTCGTCGCGGACACCGCGTTGGAGGTGTAGACGCGAAACCGGTTGCCGTCGACGTCCACGGTCTCCGAGCCCTCGGATAGTTGGGGGAGCTGCGTCGAGGTCGAGGCGATCACCGTCCCGCCGGTACGAATGGTGACCGCGAACGTGCCCGAGCTGCCGAGTTGGTCCAATAACGGCTCCAGACTCGCAGCGCTGGGGATGAGGACCTGCGACGCCGTCGAGAGCCGTTGATCGAGGTTGCTGACGTTGTTTCGCGAGATGACGACGGCCGCGACGATGCCGAGGGTCGCAACGACGATCGTGGCTCCCAGGGCCGTCGCGACGGCGACGCGAGCGCGCAGGGAGAACCTCATGCCGACGCTCGCAGTACGAATCCGACGCCGCGGACGGTGTGCAAGATTCGGGGTTCGTTGCCTACTTCGAGCTTTCGACGCAGATAGCCGACGAAGACGTCCACCACGTTGGTGTCGGCCACGAAGTCGTACCCCCACACCAATTCGAGTAGCCGCTCACGGGTGAGAACCACGCCTGCATTTCGAGCCAATACGGCAAGGAGTTCGAACTCGCGTTTGGTCAGGTCCAACTCGCGGTCGCTCACGTGTGCGCGATAGCCAGGGATGTCGACACGCAGATGGCCGATGGCTGCTATCGAACCGCTTTCGGTACCAGCGGGAACCGTCGCTCGACGCCTCAGCATCGCCCGGATGCGCGCAACGAGTTCGGCCAGTACGAATGGCTTGGTCAGGTAATCGTCGGCGCCGGATTCGAGGCCGGAAATCCGGTCGTCGACTGAGCTTCGGGCGCTCAACACGCAGATCGGCACATCGTTGCCCATCGCGCGGAGTGCCTTGACGACAGAAGCGCCGTCGAGCACGGGCATATTGATATCGAGCACGACGACGTCCGGGACGCGCTGCGATACGGCGGTGAGCGCCTCAGCCCCGTCGACGGCGGTGATGACGGTAAAGCCGGACAGTTGCAGTCCGCGTTGGAGCGAAGCGAGTACATCCGCGTCGTCGTCGACTACGAGAACTGTTGCTGATTCGGCCACGCCCCTATTGTGCCCAGGCGTCGACGGTCATTTGCCGTTCTGCGGGTGATTTGGCGAAGAAGTCTTCCAGCGCTTCTAGGCGGTCGCGTTCGGCGTCGAGCATCCATGCGAGCGCGGGAGCGTTGGTGTAGAGCTTTTCGTAGAAGGCCTCGAAGGTGCAGGTGCTGTTCACCAAGGATGCTGCTCCGGGAAAGATCGGCGTTGCTGTGGAAGTCATGTTTCCCAAGGTAGAACGCATTGTTGGGTCTGCGGTGAGGTAAGTATGGGAGAACTATGAGAAGTGTGGGTATGAGTGGAATTATGAATGTCGTCTGGTT
>JBBSSG010000166.1:0-7957 GCA_038242295.1 Mycobacteriales bacterium | reverse complement strand
GCAGCGTGGTAGCCGCCGTTCTCTTTCAGATCGCCCTCTTCGCGTCGCTCGTTGATTTCGGCCGCGATGACCGGGCGATTGGAAATGAGTTGGTCGAGTTCGCTCTTGAGCCTGTCGTGGGACTCCTGGGTAAGCCAGGTCACCTGGGTCTCGGTCATCTCGATCACTCCCTTGTAGTCGAAGCCGCGGCGGGCTCCCTGTCTGTAGCCGACGGGCACGCAAACAACAGAGGATTCCTTTTGGAACCCCCTGGTCGGCCCGCTTCCTGAGCCGCTGCGGCATAGCACGTACTCTGCACCGGTCGTCGTCGTTTTGGCCGTCAATGCAGCAATACACGGCTCCAGTCCGGAACCGTGTACGCGCCCATCTTACCACGATGAGAAGTGGCTAGCCTGCCCGTAAGTACTCGGGGACGTTGAGACCGCATCCATAGATTTCACCCACGGCGGGTGGCTGCGAGGTTCGGACCTCGGAAACCGCCTCCACTTCGCGCTGCGCCGATGCAGGTATCAGTACCTCGCGGCGGCCCGTCTCGGAGCCATCGCGGGATCGCGCCCGAATTATGCAGACGGCATCCTCGGATGGATCGGCGCGGGTGACGCTGAACCGGATGGAGACGGTTTGCTCGTCGAGCAGATCGAATGTGAGCGCAGTGCCTTCTATTTCTTTCACTGCGAAGCGCTGGTAGCTGAAGTAGGCGATACCGAAGCCGATGAGCAGCACAATCACCAGCAGAATAGTCTTGGTTCGACGGCCCACCGCTCGCTTCGACGCGGATACCGGATATCGGCCTTCGGGGAGCGTGGCAGTCATACGAGCTTTCGTCGAGGTGCATGGCAGTCGTTCGGCATCCGGTGCGAGCAGTGTCGGTGCCAGATGGAACTATAGTTGGTCAGAAAGAAACAGCAGAAGCTGAGGTGAGGAAACAACGTGAGCGGACTACGGCTCATAGCGGTACACGCCCATCCTGACGACGAGTCGAGTAAAGGCGCCGCGACGATGGTTCGCTACGCAGCGGAGGGCAACGAAGTGCTTGTCGTCACGCTCACTGGCGGCGAGCGCGGAGACATTTTGAATCCGGCAATGGATATCCCCGGTGTACGCGAGCGTTTGCCGGAAGTACGCCGCGAGGAGATGGCAGAAGCTGCACGAATTCTCGGCGTCGGCCAGAGATGGCTCGGTTACATGGACTCGGGTCTTCCTCAGGGCGACCCGCTACCGCCCCTACCCGATGGCTGCTTTGCACTCGCGTCGCTGGAAGAATGCACCGAGGCCCTCGTCAAAGTGGTTCGCGAGTTCAAGCCGCACGTGATGACCACGTACGACGAGAAGGGCGGATACCCGCACCCCGACCACATTCGGTGTCACGAGGTTTCCGTTGCTGCGTACGAGGCGGCAGGCGATCCTACGAAGTTTCCTGACGCGGGCGAGCCGTGGAGCCCACTGAAGCTGTACTACTCGCACGGTTTCATCCGTAAGCGCATGCAGCTCTTCAACGACTGGTTCATCGAACGCGGCGAGGAGAGCCCGTTTGTCGAATGGTTGAAGCGCTGGACGGCCGACCGTGACGAGATCATGGAAAGAATCACGACGCAGGTCACGGTGGGTGACTATTTCGAGCAGCGTGACAATGCCCTACGAGCGCACGCTACGCAGATCGATCCGAACGGCACGTTCTTCGCGGTTCCGGTCGATGTGCAGCGCAAGTTGTGGCCGACCGAGGAATACGAGTTGGCGAGAACTCGCGTAACAACTTCGTTTCCGGAAACCGACCTGTTCGCGGGTATCGACGACGAGGATGCTCAGTGATCATCTCAATTCTGGCTCAACAGCCAACAGGACCCGAGTTCGGTAAGTCGTCGCCTGTCGGGCTGGTGATAATCATCGCGTTGCTGTTCGGTACAGCTCTGCTGATCTGGTCGATGAACAAACAGCTCAAGAAGCTTCCAGAGACTTTCGAAAAGCAGGATCCGGGCCCTGATCAGGAACTGGACGAAGGTACCGACCGCGGCGCGATCCGCGAATCAGACGAGAACTGACAGTGCTGTCCGCCAACGCTCTCGGTGAATCCACCAGTCCGTACTTGCGGCAGCATGCAGACAACCCTGTTCACTGGCAGCAGTGGACGGAGGAGGCGCTCGAATCGGCACGGCAGCGTGACGTGCCGATCCTGCTGTCGGTCGGATACTCGGCATGCCATTGGTGTCACGTCATGGCGCACGAGTCTTTCGAGGACGAGACTATTGCCGCCCTCATGAACGAGCATTTCGTGTGTATCAAGGTCGACCGGGAGGAACGCCCCGATCTCGACGCTGTGTACATGAACGCCACCGTTGCGATGACCGGCCAGGGCGGTTGGCCGATGACGTGCTTCCTGACACCTGATGCGGAGCCGTTCTACTGCGGTACCTATTACCCGCCACGACCGCGCGGTGGGGGTCCATCGTTTCCTCAACTGCTCGAAGCGATTTCCGACACATGGGCGACCCGTCGAGGTGAAGTGTTCGACGCTTCTTCGGCCATTGTCGCGGCGCTGAGGAAGAACTCGGGTGAAATGCCGGTCTCGGGCCGGGCGGTCGATGCAGATCTTCTGGCCGAGGCCGTCGAGTCGGTTCTGCGTGATGAGGACCCCGAGCGCGGTGGCTTCGGCGGCGCGCCCAAGTTCCCGCCCGGTGCCTTACTCGAAGGTCTGCTGCGTCATCACGAACGGACGGGATCGACGTCGGCGTTGGCGACGGTACAACGCACCGCGGCCGCAATGGCACGGGGCGGCATCTACGACCAGATCGGCGGGGGGTTTGCCCGCTACTCGGTCGATGCAGAGTGGGTCGTTCCGCACTTCGAGAAGATGCTCTACGACAATGCGCTGCTGCTGCGCCTCTACGGCCACCTGGCCCGAGTCACCGGAGACAGTCTGGCCACGAGAGTCGCCGACGCCACTGCAGGCTTTCTTCTTCGCGAACTCCGCACGGATGCGGGGTGTTTCGCAGCCGCCCTCGATGCGGACACCGAAGGCGTCGAAGGACTCACCTACGCTTGGACGCCGGAACAGCTCGTCCAGGTTCTCGGATTCGAGGATGGAGTGTGGGCGGCGGGACTCTTCGCGGTGGACAGTGCAGGCACGTTCGAGGCCGGAATGTCGGTCTTGCAATTGCCGGAGGATCCCACCGACGACGAGCGCTACCGACGCGTCTGTGATTTATTGCTCGCTGCTCGCGAAATACGTCCACAGCCGAGCCGCGATGACAAGGTCGTGACCGCCTGGAACGGTTTGGCGATTTGCGCACTCGCCGAGGCCGGAGCTGGCTTGAACAGGCCCGAGTGGATCGATGCCGCAGTCGAATGCGCCGAGCAGATCTATGCCTCGCACGAGGAGAACGGCAGACTGCGTAGAACGTCGCTCGGAACGCACGTCGGCGACGCAATGGGAGTGCTCGAGGACTATGCGTGCCTCGCGACCGCGTCCCTCGCGCTGTATCAGGCAACCGGTGAGACAGTGTGGCTGGACAGGGCTCAGCGCATCCTCGATTCTGCGATCGAGCACTTCGCCGATCACGACAATCCCGGCAGTTGGTCGACACCGCGGATGACGCCGAAACGCTGGTGACTCGGCCCCGAGATCCGCTGGACAACGCAACACCGTCGGGCGCGTCGACAGTCACGGAAGCGCTGTTGACAGCGGAAGCACTCGTTGATGCTGATACCGCAACGCGGTACGGCGAACTGGTGGCGGCGGCGCTGACTCGGGCGGCGCTCGTGCTCGAACGAGCCCCTCGATCGGGCGGCCACTGGCTGACCGTCGCCGAGGCGTCCGTTCGGGGTCCGCTGCAGGTTGCCGTGTCGACTGACGGAGACACCGAGTTGCTCGCGGTCGCGCGTCGCAATGCACCGGGCGGCACGACCATTGTTGCCGGTGTCGTCGACTCGAGTCCGTTGTTCACCGGTCGACCCACCGTCGACGGTGACGCTGCGGCCTATGTCTGCCGGGGGTTCGTTTGCGACAGGCCGGTGACAAGTGCGGACGAGTTGATCGCTGCGCTACGACGGTAGAGGATGCTCGTCGGCGGAGACGTCGTCGTCGTGCGCGATTTCGGTTGATATGGCCATCCGGAGCGGCGCACGGGCGAGAACACCGAATTCGTTCTCGCCCGTGCGAACGCGCTCTGGTTAGAACAACACCAGCCATACCGCGACGAGGTGGCAAATGGCAGCCAGTACCGTCGCGGCGTGGAAGAACTCGTGATGGCCGAAGGTGCCGGGCCACGGATTCGGCCATTTCGTCGCGTACAGCACTGCTCCGACGCTATAGAAGATGCCGCCGACCAGTAGAAGTACGAACGGTGCGTAGCCGACCTCCTCGATGAGCGTCGGTGCGACGGGAACGATGGCCCAGCCCAGGAGTAGGTACAGCGGAACTCCGACCCACGGGGGCGCGGTAGGCCACAGCATCTTCAGCGCGACCCCGGCCAACGCGCCCGACCATACGATTATCAGTAGGGTGCGCCCAGTCTGAGCAGGAAGTCCGAGAACTGCGAAGGGCGTGTAGGTACCCGCGATGAACAGGAAGATCATCGAATGATCGGCCCGTTTCATCCACATCCGATGGGCAGGGTTGTCCCAATGGATGCGATGATATGTGGCGCTGACGCCGAAAACGCCGCACACTGTGACGGCGTAGACGGTGGTCGCAAGGCCCGCGCTGATCGACACGGAGCGGAAGGCAAGTGCGACCAGAACGATTCCTGCGACTAAAGCGACCCCGAACGCATACAGATGTATCCAACCGCGCATCCGTGGTTTTACGGGGAGTTCGTCGATTCCGAACGCTGTCATAGGCATGACCTCCTGTGCGACGAGAACCTACGCAACCGTAGGTTTGAGGCTTACTGTACCGGCGAGTAGAACTTTTGTGTCGGCGTAAGGTTGTATCCCGTGGTGATGTCTCGGTGAAGATTCTCCCGACCAAAGTGCGCAGCGTCCTCCTCAACGTGTACGAGCGACGACTGCTGATGCAACTCGACGACGCGGCGCATCCGCGTCATGTGGCAGTGATGTGCGACGGGAACAGACGCTGGGCACGTGAGAACGGCTTCACCGATGTCGCCCATGGGCACCGTATGGGTGCGGTCAAGATCGCCGAGATGCTCGGATGGTGCGATGCGGCCGGCATCGAGATGGCGACTATTTATCTGCTCTCCACCGAGAATCTGAGTCGAGATCCCAGCGAACTGGATTCCCTACTGGAGATCATCACCGACGTCGTGGAAGAGATCTGCGGGGCCGAGCAGAACTGGGGTGTCAAGATCGTCGGGACCCTCGATCTGCTTCCTGCGGCGACCGCGCGGCGACTCAAAGAAGCCGCCGAGCTCACCACTGGCCGCACCGGAACCTACGTCAACGTCGCAGTTGGATACGGCGGGCGGCAGGAGATCGCCGACGCAGTGCAGTCCTTGCTGAGCGAGAAGATTACCGAGGGGCTCACCGGGGACGACCTCGTGCAAGCGATCGACGTAGGCGGTATCGGCAGCCACTTGTACACGTCCGGCCAGCCTGATCCCGATCTGGTCATCCGCACGTCGGGGGAGCAGCGACTGTCGGGGTTCTTGTTGTGGCAGAGCGCCTATTCGGAAATTTGGTTCACCGAGGCGTACTGGCCCGAGTTCCGTCGCGTCGACTTCCTGCGAGCCTTACGCGACTACGCCGTGCGGCACCGGAGATTTGGCGTCTGATTGCAGCTGACGGTGTCTTCAGAGCTTTCGCAGCCGTAGTCGGTTGATGGTGTGATCGCTGTCCTTGCGAAGCACCATCGTCGCCCGCGGCCGCGTCGGGAGGATGTTGTCGACGAGATTCGGCAGGTTGATCGAATGCCACAGGTCCTCGGCGGCGATGCGTGCATGCTCGTCGGACAGATTGGCGTAGTGATGGAAGTGCGCGTCCGGGTTCGTGAACGATGTCGCGCGAAGGGCGAGAAAGCGATTGACGTACCAGGCTTCGATGTCCTCGATCCGGGCGTCCACGTAGATCGAGAAGTCGAACAGGTCCGACACCATGAGCCGGGACCCCGTCTGTAGCACGTTGAGACCCTCGACGATGAGAATGTCCGGCTGGCGGACCATGTGGAACTGGCCTTTGACAACGTCGTACGACACGTGCGAATACACCGGTGCCGCAACCTCTTCGGCTCCGGACTTCACCTCGGTCACGAAACGCAGCAGCTTACGGCGATCGTAGCTCTCGGGAAATCCCTTCCGATGGAGGATGCCCCGACGTATCAACTCTGCTGTTGGATGGAGGAATCCGTCGGTCGTGACCAGGTCGACGCGCGGGTGGTGGTCCCAGCGCGCCAGAAGCGCTTGCAGGACGCGGGCCGTTGTCGATTTCCCGACGGCGACGCTTCCTGCCACTCCGATGACGAACGGGACCTGCCGGTCGGGGTGTTTCTCGCCGAGGAAGGTGGCGGTGGCAGCGAAGAGACTTTGGCGGGCGGCAACCTGAAGGTGGACTAGCCGGGCGAGGGGCAGATATACCTCGGCAACTTCCTCGAGATCGATCTGCTCTCCGAGGCCGCGTAAGCCGACGAGCTCTTCCTCGGTCAGATCCAGGGGAGTCGATTGTCGAAGCTTGCGCCACTGGGCTCGGTCGAACTCGACGTATGGGCTCGTTTCGCTCATTCGCGGCTCCGCCGCTCGTGTGCCTTGCGCGTACCTGGAAGTACGCAAAAGGCGCATGAGGGACTCTGAAGTCGCATGGTTTCAGATTGTGCTCGGTGCCGCGAAGACCCTGACGGGCGGGGTCGCTCACCGTGCGTTCACTCGGGGGTGAGCACTATCGTCAGGTCTCATGAAAGCAGATTCCTTCGTCCGCGATTATCTCTCCCTCGGTCTGAGCTTCGATCGCCTCGAGGAGGGATTCGTCGACGCCTACACCGGTGATCCGGATCTTCGGCGCCGCGTCGAGAACGCTCCTGCGCCCGACCCCGCAGTTCTCGCGCGGAAAGCGACGGAACTTCGCACAGAGCTCGTCAATGTCGACCTGCCGACGCAGCGCGCGGAGTTCATCGACGTCCACTTGCGGGCGCTCGAATGTTCGGGCCGGAAGTTCGCCGGTGAGGACATCGGCTTCGTCGACGAGGTCTTCGCCTACTTCGATGTACGCATCGAGCCCGGCGATCAGGACGAGTACCGCGAGGCGCACCGCAAGATGGATGAGGTTCTCAGTGGTCCCGGTTCACTCGCCGAGCGTCTTTCCGCATACCGCGCGAGTGATGTCGTGCCCGCCGACCGCCTGGAAGAGTGCGTCGAGGCCTTCTCGAGCGCGCTGCGGGACCGGGTGCGGGCCGAGTACGCGCTGCCCGCCGGGGAAGTGGTGACGTACGAGGTGGTCGGGGACAAGCCGTGGTCGGGATTCAACTACTACCTGGGCGACTACCGCTCGACCGTGGCCATCAACTCCGACCTGCAACAACAGATGGCCAATCTGCCTCATCTGATTGCGCACGAGGCATATCCGGGTCATCACACCGAGCACTGCCGCAAGGAGGCTGGCTTGGTTGCGGAAGGCCAACTCGAGCAGACGCTTTTTCTCGTGAACACTCCGCAATGCCTGATGGCCGAGGGACTGGCCGATCTTGCGTTGAAGTCGATCGTCGGACCGGGGTGGGGGATCTGGGCGCAGGAGATCTACGCCGATCTCGGATTACGCTTCGACGGGGACAAGGCCGAGCGTCTGTCTGCGGCGTCGGGGCAGCTGCTCGGCGTGCGGCAGGACGCGGCGTTGCTGTTGCACGACCAGCATAGAAGTCAGGACGATGTGGCCGCCTATCTCGAGCGTTGGTCGTTGGCCTCACCGAAACGGGCCCGGCAGAGTCTGAAGTTTCTGTCCTCGCCGCTGTGGCGGGCATATGTCAGCACCTACGTCGAGGGCTACAAGCTGCTCGGAAGCTGGCTGGACCACGGCT
>JBBSSG010000165.1:0-8004 GCA_038242295.1 Mycobacteriales bacterium | reverse complement strand
TACGTGGCATTCGTGATCGACGCCTACTCGCGGCGAATACTCGGATGGAGGACTTCGACGAGAATGACTACCCCGTTGGTTCTCGATGCGATCGAGCACGCGATCTGGACGAGACGACGTGAAGGCATCACGGACCTGTCGGGACTGATTCACCACCACGACCGCGGCTCTCAATACTCACCAGCAAGCGGGAGGGGCCCCCACTCGATTGCCTTCACCGAGCGGCTGACCGAGGCCGGCATCGATGCCTTGATCGGAACAATCGGGGACAGCTACGACAACGCCCTCGCGGAGACAATAAACGGCCTGTACAAGACCGAGCTGATCTAGCCGCAGGGACCGTGGCGAACAGTCGAACACGTAGAAATCGCCACGTTGGAATGGGTGGACTGGTTTGGGCCACCGCAGACTTTACGAGCACTGCGGGGACATCCCACCAGCCGAACTCGAAGCGCTCTACTACGGTGAACACAGAACTCAGCGCCTCGCGGAGTTTTCAAACTAGACAGTCTCCGGACTTGCCGGGGTGATTCACTCTGACAATTTTTGGGTTTATCTTCTTCGGCAGCTTCCGAGACACGCTAGATAGATCCCGTGCCAGGGGTCATCCACATCGAGCGTCACCACCTCAAGAGGTGCTGGCTTCTCCGCCGATCGAAATTCTAGTAGACCGGCCGCCAACTGAGAGCGCGAGACATCCCTCGCTTGGCTGAGGTCGATCTTGTCCGTCAGCGACATTTCAGGGTCGTTCCCGACGCCTTGCACACCGTCGATTTGCGATCCAGGCAAGATCGCTCGATACATCTCAGGGATTGAGCCTGCATCATCCAAGGGCAGAATGATGTTCGCGGCCCCGCCCCACAACTGGCACTCCAACTCAACCGCGTCTTCAAGACTCCGTGGACCGGCGGCATGGAGCGGGAGAGCGATTCTCCGCGGCCGGGCGCTGATCCGGGCTACGTGCGGTCCGTTAAGACGTTGATCATCCAAAAATAGCGTCATGAAGCGATGGTCCCACCTTGGCCAAGTGAGGGCGGTAAAACCTCCAGAGGGGGCGGCCTGCTGATGGCAAACCGGCTCTTCACGATCGACCTCACGCACTCGCGATCGTGAAGAGCCACAAAAGCTAGGGCGCTTCAGCTGAGGCCATCATCGCTGAAGCAAAGGTAGGAGCGCAGCAGGTCAGCGACGCTGCAAAAGAGTTCGTGAAAGAGGCGAAGGCGGAGGCTGAGAAGCTCGTCAAAGACGCCACGGTGACCGCTAAGCCAGCTCCAGATGCTAAGCCGACCACCGCATCGAAGTAGACGCTACGATGCAACAGAACACGCGAAACCGCCTGAGAGAGTCTCTTCGATGGACGGATTGGTATCCGAGCGATCTGATCCGCACTTAGGATGGCGCAGAATTCCTATGGTAGCTGCTGTTATTGGAGAATGACCTCCATACCCACTGCGCCCAGTACAAATACGATGAATGCAAATTGCGTGTAGAGCGCCTTTGTCGCCCTATTTGCTCTAGTTTCGTTCGCTTTCCGCAAAGACTTTATTGCTTCAGCTACACGCATAGCGACAATCCGGCGTGGGTCATCTCCTGACGGCGCAATCCACCGATGGCCAAGCATGTGTTCAATTGTAGTTTCGTCCGTCGATAAAATCTGGCTCGGAGCAGACTGCACGAGAGATGCTATAAATAGTGCGACTAGGCCGATGAAAGATGCGAAACCCAGTACTATCCATGTCGCACTATGTGGCCTAATTCCCACACTCGCGCCAATTATCAGTGCAGTGATCGCAACCAAAACCGTAAGAATCGACAGTACTGTACGCACGATTACTTCTCCGCGCCCGATCAAGGTAGCCATACGGTCATATTCACGGTTAAGGAGGTCTTCTAAGTGGCGCGAATAAACTTGCGCAGCGTTGCCAGTTTGATCACTCGTTGCGCTCATGTTTGAATTTTATCGAATCCGACGGTTTGCCATGCGTGAGGAGATTACTCGAACCCCAGTCAACGAAAGGTGGAGTTGTTGGCTCACTAGCATCGTGACCTTCAACAGAACTGCCGTCGGACTGGCTGTCGTCATTTGAAACGCCCATGACTGGTACTACTTCCCGTCGTTTTCGTTGGTGATGTAGCCGCTGCCGGTCAGCGATTCACTAGAACCCCAGTCAACGAATGTAGCCTGCTCGGTACCGTCAATCGCAGAATTCCGTAGATCTCCGCTCTGCGTTGAATCCGAGCTTCTTTCGTTCTGTGCATCCATTCGTAGCCTCCGAGCGCTCTCTTTTGGTGTGAATAATGTTACATGCGTGTGATTCGCGGCGCACAATAGAGACTAGATGAACTACACCACCACCCCGCACGAAGCTGATTTGAACGCCGCCGAGGTGATACGGAGCTAGGGCTTCAGTGATGCAGTCGCTACTACTGAGGGTGCTGATTTCGGGATCGATTTCAGCTCCAAAATCGCACTCGCACAGGTAAAGCGGAAGGGCGGGGTCGCTGGCCGGCCAGAGATGCAGTGCCTGTTCGGATCACGGGGGACAGTTCGTCCGCACTATGCTCGCCGCCCTTCAAACCGATGCAGGAGAAGTCGCACGACGCCTTCTACTTCATCACCGAATCGGCGAACCCGTCAGCTTCACGCCAATATTTGATGGCCACACGGGAACCTGGCGACCGGAGGGTCGTGAGGTCCAATTCCTATCCGACATCGGACGAACAGACCTCCACAGAGGCAGCCTGTCCCTGCGGATAGCCGCGTCCACCGCTGGCGACCCAGAGGAACTTGTGCACCTGGTACTTGCCGGCCTAAGTGTCCTTGCGCTGAGATTATGCCGCTTCGCCGCGACCGCTCACTACGAAAACGAAAAGGCTGCTGCCCTCGATCAGGACATCCGCATCACCCAAATAAACCGCGAATTGCACTATCTCACAGGGTGTCTCGGAGCTGAACTCTTCCAAAAGTCGACCGAGTCAGGACACGAGAACTCCCTTGCGCGGGAGGCGCGCTTCTGAAGCTGACGCGAGCCAACCTCGACGCGCTCAAGAAAGTCGCGCGCCCCGGCGACGGCTCCTGAAAGGCGGGCGGGAGTTACGGGACGAGCGACTAGCCCACGCAGCGAGCCCCTCCACGCATCCCCATACGGCTGAGGCGTCCCATCAAAGGGTCCGCCCGTCTCATCAATCTGTGAAAACCCAGGTGTTTGTCTCAAAATCTCACCAGCGTCCGCTTTTTTCTCATTTTTAGGCGACGGCGGCATACAGCAAGTCGACAAACGCACTACCCCCGCGCCATATCGACGAACCTGGACAGGTGAAGTTGGTGCGCCACAGTGATTGTCGCGGTCGGCCCGTTACGGTGCTTGCCGAGAATGAGGTCGGCTTCGCCGCCGCGCGGGTCGTCTCGCTCGATCGCGTCGGGGCGGTGCAACAGGATAACCATATCGGCGTCCTGCTCCAATGATCCCGACTCACGGAGGTCGGACACCATCGGCTTCTTGTCGGTTCGCTGTTCGGGACCACGGTTGAGCTGACACACCGCAACGACGGGGCATTCGAGTTCCTTGGCGAGCAGCTTGAGTTGACGGGAGAAGTCCGAGACCTCCTGCTGCCGCGACTCGACCTTCTTGCCCGACGACATGAGCTGAAGGTAGTCCACCACAATGAGTTTCAGTCCGTGCCGCTGCTTGAGTCGACGGGCCTTGGCGCGGATCTCCATCATCGTCAGGTTAGGGGAGTCGTCGACGAAGAGCGGCGCCTCGCTGATCTCGCTCATCCGACGCGCAAGACGAGTCCAGTCTTCGTCGGTCATCTTTCCGGAGCGCATGTCGCCGAGCTTGATACTCGCCTCAGCCGAAAGCAGACGCATCACGATTTCGGTGCGGCTCATCTCCAGCGAAAAGATGACACTGGGCATGCCGTGCTTGATAGAGCACGAACGCATGAAGTCCATCGAAATCGTGGAGTTGTGCGTCGGGATCATCGACTCACTCGCGAGATACAGGTGCTCGGCATTGTCGACCTCGACGCAACGCACTGGAACCGTGTCGACCTTGCGAACGTCGACGATGAACCGAGATCCAGACCGTACGGTCGAACTCGCTGCCCGACGCTCTTTGTGCAGCATCTGCTTTCGATGCAAACCGAACAACACGTCATCGGTCGCGAAGGTCAAGGTGTAGGCCGTAGACGACGCCTCGCTGCGCCCCTTGACCCGTTTCGTCGACATCTGCACGCGGTAGCCGAGGCTGGTGACAAGTTCGCTAACGCCACGAACAAGACGCTCACTGGTCACGCTGAACTGAGCCGAACCGCCACCGGTCACCGTGCCATCGGTATCAAGCAGCCCCGCGAGGAGTGCTCGACGTTGACTCTCGGAACTACGCAGGTATTCACTCGGGATGTGCTTGTCGCCTAGTACACCGATAGTCCGCAAGCGCGCCCGAACGCTTCCGACCGTGTTCTGGCTCAAATCCACAGCCTCGGTGGGCAACTGGATTATGTAGCGCAGTGCAACGGAGTTCGACTTCGTCACCTGTAGGCCTTCGCCTTCGATTCGAAGGACGATCTCGGGATCAGCGCTCGTGATCTGAGCGCACGCCGAGGTACCGTCGCCGAGCCACGCGCCCAACGTGTAGGGCGGCACCAACAGCTCGCGCTCGGGAAGCTGCATGGCCTCCGCGTTCACCACAGAGTGGTTGATGCGAGCGTCTTTGGTGTTGCAGCGAACTGTCCGCGCAATCTCTTCGGTCGTGCGTACCTCAGCGAAAGTCTGCTGATTGCGCGTGCGGTTGTATCCGACGGCAGCGGCCTGCGCGGACTTCCGCGACGCGCGCGTGTCCGTCAACCACTGATGCTGTGCGTCCGCAACGATTACCGTCCCGTCGGAGAACTCGACCTCGAAGCACGGTCGGTCGACCATGACGTCGGTAGCGGCGACGACGCGGGTGGGTTTGCCGTGCGCATCGATCAGTTGATCACCGACCATCACCTCGCCCATGGTGGTCCAGCCATCGGGTGTTGGCAGGGGAGTATCGAGCGCCAACGCCTTACCGACACCAGGCCTCGCCGCCACGATGATCATCTGACCTGGGTGAAGTCCGTTGGTGATTTCGTCGAGTTCGGCGAAACCTGTTGGTACACCGAGGGAAATACCGCCGCGACTCGCGATGGAATCGATCTCGTCCATCGTGGGCTGCAGTAGCTCTTCGAGGGGGAGAAAGTCTTCCGAGGTGCGACGCTCGGTGACCTCGTACACCTCTGCTTGCGCGCGGTCGACGACCTCGGCGACATCCTGGCCGTCGGCGCCTGCGTAGCCGAACTGCACGATGCGGGTACCGGCTTGGACGAGTCGGCGCAGAATCGACTTTTCGGCAACGATCTCGGCGTAGTAGCCGGCGTTGGCGGCGGTCGGGACAGTCTGAGTGAGTGTGATCAAGTACGGGGGACCGCCGACACGCTTGAGGTCGCCGCGTCGATCGAGTTCGGCCGATACCGTCACCGGGTCGGCGGGCTCACCGCGACTGTAGAGGTCCAGGATCGCGTCGTACACGCTCTGATGCGCTGGACGGTAGAAGTCGCCCGGACGAAGCACCTCGAGCACATCTGCGATCGCATCCTTGCTGAGCAACATGCCGCCGAGAACCGATTGCTCCGCTGCCATGTCCTGTGGTGGTTGGCGTCCGAAGTCCTCGCCGGGAGCTTCACTGGGAGGCGGTCCGGAAACGTAGTCCGGCTGCCCTCGATCGTCCACAACAGCCACGAGAGTTCGACCGTCCTTCCCCGTCAGAAACCGTCACCGGACTACACCCGGCGACGCTTGCACAAGTTGTACCTCTACTGTCTGACACCCCCCGTAGACGCCGAGTGCCACGGCACCCGCAGAGCACCCAATCGGGTTGCGGATACACGCGGGAGAGACGTTAGGTGGTCTAGTCTTCTCTCACAACACGGCCTGTGGATGAATCTGTGGACAAATTGTGGATAGTGCTGAACAACTGTGTTGACTATCTGTGGATAACCTGGGTATAACTTTCGCTGCAAGCGCTATATCACCAGCCCGAAGGGTGTACATAAACTTTCTTACCTGTGTATGGATGAAAATGCGGCGTGTCGTTCGAGTTGACAACTCGGGCGTGTTTTGTAATTTGCGAGTAAGTTTAAAGGTGAAATAGGTCACAGTGACTGGTAACACTCACAAAACAATCAATGAGTTCGGACGATCGTAATTTTCCGTGTCTCATGCCAGATGTCGAGTCCTGTGTCGCGTGATTCCGACGCCCCAGGCACGCCCGGCCGCACATCTTCCGAATGTCGCCTCAGCTACGGCCACCTGCTAACGCGGACAGCGCTCTGTCGCTGCTTGCTGAAAGGACAACAACGAGCGAGGCGGACACGAAAGAGCCCCGCGAACCAGCGTTCGCGGGGCTCTTTAGATCGGCCTTGTGGGCCGGAGCTGAAAATCAGCTTCCGACAACCTCCAGCTTGAACTTGGCAACTACATCAGGGTGCAGGTTCACAACGATGTCGTGGCTACCTGTTGCCTTGATGTGGGCCTTCGGCAGATCGATGCTGCGCTTGTCGACGACCGGGCCGCCTGCTGCCTTGAGAGCAGAAGCAACGTCGGCAGCGGTGACAGAGCCGAACAGCTTGCCCGAATCGCCTGCGGTCTTGACCGACAGCGATACGGACTCGAGTCCTTCGATGGTCTGCTTGAGCTCGTTGGCGTGCTCGAGACCGCGAACGGCACGAGACTCCTGAGCACGGCGGATGCCTTCGACCTGCTTCTGAGCACCGCGGGTGGCCAGAATGGCCATTCCACGGGGAAGCAGGAAGTTGCGTCCGTATCCGTCCTTGACCTCCACGGTGTCGCCAGGCGCACCGAGGTTGTCGACATCAGCGGTGAGGATCAGCTTCATGAGTGATCGCCCTTTCTATCGTGCCGTCGCGGCGTAAGGAAGCAGAGCTACCTCACGCGAGTTCTTCACGGCAACGGCCACGTCACGCTGATGCTGGACGCAGTTGCCGGTGACTCGACGCGCGCGGATCTTTCCGCGGTCGCTGACGTACTTGCGCAGCAGCGTCGTGTCCTTGTAATCGATCTGCGCGTTCTTTTCCTTGCAGAAGGAACACGCTTTCTTCTTGAGCACCTTGTCGCGCAATGGCGGTTTTGGCATGGTCTTTCTCCGTTACATCTGATTGTTCTCGATCGCGAAGGATCTAAAACGGAGGCTCGTCGTCCCCGCCACCGGATCCACCGAAGGAGCCGGAAGCCTGAGGCGCACTGCCCCAGGGGTCGTCTCCACCGGAATTAGATCCCGAGTTGGAGTTCGTATTCGAGTTCGAACGTCCTCCGCCCGATCCACCTGAGGAACCGCCGAAGTTTCCTCCGCCGCCACCCCCGCCGCGATTGGCCTTGTTGACCTTGGCGGTGGCGTACCGCAGGGAAGGACCGATCTCGTCGACTTCGAGCTCGACGACAGTCCGCTTCTCGCCTTCACGTGTTTCGTACGACCGCTGCCGGAGCCGCCCGGTCACGACTACTCGTGCACCGCGGGTCAAGCTCTCGGCCACGTTCTCCGCAGCTTCGCGCCAGATGTTGCAGCGCATGAAGAGTGCGTCTCCGTCTTTCCATTCACTGGTCTGACGGTCGAACGTGCGCGGTGTGGAGGCAACGGTGAAGTTGGCCACGGCCGCGCCGGCCGGGGTGAAGCGAAGTTCTGGATCTGCCGTCAAGTTCCCGACGACGGTGATGACGGTCTCGCCTGCCATGGTTCCTCTTTCAGTAGAAAGTTTTTGTTGATGCCAGCCTAGAGGCGGACAACGACATTTACTTGCCCTGTCGCAGGACCTTGGTACGCAGGACGGACTCGTTGAGTCCGATCTGGCGGTCGAGCTCGGCAACAGTCGCAGGCTCGGCGTTGATCTGTACAACGGCGTAAATGCCTTCGGCGTGCTTCAGAATCTCGTAGGCCAGACGACGCTTGCCCCAGACATCGACCT
>JBBSSG010000164.1:0-8008 GCA_038242295.1 Mycobacteriales bacterium | reverse complement strand
CAGATGCAGTGGCTCACCGACGGACTGCTGAGTTCGCCGACACGGTGGAAGATCGTCGGGAATCCCGTCATGATCACCCCGGTTCTGCTGCCGCCTCTCGAGAGCGAGGCGTCGAGTGCGCTCACCAGCCTCCTCGGAATTCCAGCCGGCGGCTTGCCGTACAACGCCGATCCATGGGACGGGTACACGGCAGATCGCAAAAAACTTCTCGGTGCGATCTCGGACAACAGCGTCAGCAATGCGGTGTTCATCACCGGCGACATTCACTCCTCGTGGGCCTGCGATATTCCGCTCGACGCGGCGCGGTACTTCGAGACCGGCGCAGTAGCGACGGAACTGGTCGTCACATCCGTGTCCTCGGCGAACGTCGATGACCTGACCAAGACGCCTCCGCACACGCTCGGCCGGGTGGCCGAAGCGGCTCTGACCACGCTGAATCGGCATATCCGATACGTCGATCTCGACAGTCACGGTTTCGGCGTGTTCGACGTGACGCCGTCCGGGGTGCAGATGGATCATTGGTATCTCGACGCCAAGGAAGACCCGTTGACCGGGGTCTACTGGGGAGCGGGATTCACTGTTGCCGACGGGGTGGCCCGCGTCGAAGCGGCTTACCAACCGGTGCGCGCGTAGTCAGGTCTGCTGCTACTGCGGAACCCGGCATAATCGAAACCATGGCAGTACCGAAAATCGTCCTTTTCTACGTGTTCACGCCTTTGCCGGATCCCGAGGCCATCCGGCTATGGCAGCACACCCTTGCGGCGTCCAACAATCTCTGCGGTCGCATCTTGATTTCGGAGCACGGCATCAACGCGACGGTCGGTGGTGATGTCTCGGACATCAAGAAGTATGTGCGCGGCACCAAGAGCTACGGGGCATTCGCTGACGCCGACATCAAGTGGTCCGAGGGCAGCGGCGATGATTTCCCTCGTTTGAGTGTGAAAGTTCGATCCGAGATCGTCACCTTCGGTGCACCTGGAGAGTTGAAGGTCGATCCGAGCGGCGTAGTCGACGGTGGGACGCACCTGAGTCCTGAGCAGGTGCACCAACTCGTCGACGAGCGGGGCGAGGATGTTGTCTTCTTCGACGGCCGCAATTCGTTCGAAGCGCAGATCGGTCGTTTCAAGAATGCGGTTGTTCCCGACGTGGATACGACGCGCGACTTTCTCGATCAGCTCGATTCCGGTCAGTTCGATCATCTGAAGAAGAGCCCCGTGGTGACTTACTGCACCGGCGGCGTGCGATGCGAGGTGCTGTCCTCACTGATGCGTGCGCGCGGTTTCGAAGAGGTCTATCAGCTCGACGGTGGCATCGTTCGGTATGGCGAGACCTACGGTGACGACGCTTTGTGGGAGGGCTCGCTGTTCGTGTTCGACAAGCGGATGAAAGTGGACTTTTCCGACCACCCGTCGGTGATTGGACGTTGCACCCTTTGCACCAACCCGACCTCGCGCTATCAGGATTTCGACGATATAGATTCTCGCGACCTACGGCTGGTCTGCGTGGACTGTGCCTGATCCGCTTCCATTTCGGGACGGGTTGGCGCCGTTGCGGATTCGACTGCCCCATGGCGACGCTGCCACCCGGGTGCTCGACTATCTGACGCACGAGCATCCGGACGACCACTGGACCACCTCGATGGCGGCCGGAGAAGTGGTCGACGAGAAAGGGCGGCCATGGAATCCGGAAAGCCCTTATGCTTCAGGACGATTCGTCTACTTCTATCGCGAGCCTGCACCCGAGGTTCCAGTGCCGTTCGAGCTCGAGATCCTGTACGACGCGGATGGCCTCGTGGTGGTCGACAAACCGCACTTTCTCGCGACGATTCCGCGCGGCATGCACGTCACCGAAACCGCAACAGTGCGTGTGCGACGCCTGCTCGATTGCCCGGATTTGACTCCGGCACATCGACTCGATCGGGCGACCGCGGGCGTGCTGATCTTCACCCGCAGTAAGGAACTGCGGCGTCCTTATCAGGAATTGTTCTCTACGCGTTCGGTTCTCAAGGAGTACGAGGCGGTCGCCGGGTTCGATCCTTCACTGGAATTTCCGCGGATCGTGCGTAGTCGGATCGTGAAAGAACACGGTGTGATGGTGGCCCGCGAGGAGCCCGGAGAACCGAACAGTGAGACTCGAATCGAGCTGATCGAGGCGCAGGAAACCTCCGCGCGTTATCGCCTGTTCCCCAAGACCGGTCGGACTCACCAACTGCGAATTCATCTGTCTTCATTGGGCGTGCCGATCAAGGGCGATCCGTACTATCCGGTGTACACCAGGACTCCTGCGGACGATTTCGGCAATCCACTCCAGTTGTTGGCAAAGGCTGTCGAATTCGACGATCCCATCACTGGAAAGCGCAGACGCTTCGAAAGCCGTCGCACTCTCGCTCATTAGGCCGCACCCTCGGCAACGGGGCCACTTTCTCGCTCGCTGAAATCAACTGTGCCCCTGGATGGGAACGCACCCCCTGACTGCGAAAGCCAGGGGGTGCGGGTAAAGCATCAATTACGCATGTGCGCGAGCAATACCCCGCTCGATGGCGGCGATGATCTGCGGCCGGAGTTCCGCTGCGGGGACGATGTGGTGCACCGACCCGACTTCCTGAGCTCGCTGGATGTTGTGAATAGCCTCGAACTCAGAAGCCACCTCGCCCAGTTTCACGTTGCGGACCTCCGTCTTCGCCGCCGCCAACTCCACTCGCAGTCGTGTTCGCTCCGCGTCGGTATCCGCCGCGGTCAGCTGGGTTTCGAGATCCTTGACTGCGGGATCTGCTGCGGTGCGGGTGTTGACATCGCGGGTGAACACGACGGCCGCGGCCGGAGCACCGCCGAGTACCGAGGCAAACGAACCCTCGATGGCCAGTACCTCCATGTTGTCGTTGAGCGCACCGGAGAAGACTACGAAGGCTCCACCGTGGTAGCGCGAAACGACGCAGAATACGATCGGTCCGTCGAAGTTGACGATTGCGCGGCCGATCTCAGCGCCGTATTCGAGCTGGATGTTGCGCAACGATTCGGGTGATCCGTCGAATCCGGAGAGATTCGCGAGTACCACGATCGGGCGAGAAGCGCTGGCGGCATTGATAGCTCGTGCAGTCTTCTTCGACGAGCTCGGGAACAGTGTCCCCGATGTCCACTGGTCCGGGCCGTCGGACGGAAACCATCCCTTGCGCGGGATTGCCCTCGACTCGATCCCGATGACGCTGACCGGGATTCCGGCCAGGTGTGCGTCGAACACCACCGAGGTGTCGGCGTCGGCCATGTCGGCCCAGCGCTCGAGTACAGAGTGGTCCTGGTCGACTACCGCGCGCATGACGGTTCGAATGTCGAAGGGCTTCTTTCGATCCGGGTTGGTCGCTGCGGAGAAAATGTCCCCGACGGTCGTGAAATCGCTCGACGGGTGCACATGCGGATAGCTCTGCACGTCGCGGTCGTTGGGATCGGCGGTCAGAGCGCGACGTGGGAATCGCTCATCCGGGGCGGTGTAGGCGTGGGCGTAGTGGGCGAACAGAACTTCGACTGCGGCACGTAGGTTCGGGGCCCAGTACTGGGCCTGACCGTTCGGTCCCATGACGCGGTCGTAACCGCCGATTCCGAAGTTGTCCTCAGCGGACACACCACCGGAGTAGTCGAGAGACTGTTTACCGGTCAACACCATGGCGCTGTCCGGTGTCATCACCAGGATGCCCTTGGTGTGGGAGAGCATCGTTGCCTCGGCGTTCCAGTACGGCTGCGCACCGACGTTGATGCCGGCGACCACGATGTTGATCTCACCGCCTGCCTGCGTGAAGGTGATGATGCGTCGCAGCGCGCGCGAGACCCAGTCCATGTTCTCGGTGCCGGTGCTCATCGAGATGGTGGCCCCCGAGGACAGTGCGAACCATTCGACCGGCGCGCTGAGCTTTTCGGCGAGGTCGATCGCTGCGACGATGCGCGAGCACTCCGCCTCCGCGACGGTGCCCAGTGCCTTGGTGGGATCGCCGAACAGCGCGACCCGCGTGACGCCCTCGGGATAGCGCTCGGTCGGTGTCGAGATGACCCCCGCGATGATGCCTGCGGTATTTCGGCCGTACGGGCGGTCGACCGGATTGAGTACGCCCTGCTCGTCGAAGTCGTATTCGGTGAACGTGCCGCCGGGACCGGAGAGCAACGGAATCAGTTCGTAGGGGTAGACGGTTCCGCGCGCCTGCGAGCGCTGTACCTTCTGCGTGTATTCATCCAGTGGCCGCAGCGGTTCGGTCGGCTTGTCGGTCACCTTGGCGACGACGCCGGCTCCCGATCGGTACGAGAATCGGATCGCGACATCGCGAGGCGCGGACGCGGGTTCGTTTCTGAGCCTGGTGATCAGGGTGATCTCTTCCAGGCCGGCACCGATCGTGGACGGCGCGATATGACGGGCAATCGCGGCCAGACGCTCCTCGGAGACGTCGAGGATCGGCCACACGTACAGCGTGACGCGGTTGGCATCGAGACGCTTGTTGCCGCGCTGAGCCTGGATGCGCCGGATTCCATCGAGGCAGGCTGCGACAGTTCGCTCGATCTCGGGCACTGCAACGACTCGGCTGCTGGCGTCGAGCTGAGTGGTGACGCCGCGAACCTCGGCGAGCGCCATCAAACGCTCGTCGGACGGGTTCTCTTTCGCGTTGAGCTGGAACAGGTAGGTGCCGGCTGTTGCGGGGAGGCGCTTGCCGTTGAAGTTCTTCAGTCGCCACAGGTCGAGGCGCTGGCCGGTGAGCGGATGCATGTCGCGAATGACGAGGTCTTCGGCTAACGGCTCGGCGCCCTCGGGCGTCGTCCGCCTGAACGTCACGTAGCGAATGTCACCCCCGCACACCGTGATCGTTATTCGGCGCCAGCTCCACGTCTGGGGATGTTCGGTCAGCACGGCAAGAATGGTCGACGCTATTTCGTCGCCGTCGGCAGGTGAGTCGGGCCAAGATAGGTAGAGGTCTACCGCGAGGTGTTCTGGGGCGGGCCCGGCAATGTTGTCGATAGCATCGATTGTTTCGTGAAGATCGGTGAACGATGTTGCCGTGGAGACCAATTGGAGCCGTTCACCGGCGAGCTCGAAGTTACCGGTGACGAAGTGCTTGCCCTCGCGGTCGAATGCCTTGATGTCTTCGAGCGTGCGAATCTCGTAGTACTGACGGGTGATGACTTCGAGCAGCGCGCCCGGGTCGGAAATCCTCGACGCGAGCAGTTCGATCAGTGGTTCCGGAGTGGAGACCAGTGCGTCGATACGGGCGGCGTAATCGTGGGCATCCGGGTTCTCGGCCAGGTATTGCAGGCTGCCGCGTACGCCGTCGTAGACCTGTTCACGAGCACGCGCGATCTGCGGAGCGTCGAACAACCTGAAGCGCAGGTTTCGTGCGACGTCACCGATGACGGGGTAGCGGGCTTGGGTTGCGACGATGAGCCGCTCGAGGACCTCGCCGATGGCGGAGTCGCTGTTGGGGTGTTCGGCCGAGTCCGTCAGCCAGTTGTCCAGCAGGGCTGCGATGACGGGAACCTGGTTTTCGATGCGCTGGAGCGCGAGGAACACACGGTAGACAGCTTCTTCCAACTCGGGGGTGCGCCCTTGATCCTCCGCGTCGTAGTGACGCAGTGCGCGCGAGAGTTTGGCGCGAAAAAGTTCGGGGAGGCCCTGGATGTCGGTATCGAGCGAGTGCAGGAAAGAGTGGAAGTGCTCGCGCGGGGAGTGCACTCGCTCGTCTGTGTTCTCCTCGTCCATCGTCGGACGATTACGTGAGAGTTCGCAGATATCGGCGAAGGTGTTGAGCAGTGCCAACTCTGCAGCGAGCACGTCTCGGTCGTCGCGGGGGACTGCACTGCGGAGCGTCTCGTATCCGGACAGCAGGCCGCGTGCCCGAGATGCGCTGACGTCGAATCCGGTGATGAGCGCTGATAGTTCTTCCAGGCGGGCCAGCGCCTTGTGACTTGCCGACTCGCCCTCGGGGCTCTCGACGGTCCGGAACTCGACGCGCGCGGTCTGCTGCGACGCCTTCTGCTCGCCTGCCTGGTCGACGCGGAGCAGTGCGGCTCCGGAGTCGACCTGACCGTTCACCGACGCGAGAACCTCACGGACGCGGCCGGCGTACGGCGACCGCACCGCAGTCTCCATCTTCATCGATTCGAGTACGACGAGCGTCTGACCTGCCTCGACGTCGTCACCGACGGCGACCGAAACAGCGACGACGACGGCCGGCGCAGGGGCGCGGACCAGTCCGGCTTCGTCTTGGCTGATCTGGTGACTGATTCCATCTACCTCGACGAGGAAGTGTGCGGCACCGGCGACGGTGACCACTTGGTATCGCTCGTTGCCGAGGACGAGACGGCTCTCGTAGTCACCGAGGCGTTCGACGTCGACCAGTAGGTCTCCGCTGTCACCGTCGACGCAGTAACGGTGTGGGCCGACCTGGCTGACCTCGAGTTGGTATGCCTGCCCCTGGTAATTCAGTTCGACGGTGCGACCGATCGTGTGGCTTGCGCGCGGACGGCCGCCGCGGGCGGATGCGAGAAATGCGGCCCTCTCACGACCTTCCTGGGCGTCGTACGCATCGATCGCGGCGGCGATGATTGCAATATCTGCTTTGGCAGTCGGTCCGGTAGCGGTGCCGGCCTCGGTGCGATCGAGCCATCCGGTGTCGGCGGAGGCGGAGATGACTTCTTCTTTGTCGAGCAAGCCGAGCAGGAACGACTTGGTGGTCGTACCGCCGTCGATGACGACGGTCGTCTCACGGAGTGCGTTCCGCAAGCGAGCGAACGCCTCACTTCGGGTTCGGCCCCAGGCGATGACCTTGGCGACCATCGAGTCGTAATCGGGTGGAATGACGTCGCCCTGTGCGATGCCGGTGTCGACGCGAATGCCGGTTCCGAGAGGAAATTTGAGTAGCGCGACGGTTCCGGGGGCGGGCGCGAAGCCGTTGTCGGCGTCCTCGGCGTTCAGTCGGGCTTCGACGGCGTGACCGAATTCGGGCGGGCAGTCGCCTTCGAGGCGTTCTCCGTCGGCGACGAGAATCTGCAGCTTCACCAGGTCGATACCAGTGGTGTACTCCGTGATGGGGTGTTCGACCTGAAGGCGGGTGTTGACCTCGAGGAAGGTGAAGATCTTCTGCTCGGGCTGATACAGGTATTCGACGGTGCCTGCTCCGGTGTAGCCAGCCGCAAGTACGAGCTCGGCGGACACTGCCCGTAGGTGGTCGGCCTGCTCCTTCGTCAGAAGCGGCGAGCTGGATTCTTCGATGACCTTCTGGTTGCGGCGTTGGATCGAGCAGTCCCGTACCCCGGGCGCCCAGACATTGCCGTGGTTGTCGGCAATGACCTGAACTTCGACGTGGCGGGCGTCGGTGACGAGTCTTTCGATGAACACGACCGGGTCGCCGAAGGAGCGTTCGGCTTCACCCTGGGTTCGTTCGAGTGCGAGTTCGAGCTCGTCCTCGTGGAATACCTTGCGGATCCCTCGGCCGCCTCCACCGCTGCGAGCCTTGATGATGAGTGGGTAGCCGATGGCCTGCGCGTGGCGACGTGCGTCGGCTCGCGTCTCGACGGGCCCTCCGCTCCAGGGTGCGACTGGAACGCCAACCTTTTCGGCGAGCAATTTGGCTTCGACCTTGTCGCCGAGCAGGCGCATGGCGTCTGCCGACGGGCCGATGAATGTGATGCCCAGCTTTGCGACCACGTCGGCGAATGCGGGGTCCTCGGCGACGAAGCCCCAGCCGACCCACACGGCGTCGGCGTCGGCCTCGACGAGTGCACGCTCGAGTTCTGCGTGGTCGAGGTAGGCAGATCCAACCTCGGGCTTACGCAGGGTGACGGCTTCGTCGGCCTGCCGAACGAACATGGCCCGTCGTTCGGCGTCGGTGTGGAGCGCGACCGTCCGGATGCCGTAGTCGTGCTCGGCGTTGAGTTCGTTGACGGCCCTGATCAGGCGTACTGCCGCCTCGCCTCGGTTGACTACTGCTATCCGCTTGAACAACGTGTCTCTCTTCGTCTCGTTGGAGCTCGTTCTG
>JBBSSG010000163.1:0-8084 GCA_038242295.1 Mycobacteriales bacterium | reverse complement strand
TTCGGGATCAACCGCTCGGTGCCGCTGGTCAGGCCGAGGGCAGGCGATTGCGCCGCCCTGCGTTCGGCGCGTCCGCGTGTCGGAGCGGTGATCGACCTAGACATGGGCTGTTCCCCCGGCATTGGCAGACTCGCCTGATACGGGTTCGGTGATGGCGACGAGCTCGCGGGCGCCGAGATCGAGTAGCTCGCGGGCCAGATCGCGGCCCAGTTCCTCGGCGTTGTCGAGCGAGCCGACTATCGAAGCCCTAATGGAGTCACTGCCGTCGATCGCCGCGACACAGCCCCGCAAGGATATTTCGTCGAAGACACGTCCGTCCTCGTCGATCGACTCCACCACTTCGGCGATCGCACCCACCGGCGCGGTGCAGCCTGCTTCGAGTTCAGCGAGTAATCCACGTTCCGCGGTCACGGTCACTCGACTGTTCGGGTGGTCGAGAGTACGAGCGGCCTCGATGAGATGGGTGTCGCCGGCTCGACATTCGACAGCCAGTGCACCTTGCCCCGGCGCCGGTACGAGCTGCACAGGATCGAGCACTTCGGTAATCACGTCGAGCCTGCCGATGCGTGCCAGGCCTGCTCGGGCCACTACGACGGCGTCGAGCACGCCTGAGCTGACTTTGCCGATCCTGGTATCGAGGTTTCCGCGCAGAGGCCGAACATCGAGGCCCTGTCCGAGTACGCGTAGCTGGGACATTCTCCGAGGGGCAGATGTTCCGATCCGCGTGCCCGGGGGCAATTCGCCGAGCACCAGCCCGTCGCGCGCGACGAGAGCGTCACGCGGGTCCTCTCGCTCGGGAATCGCTGCAATGACGAATCGTTCGTCGGGCGCCGTTGGCAGATCCTTGTAGGAGTGGACGGCGATGTCGACTTCGCCATCGGTAAGTGCTTCGCGCAATGCGGCGGTAAACACTCCAACTCCGATGGTCTGCACGGGCGCAGCCGACAGATCACCTGCTGTCTTGATGATGACGAGTTCGGCATTCAAACCTGCCGCGATCAAGCCTTGGCGCACGGTTTCTGCTTGCGTCGTAGCGAGGAGCGAGCCTCGTGTGCCGATCCGAACGACGCGTGAGTCTGTCCCAGTCACTCTGGTTGCCCCTTCCGAACGTCGGTGCGGCTAGTAGTGAAGTCGTCCACGAGTTCCATTCCCTTGATCTCTATCGGGTTTGCGACCGCCTCGACTGAGCCGGGGCTCAGCTCGAACAGTTCGCGTAGTGCAGCGGCGTACGAGTCGCCGCCCGGGGTGGTTGCCAGTTGCTTGACGCGCACCGTCGGCGAATGAAGAAGCTTGTCCACTACGCGTCGCACCGTGCGGGCAACCTCGGCGCGCTGCGGCGAGTCGAGGCCCGGCAGACGCGATTCGAGTCGCATCAACTCGCCTTCGACGACCTCAGCCGCGCGTTGGCGCAGTGCGGTAACAGTGGGTGTTACCTCGGCAAGCCGCTGGCCTGCGAGGTATCCGGACAGTTCCATAGACACGATTTCGCGCGCGGCGGAGGCGTCGGAGGATGCCGCGCCTGCTGCCGGGTCACGTTGCAGCGACTCCATGTCGAACACGCTGACCCCGGGCAGGCCAGCCACCGCCGGGTCGACATCGCGGGGTAATCCGAGGTCGCACACGGCGAGTGTCTGTCCGGTTTGCCGCTGCGCAAGCGCGATATGCGCATCCGCGATCGACACGACCGTTCCTACCGCGCCGGTACACGTGACCAGCACGTCTGCGTTCGCCAATGCGGAGGCAAGATCCTCCAGATCCATCGCCGACGCGGCGGCACCGCCTGACATAGCGGTTTCGGCGAGGTGGTCTGCGCGCGCCCGTGTCCGGTTGACAATGATCATTCGACCGATCCCAGCACGGCTCAGATGCGCAACAGACAGCCCGCCCATTGCTCCGGCGCCGACCACAACTGCAGTGCGTCCGGCGAGGCTGCCGCCGAACAACGCTGCGGCGCGATCGAGTGCGACGGAGACAACCGACGCGCCCGCCGAATCGATTCCGGTCTCGGAGTGAACTCGCTTTCCGACGCGCAACGACTGCTGAGCGAGCTCATGGAGCACTCGGCCCGAGGCCTGCTGGTTGTCCGACGCCGCGTAGGCGGAACGAATCTGGCCGAGGATCTGCTGCTCACCGATGACCATGGAGTCGAGTCCACTGGCGACGGCGAAGAGATGCTCGACCGCTGCCTCGCTGTATCGGACGTACGCATGCTTGGTCAGTTCCGCTACGTGGAGGCCCGAATGTTCGGCCAATATTTCACCGACCGCGGTGAGCGCGCCGTGGAACGCATCGACTACCGCGTACACCTCGACCCGGTTACAGGTCGACACGACCATGACCTCGGAGATGAAACCGCTGGCCATGAGCTTGTCGGTCAGCTTGGGCCGATCGGTGTCGGTGATCGCGACACGCTCGAGGACAGCGACGGGAGCGCTACGGTGCGAAATCCCGACGAGAAGGACACTCACGGTGCAATCACCGATCCGTTTCTTGTCGATCTGTTGACTGGGGGGCTGGTATTGGCGCCTGCACCCACTGCAGAGCCAGACATTATTTCAGGGCCGGGCAAGGATGAAGGAGTCACTCTGGGGCCTCGACTGCGTCCGAGCCGAGGAGTTGCCGACCGGGCCGGTCGCCCATGCGCGGCTTCGTTGCGCGAACTGTTGAATGAGAGGACCTGCATCTCTACAGCAAGATCGACGCGCCGAACTTCGACTCGATCCGGAACGTCGAGCATCACTGGAGAGAAGGAAAGGATGCACTCCACGCCGCCTGCGACAAACGCCGATGCAATGGCTTGAGCCGACCCATCGGGCGTAGCAATGACGCCGATTGTTGCTCCGAGTTCACGGCAGGCGCTCTCGAGCAAGTCGACGTGTTGAACCGGCAAACCGTCGATGTCGACACCGATGCGGTCGGGGTTGCGGTCGAAAAGCCCGACCATCGAGAATCCGCGACGCCCGAAGCCTCCGTAGCGAGCGAGCGCTTCACCTAGATTGCCGACGCCGACGAGCGCCACTTTATGTCCACGATCGAGTCCGAGCGCGCTTTCGATTCTCGCGCGCAGGCGCGTCACGTCGTAGCCGACACCGCGCACACCGTTGGGACCGAGAAAGGACAGATCTTTCCGAAGCTTCGCCGAGCCGACTCCGGCTGCGTTGGCCAACTCTTCGCTCGAGACGATGAGAACCCCATCGTCCGCAAGCATTCCGAGGACCCGCAAGTAGGTCGCCAATCGCGTCACCGTAGCCTGGGGAATAACACGGTCATTGCCAGATGACCGTTCGACACCAGCCGACACGGCCGGGCGCTCTTCAGTCACGTTCTTGGCTCCTCGTCCGAACGGTTGCGACGCCGATCTTCACGCTGATCCTGGGCAAGCTCGATCGGGTGCTGGTCGTTCCGCAGGCTTCCATCCTGCGTTTGCACCACGGTAACCGCTTGTGAACGAATGAACAAAGTCGCTGGACCCGTGCTAAAGGTGCCCTCACCTGCAAAGCGAGAGCAATCGCACGTTCTTAGGGTGCCCTTTTCGCTGCGAGATCGGCCCGGAGTCTGCGTTCGTCCACTTCCCAATAGCTGTGCTCGCGACCGTCGAGAAGTACCACCGGCACCCGATCTCCGTACTCGGCGCGCAGGTCAGGAGTGTTGACGGCGGCCTCGTCGACGTCGACAGCCGCCGGCGCGATCCCGAACTCGCCGCAGATCGACCGCAGGCGTTCGAACTCGACGATGCACGTACTGCAACCTGCCCGGGTGAGAAGAACCACCGAAGTGACGTTCGCGTCCATACCCTCCACTGTCGCACCCCGCATGGCAGAGACGAACGTCACACCGAATGCGCAGCTGTGCGCGCATGATCCAAGTCATGCGCACGGTTCGGATCGACACCGCACGGACTAGGGTTGTGCCTGTGCTCGAGCAGGGAGGTGCGCGCAATGTCCGACGGGGCTTCCAAGACGCCTGACAGTTCCAAGACGCCCGACAAGCGAGAATCCGAGGACTCCGCAGACGACGCACCCACAACCGACGCTCCCGGTGTCGATTCTCCCGGTGTCGACGCTTCTGGTTCTGATAAAGCCGCCATCGATCTACCTGTGTCCACGGTTCCGGACGTGAACATGGTGGACACCGAAAAGCCTCACGCCGACAAGCGACGCAAGCGCAGGCTGCGCAACCCGCTCGGTCCTTCCGACGCACAGGTCCGCGCGAACGTCGCAGGCGAAGCCAGTGCCGATGCCGCTATCGCTTTGCAGGCAGAAGGCGGCGGCTCGGTCCCGTTGGACCTGACGGCAGCCGCTTTCTTCGACGTCGACAACACGATGGTGCAAGGCGCCTCGATCATTCATTTCGCTCGCGGACTCGCTGCCCGCAAGTACTTCACCAGCGGCGACCTGGCCCAGTTCGCCTGGCAGCAGATCAAGTTCAGGGTCAGTGGCAAAGAGAACAGCGAGGACGTTGCCAGCGGCCGCGAGAAAGCTCTCTCGTTCATCAAGGGTAGGCCGACGTCCGAACTCCGATCCTTGGGTGAGGAGATCTACGACGAACTCATCGCCGACAGGATCTGGCCCGGGACGGCGGCGCTAGCTCAAATGCACCTCGACGCCGGCCAGCAAGTCTGGCTGGTCACCGCGACCCCCCTCGAATTGGCGCAGATAATCGCAGAAAAGCTCGGGCTCACCGGCGCTCTCGGCACTGTCGCGGAAAGCCACGACGGCGTGTTCACCGGACGCCTCGTCGGCGACATCCTGCACGGCCTGGGCAAAGCTCATGCCGTCCGAACATTGGCAGTGCGTGAAGGACTCAATCTCAAGCGCTGCACCGCATATTCGGACAGCTACAACGACGTGTCGATGCTCTCGCTGGTCGGCACCGCCGTAGCAGTCAACCCGGACGCCGACCTGCGTGAACTCGCGAAGAACCGTGGCTGGGAAATCCGTGACTTCCGCACCGGTCGCAAAGCAGCGAAAATCGGAGTCCCGACGGCTCTGGCGCTCGGGGCGGTCGGCGGTGGCCTCGCTGCGGTCCTCGGTCGTCGACGGGCGGCGTGAAAGAAGTCGTCGACGCGCGGCGTGAGGAAAGTCAGAGCCGCAACTGCATCAGCGTGAGGTCCAGCCAGCGGTCGTACTTGGTCCCCACCTCGGGCATCCGGCCCACGGTGACGAATCCGAACTTCTCGTGCAGCGCGATGGACGTAGTGTTTCGAGATTCGATGAAACCTACAAGCGTGTGGATCCCGGCGAGTTCGGCCCGCCCGATCAATTCGGTCATCAGTGCGCTTGCGACGCCTCGCCGGAAAAATTCTCCACTCACGTAGACCGAATGCTCCATGGTCAACCGATAGCCACTTTTCGGTCGCCATTGTGCGTACGACGCGTAGCCCGCCACGCGTCCATCAACCACCGCTGTCAGGACGGGATATCCCGCCTGTCGGCGCCCCTCCAGCCAGGCTGTTCGCTCGGCGAGTTCGACTTCGGTCTCGTCCCAGATTGCCGTGGTGCTTCTGATCGCATCGTTATGGATGGAGAGAATCGCAGTCAGGTCTTCGGCGATGGTGTCGCGGATCAGCACCGGATCAGGATCACCGCTACCCCAGGAACACGTTGCGCCGCTTGGCCAGCAGTCGGTAAAGCGTGAGCTGAATGGTCTCGCGGACGTGGTCGGTCAGCTCGAACATCACCATCGGATCCTCTGCCGCTTGCGCGTCGTAGGAATCGGTATAGATCGGCTTCCCGAACTCGATGTACCACTTCGACGGCAATGGAATCAGCCCTAGCGGGCCGAAATGTGGAAAGAACGGGGTGACCGGAAAGTACGGCATTCCCATCAACCTGGCGAGCGGAGCGATATCGCCGATCTTCGGATAAATCTCCTCGGAGCCGACGATCGAGCACGGGATGATCGGGGCGCCGGTGCGCAGCGCGGCCGAAACGAATCCGCCGCGACCGAATCGCTGCAGCTTGTACCGCTCACTGAATGGCTTGCCAATTCCTTTGAATCCTTCAGGGAACACCGCAGCCAGTTCGCCTTTGCGAAGCAAACTCTCTGCATCGGGGTTACACGCAAGTGTGTGCCCGGCTTTACGAGCGATATTTCCCACGCCCGGCACTTCGAAAGCCATATCGGCTGCCAGCATTCGCAGTGGCCGACGCGCAGGATGATGATCGCGGACCGCCACCGAAGTCATCAAGGCATCGAGCGGAACCACACCGGCGTGGTTGGCGACCACAAGGGCCCCGCCCTCGTTCGGGATGTTCTCGATCCCCTTGATCTCGACGCGAAACCACTTCTCGAACAACGGCCGCAGCAGCGGGAGCCAGATCGCGTCGGCGAAGTGTGGGTCGTAGCCGAACTCATCGACGGTGTAGTCACCGGCCAATCGGCGCCTGACGAATTCTGCGGTGCTCGAGATCTGCTCGACGAGATTGCTCTTGGCTGCCTCGATAGCACTCGACTGCAGCCGGCCTATATCGAGTGGCAAAGCTGTAGGTGGAATCAGCGGGGTCGGCGAACTCTGCGGCCGAGGATCGGAATACGAAGACGGATGCCTGCTCCGACTCTGATCGGCGCGGCTCTGATCCGACGGGTGAGCGCGACCGGATCCCGAGCCGTAAAGCGGAATTACCTTTGCCACCTCGTTCATTTCTCCCGTCCTGAAGTCACGGCAGCGATCGCTGCGTCGGACATGGTTGCCCCTGCATCGACGACCGACAGAATGCGCTTCTCCATCAGGTCGAGCCATTCGGTTCGAAGGACCGGTCGCAGGGCGGCACCGCGTACGAAGTCGTCGAATGCCTGAACGGTAGTCCATCTAGGTTCGAATCCGAGGTCTGCACGCATGCGAGTGGTGTCGAGACCACATCCGAAATGGAAGTAGTCCAATTGTTCGGTCGTGAACTCCCGCATCACGCCACCCATCACCGCTCGACCGACACTCTTGAACAGCGCGAACGGCACCGGCACCTCGATACGTCCTGCACGACGGATTGCCTGCGACAACATGATGGTCCCGTCAGCACCGATATTGAATGTCCCCGCCGGACTACTCAAGGTTGCGCGTTCGAGCGCCGCGAGGGCGTCTTCCTCGTGCAAAAGTTGCATCCGCGCGTCGCGTCCGACGATGCTCGGGATCAACGGTGACGTCAAATAGCGCGAGATGGTCCCGTTGAGCCTCGGACCGATGAGCGGCGCCATCCGCAATATCGATACGGCGAGGTCTGGGCGCCGACGATCCAATCCTCGAACATAGCCCTCGATGTCGATGGTGTCGCGAGCGAAACCGCCGGATGGGGGGCGTCGAGCGCTCATTTCCTCGGTGAACTGGACCGGGTCCTTGGCACTGCACCCGTAGACGGATGAGGACGATCGCAAAACGACCTTCTTTACCGTCGGTGATTTTTGGCAGACAGCAAAAAGTTGCATCGCACCGATGACGTTGAGGTCCTTCATCGTTGCCCGGCCGCCGGACTTGGGCGGCTTGTTGATCGTCGCGGCATGTACGACGGTGTCGACGGCCGCGTTGCGAATGACCTTGCCGATGAGTGGGTTGCGGATGTCAGCGCGAACGAACTCCGCGCGCCCCATTCTGCGAAGCAGATCTTTGCTCGGAGATTTGGAGTCCACCGCGATGACACGTTCGATCGACGGATTCTGAGCCAGCCTTGTTACGAGATAGCCCCCCAGGAAGCGACTCGCTCCGGTTATCAGGACCACCTTGGGCGCTGACACGCCTTGATCGTTCGAGTTCACTCACACCCCCGTATTTGGCCGCACTCTGCAGCGTACTGCACTTCATCGAAAAGAAAGGTCTGAAATAAGCACTCTGGGCAGCAAAAACCCGGCGTTCGGATGAGTGAACGCACGTTCGGTAAAAAAACAGAAAGACCCGCCACCACATAGTGATGACGGGCCTTTCGGTAGAGCTTTACTTACCGAGTTTTCTACGCTGCACTCGCGTGCGACGAAGCAACTTGCGGTGCTTCTTCTTCGACATGCGCTTGCGACGCTTCTTGATCACTGAACCCATGGCGGGTAGTCCTCACGTTCTTATCTAGCGTTTTCGCGCACGCGATGTTGCGTACGCC
>JBBSSG010000162.1:0-8129 GCA_038242295.1 Mycobacteriales bacterium | reverse complement strand
CGGTGCCGTCATAGCACTGCGCGGGAGCCGGACTGATCACTCCATTGACAACCCAGCAGGGCGTCAGTCAGATTATGGGTCACGACCCCCACGCAGTCATACCAGCATGTATGTCAGATTAACGGTGGATCCGACCTTGGCGTCGGTTAGTTACCGTTTGGGGTGATGCGTCCTTCGAAGGTGATCGCGAACGCGTTCAGCGCTGGCTTCCACCTCATTGCCCATCGTGCCTTACCTTTCCCTGTGGGGTCCAGCGCCCGAGTCGCCAGATATAAACATTTGAGCGCCGCTTGCTCAGTCGGGAAGTGCCCACGAGCCCGCACAGCACGCCGGTAGCGAGCGTTGACGGACTCGATCGTTATCTGTAGTCCTTCGGCCTCTCGGGTCTGTGGGCTGCGGTTTTGTGTGGTGGACGGTGTCCATGAGGCAGCTGTGGTTGTGCTTGTGCGGCCGTTCAGCGGGGCGGATCTGTTATCGAATCGCGATGGCGGGCTGGCTGTGTGCGGCCGTCGTCGCGGGATCGACCGAGTGCCTGTGCGAGTTGGCGGCGCAGGCGTTGGTTCTCGTCGACGAGTTCCCGGTTGCGGCGCACTGCCAGGTCCAGGCGCTGGCGTAGGGAGCTCTCGTTGGCGCGTTGTCGAGGCGGCGGGTCCTTCTCGTGCTGCGGGCGATGTAGTGCGCGGATGCGGACGATCTCGCGTTTGAGGTCGGGTTGGGTGTAGAGCCAAGAACGTGAGACCCCGGCGCGGGCTGCGACGGTTTCGAAGCTGATCGTGGTTCCGGCGCGGTCGAGTTCGTGCAGGGCGGCGATGGCTTTGGACCGGGTAAGTTCGTGGCGTTGTTTGGCGGCGGTGATGATGTGAATACTGTTGTCAGTTCGCATGTTCGGGTTCCGATGGCTCTGCGGTCGGGTTGTCGAGCGAGGTGATGATGGTGTCGAGGTTGTCGAGCACTTGGCGGTTCATCTCGACGAGCCGTGTGTGTCCGCGGGCTTCGGCTGCAGTGATCAGCTCCAGCGTCTGCTGACGGTGGGTGTGGTGCTGGGGTAGAAACTCCGGGGTGGTGAGGAACATGGGGCAGGTCAGGCAGGCGTTGGCATGTGGGCAGCTCTGCTGGACCGGCAACCCGCAGTAGCCGTTGGGCAGGGCCTGGGTGGCGCGGCCGAGGCGTTGTTTCGCCCAGGCCGCTTCGGCGAGTGGGCCATCGGGATCCAATGTGACTGTGTCGCCGTGGATGTCGACTTTTCGGGCAGCTTCCCACGCTCGCCGGACGGTGGTGTCGTGCATGCGAGCGTAATGGGCAGTCATCTGTGGTGAGTCGTGGTCGAGGATGCGGCGCACAACTTCCTGGGGGACGTCACGATTGATCAGGCGGGTGCCGAGGGTGTGGCGCCATTGGTGAGGTGTCAGATGCACTCGGCGGCCGTGCTCGTCGCGGATGTCGCAGACGGTCAGCCATCGGTGTAGTGCTTCGCGGTAGGTCGGAATCGCCAGTGGCAGATGCCCGTCGATGTTCTTGGTCGGGCGCGGAAACAGTAGGTGGGTGCCGCCGGGCCAGCGTTCGACGACGCTGCGACGCTGATCGCCGATAGCGTCGGCGAGATCCGGGTCGATGGGGACCAGTGCGTCGCGTTTCATCTTGTGGTTGAAGTAGCGCAGGTAGGGTGCGCCGTCGGCGTCGGTGGTGACGCAGTCACCGCGCAACCTCAGGGCGTCGGTGATCCGGAGACCGCAGCGCATCAGGATGACGGTGATCAGCCGATAGGTGTGATCGGCGAATTGGTCGATGTTGTCGGGGTGTTCGAGTTGGGCCATAACGTGTTCAGCCAACGCCTTGGGCAGTTGTTCGCTGCGTTTGGGGTGGTCTTCGGCGAAGAACATTGCCGTTGCGGGAAGCCTTGTGTCCCAGTGGTGTTGGTGGATTGCGGCGAAGTATCCGTTGAGCAGGCCGATGTGCGCTCCTCTGCGCTGCGGGCTGTATTCCTGGTTCAGGTGGGCGAGGTAGCGTTCGAGCAGTTCCCGGTCGATCAGGTCGATGTGGTCGATGCCGATCTCGGCGAGGAACACCCCGAATCGGGCGATGGCGAGCACCGGGCGCCCGCCTCCGGCTTCGAGGCTCAGCCCGCGTGAGAGTCGCAGTCGGATCCATCGTTTGGCGGGTTCGCGCAGCCAGTGCTGCTGGATGCGATCGAATCGCAGGGTATAGCGGCCTTCGTAACCGAGCCGGTGCATCCGCCAGATATCGCGGGGATATTCAGCTTCCCAACCTCCAGCCTCGGCCAGGTCCGACACTGTGGCGTGGGCGTAGAGCAGCAGCCCCCGCGATCTCGTGTCGCTCAGGAGAACGGCCGAGCGCTCCCGCCATTGGTTGGTGTCCTGGTCGAGCAGCGAAGTGACGGAGGCGGCGACCAGCAGCCGTACCACCCTGGCGACCACGGTCGGTGTCAGCTTGCCGCGCCGCTCGGCGTGGCGTTGTTGGAGCACGTACTGCATTTCCAATTTCAACTGTGGTGGGAGCATCCCGAGCTGGATCATTTCGTTCGCTGGTGTCTCGTTGGATTCGAACCGTGCGGCGAACTCTCCGATAGCCGGGCGGCCGTTGGCACGCCAGGTAGCGGTGTGGGAGTGACAGAACGCGGAGGTGGACTGCGGCCATAGTTCACAGTGGCCGACCTGGCAGACTGCCTCGGCGCGAGGTGCTTTCACCGGCAGTGGATCCCGCAACCACCTCGCCAAATGTGGTCGGCCGGCACGTTCCCAGCGCTGCGCATGCAGCTGACACTGCCCGCCGCGAGCGGATCCGTAGCCGCAGTCCTCGACTCGACAGGCCTGATTGGGCCGATGTTTGCGCCAACGAGGATCGGTCGAGGTGGCGAACTCTTCGATGTCGGGGCGTCCCGCATAGACCCACCGCTGATAGTGGCCCTGACAGAGTCCGTGGCCGCGGGCGCTGCGGCCACAGTCTCCGACGCGGCAGGTCCCGCCGCCGAACACCGCGTCGGCGGCGTCGAATTGCAGTACGTCGCTGCGGAATTCGCGGCGAACACCGGCCATCAGCTTGGCGAGCAGACCGGGGGGTGAGTCAGGGTGTGGGGCAGTCATAGTCTCACCTGGGCTGTCCCGGTGAACCAGCCGGACTGCTCCATCGCTTTCCTGGCGTCCTCGATGGTGAGATGCCCGTATGTCGCGGCGGTGACGGTGACGTTGGAGTGGCCGAGTAACTTCGCCACCACCTCGAGGCTGATCCCGTCGCGCAGCATCCCGGTCGCGGCGGTGTGCCGCAGCCAGTGCGGATCGAAATCGGTGCTCGTGCGGCGGCGCAATCGGCGGACCAGGTCGTAGACCGCGCCGTAGGTCAACGGGTGGCCACGGGGACGGCCCCAGAGATTGACGAACACGTAATCACTGTCGAGGTCGCCGTATTCGCCGTGAAGATAGTCGGCATAGAGCCTGATCAGTTCCGGGCTGACCGGAACCGTTCGAGGTGTCGCCGACTTGGCGCGAGCTCTGTTGTCGTTGTCGCGCCGCAGGACGGTGATCTGCCGTTCCGCAGCGGCAATGTCGCCGTGACGCAGCCCCAGCGCTTCACCGATCCGCATCCCGGTGTCGTAGAGCAGTGCCAAGAGAAACCGGTCCCGGAGCCGATCACACGCATCGAGCAACGCCTGGACCTCAACCGGTGTCAACACCCGGGGCAGCTTCTTGGGCACCGTCAACGACACCGCCCGTCGAGGCCGCGGCATGTCCTTGCTGATGTGGTGCAGAAACGGTTTCCAACCTGCGCGTGACCCGCCGATCTGCCAGGTCGTCAACAACTCACCGACATCGACGCCCTCGCGCACAGCATGCAGATAGAACGCAGCCAACGCTGACAGCTTCCGATTCACCGTCGCCTCGCCGCAATGATGATCCGCTGACGGCAACACGCCAATTCGACCCTGGCGCAACGCTGTCGGCAACCGCAACCACGCCACGAATGCCCCGACATCCTCGACAGTCACCGACCGCCACTCCCGATCCCGGCCGGCCAAGAACGTGAACCAGTCTTTCAGGTCATGAGCATAGGCTTTGATCGTGTTCGGTGACCGCTCGATATCGGTCAAATACTTCAGATACCGCTCCACCGGAGCCACAGGCACGTCGTCGTCACCGAGGACAGTGAACGATTCACGCGGTGAGTGCGGTGAGAGCACCTTCACGACAAGCATTTCGACTCCCCAGGATCTGCTTCGTGGACCGCTGCAGATAACCACGTCCAGCAAGCAGATGCGACCCCGTAGAGACGTCGTGGTCCACATGAAAGACACCACCCGAAGGACTACAGATAACGATCGCATTGGTCGAGCAGATCACCCGCCTGATCTCGACGTCGTAGTCCAGGAACGGAACGAATTCGCTCCACGCGTTGTCCCACATCCTGATGATCGCCGGGTACTGCTCGCTCCATTTCTTCGTGAACTCGGTGAATCGTTCCTTCGCCGCAGACTCCGACGGAGCGGTGTAAACCGGCCGCAGATCACGCGCCATCTCATCCCAATACCTCCGTGATGTGAACCGAAAGGTGTTGCGTATCAAATGAATAATGCATGTCTGCACCACCGTCAGCTCCCAGACGGTGTTGATCGCATCCGGCAAGCCCTTGAGTCCATCGCAGACGGCGATGCAGACATCGCCGACACCGCGGTTCTTGATTTCTGTCAGAACCGAGAGCCAGAACTTCGCTCCCTCACCGCCGTCGCCGGCCCAGATCCCCAAGATGTCGCGTTCACCGTTGACGGTGGCACTGATCGCGACATACATCAGCCTGTTCGTGACCTGACCGTCCCGGACTTTCACGTGCACAGCATCGATGAACATCACCGGGTACACCCGCTCGTGCGCTCACGTCAATGAAACTACCTTCGGCATTGTGCCGACTGATCTCGGCGACAGCTCTCGAGATCGGTTCGGTCTTCGACCGGCTGTGGTTGCCGCAGGTTTTCGATCACCAGCGTAGTGTCGGTTCCTGCCCCGGCCGTGACCGGTGTCAGTGCGTCGAGCATCGAGCGGTAATCGGGGAAGGGCTCGGTCAGTGGGCGGCAATGGCAGTCATTGCGTTCTCGTAGCCGTATCCATACCCCGTAGGCGGCGGCCTCCATCCGGACCCGCGCGGCGCGTCGGGTATCGGCTGCGACCCGCAGCTGCAGTTTCGTCCCGGACGACATTCGCGCACGGTGGTGGTGTCATCGAGAGCCACGGGCCATAGACCAGGATCAGCACCTGACGATCGGGTGACCTCATGCCGGAGCACGTTGCGATGAAGTAACCAGCGCCGCTGGATCTGTCGGGCGTGGTGTCTGATTGTCGGTTAATTCGGCCAACACCCTTTACGTCGGTGAAAGCCCGCGGTTAGGTATTCACCTTCGGTTGACCACGCTTGATTTCGTTGCCCTTCCGAGCCGTCAACCGCGTCAATACATACAGACCGAGACCCACTAGCAAGAGCACTGCCGTGCGTATCCACGTGTCAACACTGTGCTGAGTCAGCAGCACCACACACGTTCCGAGTGCCAGAACGGGTAGGATCGTCGGCGCTGTGAAATGCCCGTGCTCCACGGTGTCGCGGCGCAACACCAACACCGCGATGTTGGTACTGATGAACACGAACAGCAACAGCAACACCACGGTCTCTGCAAGTGCCGCGACGGAGCCCGTCGCGCACAATACGACAGCCACAACGGTGGTCGCGACTATCGCTGCCCAGGGTGTCTGGCGACCGGGTAGAACCTTGCTCAATGACGTCGGGAGCAGCCCGTCACGCGCCATTCCGAAGGTCAAACGCGACGCCATGATCATCGTCAGCAGCGCGCCGTTCGCCACAGCAATCAGTGCCACGGCGCTGAATACGGTCGGCGGGATACCTACATCGGCGACGCGCACCACTTCGAGCAGCGGCCCCGACGACGAGGAGAGCTCTTCGGGCGATGCGACGATAGACACAGCGATACCGACGGCAACGTAGACGAGCCCCGCGACCAGAAGCGCCGAGAACAGCGCACGGGGATACACCCGTCCCACATCCTTGACCTCCTCCGCGATATTCGCGGACGTCTCGAAACCGACGAACGAATAGAACGCGAGCAGAGCTGCCCCGAGTATCGCCAAGGCAGGTGTGGTGTCTTCGTTGAACTCCAGCACGCGGGCAGGACTTCCATCACCGCGGCCGAGAACGAGCGCGGCCAGGATCACGATCGTCACCAACCCGGATACCTCGACCACCGTCATGACCACATTCGCCCGAAGCGATTCGCTGATACCGCGCGCGTTGAGTGCCGCGACGAGGACCAAAAAGACCACCGCGGCAGCCACCGTCGGGACGTCGAGGAACACTTTCAGATAGTCACCGGCAAACGCCAACGACAACCCTGCGGCGCTGGTGACGCCTGCTGCGAGCATGCAGAATCCGACGAGGAACGACACGATCGGCGTCTTGTACGCGCGGGCTGCGAACACCGATGCGCCCCCGGCCTGGGGGTACTTTGTGACCAGTTCGGCGTAGGAGGCGGCGGTCAGCATGGACATCGCGAGTGCGACCAGCAGCGGCACCCACACTGCGCCGCCCACAATTCCAGCGACCTCGCCCACCAGCGCGTAAATGCCGGCGCCGAGCACATCGCCGAGAATGAAAACGAACAACAGCTTCCCGGTGATCACACGTTTCAGCGGTGTGGGATTGTTTCCGACTTCGGGGGCATTCATTGCGCCGAGGTACCCCCATCGACACTCCGCGAAACTGACCTCGTCAGGGCTCGCTCGCGGGCACCGTCGACTTTCTTATTGTGGCTGTGGATCACCAACGTAGCTTTGCTGTTCGGAGCGGAGTTGCAGGCCGGCATCGTCACCGGGGAGCGATTGCAACGGCCTCTACGCGAGACCCGTGTGTCGGACAACCACGACCAGAAGGCCGCGGAAGATGTCGAGCACGGTCGCCGACTTCGAGAGAACCACCATCAGCCCGACTCAATATCACGTCAGGTTGACGGCATTGTGAGGTCGACGAAGGCCTTGCCCAACGGTTGAAGTACTTGTCCGACACCGTCTCGGTGAGGGGGATCTGGACTGTTCAAGCGTTCGCCGGCGGAACAACGCTGGCAGTGCTGGCCGACTCACTGATGCCCGAGGCATACCGAGACGGAGGGCGGTGGGTCGGAATAGCCACCGCAGCCGGGTCGCCGCCGATCGTGGCGTGCGTCGGCTATGCCGATCACCCACCCCGGCATTGTTGTGCTCGAACTGCCGGGGATAGTTGGCTGCATGGTCACAGAGTCACCGCTGCAGTGTCGAGGTGCGGATAATGATGCGGGGCAGCGTGCTTGTCCCAAGCGTATGATTTTCGGTCCGTGTGGTGGCGTCTGCGACGACGGATCGTGCGAGGTGGATGCCAGGCCGTGTCCGTTCGCAACGATGCCCGAGGCACTCCCATGGCCGGAGCGGACGCAACGGCCTTCGGGTCATAGTGAATTGATCGCCGCCAGTCGTACATGGCCGGTCATCTTGACGGATCTCACCGTTGCCCCTTTCGACCGGGATAACATAGATCAGGTGACCGCGATCTTGGCTGAGGCGAGCGATGCATTGCTGGTCGGTGAACACCACAACCGGCCGGATTTTCCGCCTACGATGATGGCTCAGATCATTCGCGATGGTGGCGGGCGGCCGTGGATCACTCTCACGTGCCGCGACCGAAATCGGATTGTGCTCGAGCAAGAGTTGCACGGACTAAAGGCGGCCGGCGCGGATGGTGTGTTTTGCGTGACCGGGGACAGTCGCGCACCCGGAGTGCGTAGCGATGTCACCCAGGTCTTCGATCTCGACGGCACCCGATTGACGGCGCTGGCCGCACACGCCGGCCTGGCGGTAGGAGTACCCGAAGCACCGCAGGCCCCGCCGGTGGCCATCAGACCAGCCCGCCTTCTGCAGAAGCAGCGGGCCGGCGCGCAGATGGCGGTGCTGAACCATGTGGCGACAACCGATCTGGCCGAGTTCATATGCACGGCACGGCAAGAAGGAGTGACCATCCCGATTATCGCCGGAGTTGCCGTCTACTCCGATGAACGCTCGGCCAACGTATTGGCAGGGTTCCCCGGATTG
>JBBSSG010000161.1:0-8132 GCA_038242295.1 Mycobacteriales bacterium | reverse complement strand
GTGGACGTCTTGTCGTTGAACTCACCCCTGACGAGGCAGCTGCACTCGGCGAAGAGTTGAAAGGCGTCACCGGTTAACTGTTGGCCCATTGATGTTCCAAGCCCCGCTCGCCGTCACGGCGGGCGGGGCTTTGTGATGGAGATCTGACGTGCTGGCTGACGTGCTGGATCTGCTCGTCTGTCCGCACTGCGGCTCCGATCTCGACTTCGGGGGTACCGAATCCACGCTGCTGTGCGAACGGGGACACTGCTTCGATGTAGCCAGACAGGGCTACGTGAGTCTGCTTGCCGGTAGCGCAGGAAAGATCACTGGCGACTCCGCGGACATGATCTCAGCGCGCGCCGAGTTTCTCGGTGGCGGCCATTTCGATCCGATAGTGGATGCTGTGTCGGGTGCGGTCGCAGCGGCGGGTGAGGTGGGAACGCTTCTCGAGGTTGGAGCCGGGTCTGGTCATTACCTGTCCTCGGTGCTCGAGAAAACTGGTGCGCGCGGGATCGGCGTCGATGTGTCGAAGGCGGCTGCGAAGCGTGTCGCTCGCGCCCATCCTCGTATCGGATCCGTAGTGGCGGACATCTGGCAGGGTCTGCCGGTGCGATCAGGTTCGCTGGGGGCGGTCACCTGTGTCTTCTCACCGCGGAATGCGCCGGAGCTGCGGCGCGTTCTCGAACCTGCAGGGGTGCTCGTCGTGGCCACTCCGACCGGGCGTCACCAATCTGAGTTGATCGACGCGCTGGGGCTCATCCGTGTCGATGAGGACAAAGCACGCAGGCTCGGGGATTCGTTGGGCGGGAAGTTCGAGCGGATCGATCGAGTGCCAGTCGAATACACGATGAATCTTCGGCGCCGCGAAGTAGAGAGCCTCGTGGCGATGGGCCCGTCTGCGCGACACACCACCGAAGACTCGCGTCGAGCATCCATCGAGCTGTTGCCCGAGGTGGTCGACGTGACGGCCTCGGTGATCGTGGGAACGTACCGGGCGCTCTAGGGGTGCTTCAGCCGCGTCGGGCCAAAGCGGCCTCGTACACGTCGAGAGTCTGTTGGGCGATAGCGGCCCAGGAAAATTCGGCGATGGCACGGGCGCGGCCGGCCTTGCCCATCGCGGTAGCAGTCGCGGGGTCCAGGGCGACGCTGTTCACCGACTCGGCCAATGACCGTTCGAACAGCTGGGGCTCGTACGAGTTGTAATGGACGAGCCTGCCGGTGACCCCGTCGACGACGACCTCCGGTATTCCGCCGACATCGGACGCTACGACAGCGGTTTCGGTTGCCATCGCTTCGAGATTGACGATGCCGAGGGGTTCGTACACCGATGGACAGACGAATACCTGTGCCGCCGAGAGTATTTCGCGGACCTTTGTCGTCGGTAGCATCTCGCGTACCCAGAACACGCCTCCGCGATGCTCGGACAGTTCGGCGACGGCTCGCTCCGTTTCGGCGGCGATTTCCGGCGTGTCGGGCGCTCCAGCGCACAACACGAGTTGAATCGACGGATCGAAGTGGTGCGCCGCAGCGATCAAGTGTCCGACGCCCTTTTGCCGGGTGATACGCCCGACGAACGCGACCATGGGCTTGTTCGGATCGACTCCGATACTGCGCAGAGCTGAGTCCTGCGGATCGACTGCGGCGCCTGGATGCCAATTGGCGGTGTCGATTCCGTTACGCACCACGTGGACTCGACTCGGATCAAGGCGGGGATAAGCGTCGAGCACGTCCTTGGCCATGCCTTCGCTGACTGCGATGACGGCGTCGGCATATTCGACGGCGTTGCGCTCCGACCAAGACGAGATCCGGTAACCGCCACCGAGCTGTTCGGCCTTCCACGGACGTCGCGGTTCCAGTGAATGCGCGGTCAGGATGTGGGGCACGCCGTAGAGTTCGGCCGCCAGGTGGCCGGCCAACCCGGTGTACCAAGTATGGGAATGGACGACGTCGGCGCCCGCAGCAGCGTTGGCCATGCGTAGCTCGGTGGACAGCGTCGTCAACGCCGCGTTGGCCTCTCGAAGAGCTGGATCGGGTTCGTAGACCTGAGCGGTGTCTCTTGGTGCTCCCATGCAATGAATGTCGACCTCGCACAGCGCTTTCAGCTGTGCAGCGAGCTCGGTGACATGCACACCCGCACCGCCGTAGACCTCGGGTGGATATTCTCTTGTCATCATCGCCACGCGCACAACTGTCAACTTACATTCCCCCGGCGGAACGCGTGTACTGCTGGCAAGGTTCATCGGGTGCGGATAGGTTGGGAACGTGAGGAAACAACCGCACGTACTAGGGATCGTGCTTGCCGGCGGTGAGGGTAAGCGTCTTTACCCGATGACCGCGGATCGAGCTAAGCCTGCCGTCCCGTTCGGTGGCGCATACCGACTGATCGACTTCGTGCTGAGCAATCTCGTCAACGCCGGTTACCTCCGGCTGTGCGTTCTTACTCAATACAAGTCTCACTCGCTCGACCGACATATCTCGCAAACCTGGCGTCTGTCGGGATTTGCGGGCGAGTACATCACCCCGGTGCCGGCGCAACAGCGTCTCGGCCCGCGCTGGTACACGGGAAGCGCAGACGCGATTTTCCAGTCACTCAATCTCGTCTACGACGAAGACCCCGAATACATCGTGGTGTTCGGTGCGGATCACGTCTACCGCATGGACCCGGAGCAGATGGTGCGCCAGCACATCGAGTCCGGCGCGGGAGTCACGGTTGCGGGTATTCGAGTACCACGTAGCGAGGCATTCGCTTTCGGCTGCATCGACAGTGACGAGAACGGCAAAATCACCCAGTTCCTGGAGAAGCCTGCGCAACCCCCGGGCACTCCCGACGACCCCAACGTCACCTATGCATCCATGGGTAACTACGTGTTCACCACCAAGGTGCTCATCGACGCCATCAAAGCAGATTCTGAGAACACCGACTCCGATCACGACATGGGCGGCGATATCATTCCCGCCCTCGTCGAGGCAGGCGTCGCGTCGGTGTACGACTTCAAAGACAACGAAGTTCCAGGAGCAACCGAACGCGATCGCGGGTATTGGCGCGACGTCGGCACCATCGATGCGTTCTACGACGCACACATGGATCTGGTGTCGGTGCACCCGATCTTCAACCTCTACAACCAACGCTGGCCGATCCGCGGCGCCGCCGAAAACCTCCCGCCCGCAAAATTCGTCCAGGGCGGCCTCGCACAGGAATCCGTTGTCGGTGCCGGATGCATCCTGTCCGCCGCAACGGTCCGCAATTCGGTACTGAGCTCCAACGTCATGATCGACAGCGGAGCAACCGTCGAAGGCAGCGTGCTGATGCCGGGCGTCAAGATCGGCAAGGGTGCAGTCGTTCGTGGCGCGATTCTGGACAAGAACGTCGTCGTCGGGGATGGCGAAATCGTCGGTGTGGACCTCGAGCGAGACAGAGAACGATTCAATGTCTCAGCGGGTGGCATCGTCACCGTCGGTAAGGGCGTCCATATTTGAGGCGTCGTTGCTACGAGCGTGACGCGCAGATCAGTCCATCACCCAGCGGGAGCAGCACTGTCGTGAGGCGGTCGTCTTCAGCGATCGCACGTGCGGCCGCCCGGACGGCGACGGTCTTGGCGTCACGCTGAGCGGCGTCGGCCACACGGCCACCGAGGAGTGCATTGTGTAGGACCAGTACGCCGCCCGGACGGAGCAAGCGCACCGATTCTTGAACGAAATGCAGATGGTCGGTGGGGCTCGCATCGATGAACACGAGGTCGTAGGCGTCGTCGGCGAGTCGGGGGAGGACGTCGAGTGCCCAGCCGTTGATCAACCTGGTTCGTGATGGTGCGATGTTGCCTGCACGAAAGGCACCTTTGGCTGCGCGTTGATGCTCGGGCTCGGTGTCGATGGTCGTCAGTACACCGTCCTCGCGCATGCCGTCGAGCAGCCACAAGCCACTGATCCCCGCTCCGGTACCAACCTCGACGACGGTCTTGGCGCCGAGCATCTGCGTGAAGAAGCTCAAAATTGCTCCGACGGACGGAGGCACGGGCGCAGCCCCCAGTTCCTCGGCACGCTCCCGGGCCGAGATGAGCACCTCGTCCTCCCGCGTGGAGTCCTCGACGTAGGCAAGCATCTTCTCGGCGTTGATCGGCACACAGCGAGGCTATCGCGGCGGGAGCCGAGGTGGGGGAGCGACTCGGTAGATCGGCTACTCACTTTCTCAGCAGCACCTCAGGTGATTCATACATCCGGCACACGCGGATACGAGAAGCTACTTGGGATAGCTCGATCGACAAGACGCACAATATCGACAAGACGCACAATGAGGAACATCTCGACGGTATCGGAGGTTGACTCCGGTGACGGGAGCCGAACCCCAACGTGTTCCTGAGCAGGAGGATCCAGCCATCCACATGACCAACGGAGATCGCAGTCAGCCCGCAGATCGTTCCGCAGGCACTGCCGGCCGCGCTAGCTTACCGAAGTCCGCGGCAGTCGATGACAGCACGAGGTCGCCGGACATGAGCGGTACAGCCGTGTTCGACGCTACCGGCGAGGACTCGACGATGCCGTCGTGGGACGCACTAGTGCGTGAACACGGTGACCGCGTCTATCGACTTGCGTACAGACTGTCCGGCAATGCGCAGGATGCGGAGGATTTGACGCAGGACACGTTCATTCGGGTTTTCCGGTCATTGTCGAACTACCAGCCGGGAACGTTCGAGGGTTGGCTTCACCGCATCACCACCAACCTGTTTCTCGACATGGTTCGGCGCCGCAACCGCATCCGCATGGAAGCACTGCCCGAGGATTACGACCGTGTTCCTTCTCCGGTGCCCAATCCCGAGCAGATCTACCATGACGCGCGTCTCGACCCGGACCTACAGTCCGCCCTCGACTCGCTCGCGCCCGAGTTTCGTGCGGCCATCGTGCTGTGCGACATCGAAGGCCTTTCGTACGAGGAGATCGGTGCGACACTGGGGGTCAAGCTCGGAACGGTCCGTAGCCGGATTCATCGTGGACGTGCGGCGCTGCGCGAGTACCTTCGAGTGAACGGGAAGGTCGACTCTTCTCACGCACATGCCCAGTAGCTACAAGGAGGGTTGGATGACGCAGGCCCCCGAGCCACGGCGGTTCAACTCGACCGAGCATCTGGCCAGCGAGGCAGTCGCGGCCTTCGTCGACGGCGAGTTGCGCATGTCCGCCTACCTGCGTGCCGCACGGCATATCGCCGAGTGCCCCGAATGTGCCGCCGAAGTCGACGCTCAACAACAGGCGCGTTCTGCGCTCAAGGATTCGGGCGAGATGTCGATGCCGAATTCACTACGGGGACTGCTCGATCAAATCCCCCTGTGCGAGCCCACCGACGCGAAGAACGGCGCCGCACGCCGACGTAGGGTGATCGTGACGTCAGTGGTTGAGCTTCGCAGGCGACGTCGGTAGTTCGCAGCTGTGTAACCTAGGCCGCTGTGACCGATGTTAGCGAGGGGTACCGGGAACGCGTGAGTACAGATACCGATTCAGATGCACCGAGGCTGCCGCCGCGCCCCGTGTATCGGCCCGAGGTGGACGCCGCGTCTGCGGCAGCATTCGGACGACCGAACGATGTAACAGGTTCTTTCACGCCGGTGGGCAGGCGTACCGAACCGTCGTCGAAGATCCGTACGCGCGTGCTGGATCCTGTTCTTGCCGAAGCATTCGGTCGACCCAGCGATGCCGCCGAGTCACTGCAACGCGATCCCGACGCCCGTAGCCACCCACCCGAGCCTGAACCCGAACCTGAGGACCCGTGGCGCGATCCGGCGTCGACGGTGCGTCTGGGCTCCCCAGGCGAAGACACACCTGTACCGGCTGTTTCGCCTGTCGGGCCCAAGCTCGGCGTGCGCGAAGTACTGTTCGGCGAACGCGTAGCCCCCAAGGCATTGATCGTTCTCGGCGTAGTTGCGTTGGCAATCGGTCTCGTCGGTGGCCTGATCGGACGTGAGACCGCCGAGATCACCGGCGCGCTCACCAGCCAAAAGATCAGTCTGACTCAGTCGACCGGCGAAGACCTGCCACCAGGACAGGTTGCGAGGGTCGCCAACGCAGTCCTGCCGTCAGTGGTCTCGATCCAGGTGACGTTCGGTGACAACGCGGGCACCGGCTCGGGCGTCGTCATCGACGGCGCCGGCTACATCGTCACCAACAATCACGTCATCTCGATGGCTGCCACCAACCCCGACCGCTCCACGCTCCAGGTGACATTCTCCGACGGCACCAAGGTTCCCGCCAAGATCGTCGGCCGCGACATCAAGACCGACCTCGCCGTACTGAAGACCGACGTCGGAAATCTCACCGTCGCCGAGCTGGGCAGTTCCGCTGACGTGCAGGTAGGCGAGGACGTCGTGGCAGTCGGTTCGCCCCTCGGGCTCAGCAAGACCGTCACTCGCGGCATTGTCAGTGCGCTGGATCGGCCAGTGCGACTGTCCGGGGAGGGCACGGACACCGACGCCGTCATCGATGCGGTACAGACCGACGCCGCCATCAACCCCGGCAACTCGGGTGGGCCGCTGATCGACGCGGAGGGCCGCGTCATCGGGATCAACTCTGCGATCCGCAGTGAGAGCGGCGGCTCGGTCGGCCTCGGGTTCGCCATCCCGATCGACTACGTCACCACCGTCGCCCAGTCATTGATCCGCACCGGCGAGATGAAGCACCCTGACATCGGTGTCAACGCGCGCTCGGTGATCAACGACGCCACCGCCGGCGCAGAGGTTGCGAACGTCCGCTCCGATGGGCCAGCTCAGCAAGCTGGAATCGTCGAGGGGGACGTGATCACCAAAGTGGGCGATCGATCGGTATCGAGTGCCGACGAACTCGTCGTTGCGGTGCAGGCGAGTCGGATCGGTGAAGCTACTCCGGTGCAGCTCGTCCGATCCGGGCGGCTCGTCGATCTCACTGTCACACCGATCTCGGATTGACCACGTAGTCTGGTCTGGTGTTCGGCAACATCGGCTGGGGGGAACTCGTCATTCTCCTCGTAGCTGCACTCGTCATCCTCGGCCCTGACCGGCTGCCCGGTGCCATCACCTGGGTCACCAAGTCGATCCGCCAGGTCAAGGAGTATGCCAGCGGCGCAAGCCAGCAGCTCAAGGACGAGCTCGGGACAGATTTCGAGGATCTGCGTAAGCCACTCGCTGATCTGAATCAGCTTCGCGGCATGACCCCGCGGGCCGTCATCACCAAGCATCTTCTCGACGGCGATGATTCCATCTTCACCGGCAACTTCGACTCCAAGAAGCCGACCAGTAGCGGTGGACCCTCGCCCAGCACGCCGTCGCTGAACAAGCCCTCGCTCGACAAGCCGTCACTCGACAAGCCGTCACTCGACAAGGCGTTGCCGTCGGGCGAAACACCGCCTATCGATTCCGACGCCACCTAGCCCGCTTCATTTCGCATGAATGGGCCATAGCAACCGTCTAACCGTTGCTATGGCCCATTCATGCGGGTAGAGCGGTGCACGAGAGCAGCGCCCTTAGAGCACCTTGTCCAGGAAATCCTTCGTCCGCGCCTGTTGTGGGTCCCCGAAAATCTGCTCAGGAGTTCCTTCTTCGACGATCAATCCGTCGTCCATGAAGATGACACGGTCGGCCACCTCACGCGCGAAGCCGATTTCGTGCGTCACGACGACCATCGTCATGCCGCGGCCCGCGAGGTCGCGAAGCACCTGCAGGACTTCGCCGACCATTTCGGGATCGAGCGCAGACGTGGCCTCGTCGAACAACATGATCGACGGACTCATCGCGAGGGCTCGTGCAATCGCAACACGCTGCTTCTGCCCTCCGGAAAGGTTGGCAGGCTTGTAATTCGCGCGATCCGAGAGCCCCACCTGCTCCAGGAGTTCGACTGCACACTTTTTCGCCTCCGACTTCGACATCTTCTTCGTCTGGACGGGTGCGAGCATGACGTTCTCGAGCGCTGTCATGTGCGGAAAGAGATTGAAGTGCTGGAACACCATTCCGATGTTCTGTCGCACCTGGTCCAGGTCGACGCTCTTGTCGGTGAGGTCTGTGCCGTCGACGAGAACGTGTCCAGCGGTGATGTCTTCGAGCTTGTTGAGGCAGCGCAGAAACGTGCTCTTGCCGCTGCCCGACGGGCCGATGACACAGACGACCTCGCCTTCGGTAATCTCGGCGTCGATGCCT
>JBBSSG010000160.1:0-8355 GCA_038242295.1 Mycobacteriales bacterium | reverse complement strand
GACGCGTTCCGCAAGGGAGAAATCCAGACGCTCGTGGTGAGCAAGGTCGCCAACTTCTCCATCGACCTTCCAGAAGCATCGGTTGCAGTGCAGGTTTCCGGACCATTCGGCTCGCGCCAGGAAGAGGCACAGCGACTCGGCCGACTGTTGCGCCCCAAACACGATGGCGGGCAGGCCCATTTCTACTCCGTTGTCTCACGCGACACCCTCGACGCGGAGTACGCAGCGCATCGTCAGCGTTTCCTCGCCGAGCAGGGATATGCGTATCGGATCACCGACGCCGACGACATCCTGGGGCCCGCGATCTGACTTCGAGGTAATCACGGGCAGCGTGCTATTAATGAGCATGTGCGCCGATTCCAGTTTCCTGTCGATGTAGCCCACGCCAAATCGGTGAACGAGACGATGGCGGATGTGCGCAGGCTCCGCACGTCGGCCATCGTTACCGCGTTGATCTTGGTTGCTGCTGCGGCGTGGCTGATCTCGCTGGCTCACCCGTGGTCCAACATCCTCGGTGCTGTTTTTCTCGTCATCGCAGCGTCATCGCTGTGGGTGGCAGTGTGGGCACCGAACAAGGTCGGCACCGCCGAGGATCTTTACGCGAAGGGCGGATTGGTCCCGGCTGTGATCGCCGAGAAACGGCCACGCGGAGTGACTCTTCTCGCGCTCATCGACATCGCAAAACCCGAAGCAGAAGCACACCGTTACGCACTCGTCACGCGCAGTGTTCGCACCCTGCCCGGGCATCGACTAACCGAAGGCGAACGCGTTCCCTCGATCTCGGTGCTTGCCGACCGCAGCAAGAACACCACGGGCGATACCTGGCAGATGGTTTCGCCCATGCCGATCGCGTGGGGCACAAAGAATGCGTCGACCATCAAAAAGGCCGCCGCCGAGATCAGCGAGCCCGAGTGGGCATTGCTGGTGGCAAATATCGGCCTGTCCGAGAAGGTCCGTGCGTCCCAGAACCAGCAGTTGCTCATCGATCCACACGACCTTCCCGAGGGCCTCCGATAGCAGCCTGAACTTTCACGCCATGAGCACTGTGTCGCTCGCAGAACGATTCCAGTCCCACCGCAGTCATCTCCTGTCGATCGGCTACCGGGTGACCGGCAGCGTGGCCGACGCCGAGGACGCCGTACAAGAAAGTTGGCTGCGACTCGCCACGGCCGATTCCGAAGCCATCGCGGATCTGCGTGGATGGCTCACCACCGTCGTCGCCAGAATCTGTCTCGATCGATTGAAATCAGCAGCCATCAGACGTGAAACCTATGTTGGACAATGGCTTCCGGAGCCCGTCGTCGCAGCGTGGGATGTCCCGTCTGCAGATCCACTCGAACTCGTCGTGCGCAGCGAAGATGCCCGGCTCGCTGCTCTCGTCGTTCTCGACTCGCTCACCCCTGCTCAGCGCGTCGCGTTCGTGCTGCACGACGGTTTCGCCGTCCCGTTCGGCGCGGTCGCCGCCATCCTGGACATCACCCCGGCCGCGGCCCGGCAATTGGCGTCACGGGCACGAAAGCACGTGGATTCCGCACCCGCCGCAGTGCCCGATGCAGAACACGATGCCGCCGTGATGCGACTGATGGCAGCCATGGCCAGCGGCGATGTCAACCTCGTCGTGCAAGCTCTACATCCGGATTGCCGGATGACCGGAGACAGCGGCGGGACTACCCGCACAGCAGTGCAGGTGGTCCGCGGTCCGGACAAGTGCGCCAGGTTCTTTCTCGGCCTCGTGGCCATGTACGGATCCGACACCCTCGGTTCGATGTCGCCGGCCTCGGTGAACGGCCAGCTCGGCTACCTCTCCCGCGGTGTCGTCGGGACGAGTCCCGCCCGATCAGGAGTCGGGACGCGGAGCTTTCCCGCCCGAGCCGGCGGATTCACGGTCGTGGACGGCCTCGTCTGGGCGTCCTACGACTTTGCCAACCCGGCGAAACTTCGCGGCGTCACGGTGCCGATGGACTTTCCCATGGGACCGAGCATGCCGAGCCCGAGTTGAAGCCCTGCTCGGTGACGCCGAGGGCTGAATACATCCGGGCCCGCATGTTCTCCAGGCCGATCTGATAGGTCAGCTCGACCACGCCCGCGCGACCGAACCGGGCTTCGAGATCCGCGACGTGTTCATCCGAGACTGCGATCGGATTGGCCGTCATCGAGTCGGCATAGGCGATCGCGGCCCGCTCGTCGTCGTTGTACTTCGGTGAAGTCTCGTACTCGCCGATGTCGCAAAGACGGTCGATGTCGAGACCATCGAGCCGCTGCAACATGGTTCCGAAGTCGACGCACCACTGGCAGCCCAGTGTCCACGCGACCCGGTAGACGGCAAGCCCGACGATGCCGACCGGAAGCTCAGTCGAGCCCTTTTCCGCCGCGAGTTCGTGACCGATCGAAGCGAAGAAGAGCTTGGGATGATTGGCGAGCACTGCGAACGGCTCGGGAACTTCACCAACCCTTTTCGCGGCAGCACGGTAGGCGAGACGAACGAGGATTCCGGCGTCGGAAGGTGCCACCGATGGGATGCGAGACATGATTTCTCCGTCGAGATAGTAGGAACATCTATCAGTGAGACGAGATCGGCGTCCGGAACGTGACACTACCTACGATATGACGGCCTGCGCTGATGAGTCGGACACCCGCTACGCTGCAAGGATGTCCGTGGAGCACCAGAGTCGAACCGTCGAACGGCTACGCCCCTTCGGATCCACCATTTTCGCCGAGATGACAGCGCTGGCCGTAGCGAAGAACGCCGTCAATCTCGGCCAAGGTTTTCCCGATACCGACGGACCTGCTTCCATGCTCGCGGCCGCCCAGGACGCCATCGCCGACGGCCTCAATCAATACGCGCCGGGCTCGGGGATGCAGGTTCTGCGCGAGGCTATCGCTGCCGATCGTGCGCTCAACTACGGCATCGACTACGACCCAGATTGCGAGATTCTCGTCACCGTCGGCGCCACCGAAGGCATCGCCGCGACGATCCTCGGACTCGTCGAGCCGGGCGAAGAGGTCCTGCTGATCGAGCCGTTCTACGACTCTTACGCAGCAGCGATCGCGTTGGCGGGCGCCCGCCGGTCCACGGTCCCCCTTGTCGCCGACGGAACCGGTTTCGCGGTAGACCTCGACGCGTTGGAACGCGCAATCGGGCCCAATACGAAACTGCTCGTCGTAAATTCGCCACACAATCCCACCGGCACCGTGCTCTCACTCGTCGAACTCACCGCAATCGCCGAGATCGCGTGCAAGCACGACCTTCTCGTGCTGACCGACGAAGTGTACGAACGTTTGGTCTTCGATGGCAGCGCGCATGTACCGATCGCGACCTTGCCCGGGATGTTCGAACGCACCGTCACCGTGTCGAGCGCAGCAAAGACGTTCAATGCGACGGGCTGGAAGACTGGGTGGGCTCTGGGCCCCGCCGAACTCATCGACGCCGTACGCTCGGCCAAGCAATTTTTGACGTTCGTCGGCGGGACACCATTTCAGCCGGCGGTGGCCAATGCGCTCACCCATGAGCGCGACTGGGTGGCGAGTCTGCGACTCCAACTAGGCGCCAAACGCGACTTCTTGTCCGCGTCGCTCACTCGCGCCGGACTCGAGGTGAAGTCCAGCAGCGGCACCTATTTCCTCTGCGCCGATGTCGCTGCACTCGGCGAGAGGGACGCCCTCGAGTTTTGCCGCACCCTGCCCGACAGAATTGGACTTGCAGCCGTTCCGGTAACCGCTTTCGTAGACCACCCCGCGCCATGGAAGACGTTGGTACGCTTCGCTTTCTGCAAGAAGGATTCGGTCCTTCACGAAGCTGCCGACAGGCTGCTGGCACTCTGATATCGCGATGACAGCCAAGACAATACCCATCGGTTTCGTCGTCAAAGCCGCCTCACTCGCAGCCAGCGGCGGCATCGACCTGTCCTACCCTCTGACGATCGCCGGAATCGGCCCCGAGACCTTGAGAGACCGTCACGCCCGCCTCACTGCCGAGCAGATCACCCTGTTCACGCAGGCTGCGTGGCACATCACCGACGACGAACTTTTCGGATTGGCGTCGACGCCTATGCGGCGCGGCAGCTTTCGCGTCATTTGTTTGACGCTGATTCATGCGGCAGACCTGTCTGCTGCCTTGACTCGCATGACGGAGACGTCCAGGGTTGTGTCGGAGATGCCGCCCATGGTGATCACTCGGGGCGCGGCTACCACTCGGATGACGATGCCCCCGGTGGACAACAGTCACCTACCGGAGAAAGCACGAGCGGCGGCAAGTCAATTACTCACCGATTTCCGCATGCTCCTGGTTCACCGCTTCGCCGCGTGGCTCATCGGTGGGCGGGTGAAGCTGCACTCGGTAGAGCTGCCGTACGAAATGTCCGACCCGGAAACCGGCAAGCTGTACGACCGCATGTTCGGTACGCGTGTGACTTTCGGGGCGCCGGCGGCAGTTCTCGAATTCGACAATGCTGCGATGCGCGCGCCGATCGTTCAAACCGAAGAGACCCTTGCAGACTACCTACGCGAATCCCCGAACTTGCTGTTCACCGCCCGTGACTACGACAGCACCGCATCCTCGCAGGTGCGTAGAGCTTTCGAACTCGGGTTGCAGGGGAACGCCCCCGGCCCGGACGACATCGCGAACATGCTGTCGGTCAGCACCGCTCACCTGCGCCGGTTACTGCGACAGGAGGGCACGTCGGTCAATCAGATCCGCGAGGAAGTCCTTCTCGGTGCCGCCGTCTCGGGCTTGAGCCGAGGTGACTCGATCGAGGAACTTTCGCACAGGCTCGGTTTCTCGGAGCCGTCGGCCTTCCGTCGAGCCTTCAAACGCTGGACCGGCCAGACTCCGGGGGCATACCGGTGAGCCGGAGCTAACTAGCCGGCCGTTCGACCCCTGGGACATAACTCTTCAATTGTTCCTTTGAAATCCACTCTTTTCGGCAACTACATCGCCGGGCGCATGAGGTTTGACCCCAGTGGTCACACTTGGCTCTGATCTTTCGTCAGTTGAAGGACGGTTGAGAAACGAAAGGGCAGCGCGTGTGGAGCGAACAGAGATATTCGACGCTGAGCGAGCGCGCTTGTTGGGTATCGCTACTCGGGTGTTGGCCGATCACGCTGAGGCCGAGGATGTAGTCCAACGAGCCTGGCTTCGGTTGTACAGGACAGACGCCGCGATCTTGGTCGGCACACCGGACCGAATCGAGGGCGCACGCGCGGTAGCGACGTTCTTCGACGGCAGCGCTCATACCGCGTTGTCGGTGTTCGCTTACGATCGCCCCGGTGCTGCCTGGTTCCATCGTGGTGAGGTAAAAGTTCTGTTCGACTTCAACATCATCGGCGGAGTCGTGCCGCATCACGTTTCGCGCCGATGCCGCGGTATCGACGACGGTCGAGCGGCGTAATGGGAAGGCAATCCGGGGCTGATCAGGGGTGTTGTCACACTCACGCCGCATCGAACGTCAGATAGATAAACCCAACAGACAAACCGAACCAGTAAAGGACCCGAAGATGAAGACAATGAGCTGCAGCCAGCTTGGAGGACCCTGCGATCTGGAGCACCGGGGCAAGACCGCAGATGACGTCATCAAAGCCCAGGACCGACACCTCAAAGCCGCGGAAAAAGCGGGCGACGCTCCCCACCAGGCGGCCCGCGACGCAATGAAACGCCGGCGACGGAACCCCAGGACGGCGATGGCCTGGTACAGGGACGCAATGAAAGCCTTCGACCAGTTTCCAGAGGACTGACATAGACACGCAGACAGAGCATTTCAGAAATGAAAGCGACGATCACGAAAGCTAGGACACGCAGAACTCGTTGCCCTCGGGGTCGGTCATCGTGATCCACACACTCGGACCGACTTGGCCGCGATGGCGGATCGATGCCCCCGCGTCGAAGAGATTCTTCGCAACTGTCTCTCGCTCGTCGCCGACCCTGATGTCGAAGTGCAAGCGGTTCTTGACGATCTTCGACTCCGGCACGGTCTGGAACAGCACCCGTGGGCTCCCTGGTTTTTCCGGGTCGGCGATGGCCGCCCCGAGCTTCCACACGAGCTGCCCGTCGAACACCAGCGTGTCCTCTTCCTTGGCGTGACCTGCCTGGACGAGGCTGCGGATGAAGTCTCCGTCGGATGGCTGCACCCGCCAGCCGAGCGCGGCGGCCCACCATTTTGCCTGTTCGTGCGGATTTTTACTGTCGATCGCGACCTGAAGTTCGTAGCCCATGGCGCCACGGTAGGCCCCCTCACCGACAAACCGCGATTGGTTCGACTCATTTCCGTCAATCGAAACGAGTGGAACATACGTTCGAACATCGCTACGCTGACGAGTATGAGCGTAGAGGTGCAGGGTTCACTGTTCACCGACGTGGATTCGGAGTTCGGGACGCTCGGGCAGGCGGTCACTCGGCGCATCTTGACGCACGGCGCGTGGGTCGACGTCCGCCCGGGCTGGGCCAATTCGGCCGATCTGTTCGATCGACTCGTCGACGGGGTCGACTGGCGGGCCGAGCGACGGCAGATGTACGACCGCGTCGTCGACGTTCCGCGGCTGGTTCGGTTCTACAGTCGAACCGAACAGTGGCCACATTCGGCGCTGGCCGGCGCCAAAGCTGCCCTCGACCAGCACTATCGCACCGAGTTGGGTGAAGAGTTCGCGACTGCCGGATTGTGTTATTACAGAGACGGATCCGACAGCGTCGCATGGCACGGCGATAACATCGGACGAAGCGCGACCGAGGACACCATGGTGGCGATCTTGTCGCTGGGAGCTACACGGCAGCTGATGCTCAGACCTCGCGGCGGTGGCACATCACTGAAATTCACTCTGGGACATGGTGATCTGATAGTGATGGGTGGCTCGTGTCAAAGAACCTGGGAGCACGCGATCCCCAAGAGCAACCGCGCGACCGGCCCGCGTATCAGCGTGCAGTTCCGGCCGCGCGGCGTCCGCTAGACCCGCGCGCGACGCTGAGCAACGGCATCGGCGAGAACGTCGAGTTGCGCGGCGGTGGTGTCCCAGTCGAGGCAGGCATCGGTGATGGACTGTCCATACGTCAACTCGTCCTTGCGTCCGAGAGTCAGATCCTGACGGCCGGCTTCGATGAAGCTCTCGAGCATCATGCCGACGATTCCGTGCTCGCCCGCGGCGACGCGTGCAGATACATCCGTAACCACGCCGACCTGCTTGTTGTGGTCCTTTGCACTGTTGCCGTGGCTCGCGTCGATGACGACGCGCTCCGGCAGCGAAGACTTCCGGAGGCGGGCGACGGTGTCAGCGACCGATGCAGCGTCGTAGTTCGGTCCGTCGACGCCGCCGCGGAGGATGACGTGGCAGTCGGGGTTGCCGGTGGTGCGGATCAGAGCCGCTTGGCCATCGAGATCTGTCCCCGGGAACACGTGGCTCGCGGACGCAGCACGGGTTCCGTCGACGGCAACCTGAATGTCTCCCTCGGTGGAGTTTTTGATTCCGACCGGCATCGACAGAGCGCTGCACAGCTGACGGTGTACCTGGCTGGCCGCTGTACGGGCACCGATAGCGCCGTAGCTGACCAGGTCCGCGATGTACTGCGGGGTGATCGGGTCGAGGAACTCGCAGCCGACGGGCAGTCCAAGCGCGGAAATGTCGACGAGCAGTTGACGCCCCACACGTAGACCCTCGTTGATGTCGAACGAGCCGTCGAGATGCGGGTCGTTGACCAAACCCTTCCAGCCCAGCGTCGTACGAGGCTTTTCGAAGTAGACGCGCATGACGACCAGCAAGCGATCGCCGAGCTCGTCTGCTTTCTCTGCCAGGCGGCGCGCGTAATCCATGGCCGCCGTCGTGTCGTGCACCGAACATGGTCCGACGATGACGATCAGGCGATCGTCACGGCCATCGAGAATGTCGACCACGCCGTCCCGGCCACGCCGCACTGTCGCCGACACAGCGTCGTCCGCCGCGTACTCATGGCGTAGCAACGCCGGCGAGACGAGCGGGCTGATACTGATCGTGCGCTGGTCGTCCAACGATGAATCGGGAGCAGTTATGTCGATAGTCATGAGAGATGTCTTCCTTGTTCCCAGGCCGACTCTCCGGGAGCTCCACGCACACTTCGAGCCGGTCTGTATCCAGCTCGTGGGGTGGGACTTCAGCGCATGGCGTCGCTGGCTGGCCCACCCGGGGCCGGCCTGCTAAACCAAAAATATGCGCGTTGCATGGCTCGACAATAACAGGTCTTTGATCGCCGAGCCCGGTGCACCTATGCTGGGCGGTGCAGTCGGTTCACCCAGCGGTCGTGAGGAGCCCCGAAGATCGCACGGGTGACGCAAGAGGGAACCCGGTGTGAATCCAGGACTGTCCCGCAGCGGTATGCAGGAACGACCGCCGTCATCG
>JBBSSG010000159.1:0-8380 GCA_038242295.1 Mycobacteriales bacterium | reverse complement strand
GTGTGAGATAGTTGCATCTGCGAGATGCCCTTCGTGTGTGGTCAGAATTTTTCTGTGAGAAGTCTTATTCTCCACCACGACAGGGCATTTCGTATTACCAACTCGCGCTCAGCTCCCGCCTGATCGGTGCATCCAGGCTTACCGGCCAACAAACCTGTGAGAAAAGTGCGCCGAACTTCAGTGGCGGTGGCTCCAGCTCGGTTGAGGGCCTTGACCTTGCGTCGCTCTTCACGTTGGGTCTCGATACGTTCGGCTTCCGCTTGTGCCGCTGCACGCTGCGAAGGCGAGAGCCCATCCACACCCTCGGCATCGCCGCCGGTGATACGTGCTGCGAGCTCGGGGGCGAGGGTCAGCCCGGTCTCGGCGCGGTGATCGTGGCGCAGGAAGAATTCGTAGCTCCAGACGGGGGTCTCCTCGACCGTGTCGAAGTGCACCTTCCCTTCCTCTGCCTCGGCTTCTTCGTCGCCCTCGGTGTCGAAGTCGATCTCGCCCTCGTCGACTTCCTTGCGGGTCTCCTTCTCGACCCACACCGATCCGGCAGTGCACACGTAGACATGCCACAGATGCGGCGTTTGCTCGGGAACATCGGCCGGCACCACGTCTCCGTCGCCGCTACGCAGATCCGCCAAGGAGAACCAGTCCCCTGCATTGGTGGACGGTTCGTCGTGCAGCAGGGTGAATCCGCGTGCGGTGTACTCGGCGGCCGCCGCGCTTGCCTCGGCACGTTCGTCTATACGGCGTCCAATGTTTTTCAGCTGGGACTCGATGCCGTATCCGCGCTCGATGACCTTGTCGATGGCGTCGGTGACCCACGGCTGCCCTTGGGCGGCGTCTTCGAGGTCCGCGAGCAGCGCAGCTCCTTCGAGGGTGAGCTGGCGGTCGTCGAGCTGGCGTCGGGCGCGTTCGGATCGTCCTGCCCGGCCAGCTTTGTCGGCGTAGTCCTTGCGGACGTGCAGCGCGGTGGCGACTTGTGCGGCATTGAGTCCCAGATCGAAGAGTCCGGCGACTGCGGCGGCGCGTTGGCTTTTGGTGAGGTCTTCGCGGTGATCGTTGGCCACGACCTGCGCGGTGATCCGTTCGATGCCCGCTGCGCGCTCGTCGGCGCTCTCCTCCCGCACCAAGACAGGAATCGTGGCGAGACCGGCCTCACGAGAAGCGAGGGTTCTGCGCTGACCGTCATATACCCGAAGGGTGCCATCGGCGCGGCGGACCGCCGAAACAGCCTGCAGGACGCCGTGAGCGGTGATGGAGGCAATGAAGTCGGGGTCGTCGGTGATGACGACACCGCCGCGGACGTTGTCGGCGACGTCGAGGGTGGTGGGGTCGGCCATGACGAGTGTGTAACCGGGGTCGGTGGATGCGGTGGCGGTGGTGGTCATCGGTGCTGTTCTCCCCTGGTGTGGTGTGATCGGCGGCGAGGACCGGGCAGATAACAGCTGCCCGGTCCTCGACGAGCAATGTCGATTCAGTTGCAGTAACAGTGCAAACGAGAGCACTGAGGTTCGGGCAGAATCTCCACTTCCCAGGTGGGATCGTCGCCGCCGGTGTGATCGATGTCCTTCCACTCCCCGACGACGCCATAACCACTTTCACGGAGCAACTGGGTGGCTTCGTCCGGTGTCCAGTCCATCGGTGCGTGCTCTTCGAGATCGGTCGCGTCCAGGTACTCGATCTCGGTGCCGCCCCGCCGGATCGACACTCCCAGACCGTGTTCGGGGCGTTCATCCGCAAGTGCGGAGGTGACTGCGGTGAGGTTCTGCTCTGTTTCTCTCATACCCCTAACTATACAGTCTCAAACTGTAAAGTCAAGGGCTGCAATGCATTTCATGCCGGTTCGGGCTCGATCAGTCGAACCTCTGCCCATGTGGCAGTCGCTTCGCAGATCGCAATCGAATCACCCCGACAGGTTGACCGACTCACACTCTGGAGCCGCTCAGGTGTCTCGGCGATCTTCTTCCAGGCCGCGGAGTCGATCGAGTTCGGCTCGTTGCAGTGCAATTTCTTCGCGCAGGTCGGTGGCGATCGCCTTCTGTTCGTCGAGTCGTTCGGTGTAGTCACGGCGTAGTTCGGCTTCGCGTTTGGTCGCATCAGTGCGCTGCTGGGCAAGTGTTGTTACGTGGCTGCGGTTGTCGTCTTGGTGCGCGGCTCGCTCGGTGGCGAGATCCGTGCGCAGGGTCTTCGTTTCGGTGCGCAACTCGGCTACCTCGGCGTCCAATCGCCGGGTCTTCTCGTCGTAGCGGTCGACCGTCTCGCGGTGGCTGGTGTTGAGCGAGGTCACGACGCCGTCGTGGTTGTCCTGGAGTGCGCCGATCTCGCGTCGCTGACGCGCGTCGAGCTCGCCCAGGGCCTGTTGGTGCGCTGCCTTCTGCTCGTCGATCTGGGTATGGGCGGCGGCGGCGGCCTTCTCGGCGGCGTCGGTCTGCTCCCATGCTTCGGCTGCGTCGACACGCAATTGGTCGTTCTCGGCATCGAGGGCGTTCGCGCGCACGGTCGCGGCGTGCGCTGCGGCTTCGGCTGTTGCTGCGCGTTCTTCAGCAGCGGAGACAGTGCGTGCTGTTTCGGCGCGCATCAGCTCGAGCCGTTGGTCGAGGGCTGTGGGGTCCGAGACGGTGCCGATCGCGGATTCGACCCGCCGCACCAGGGAGTTGAGGTGTCCGAACTGCGCTTCGAGCGCAGGTAGAACAGCAGCGAGGGACGCAACAGCAAGTTCTGGAGTTGCGGTGTCGGCAGCATCGAGGCCGGCGCCGGATGCGGTGCCGGCCTTCTGTGCGGCCCTTTCGCGGTGTGCCCGCACTCGATCGGCCGGTGTGGCGTGAATCTTGGGTCGACCTGGCTTACGGGGCGGCTCGGCTGCGGTCATACCGAAACCATATCATTTCATTACGTTTCATTTCATTTCGGAAATGGAACGAAATAGAAACAGGCTGAGTGTCAGTTCCCCGCTGTATGTGAGCCGGTCTGCACGAGCCCTGGTTATGCGCGACCCACGCCGAGATCATCGCGCACGTACCAAGCGATCCAAAACGCTGGAAACAACACTGCGGCCGCGATCGACAGGGGCAGGTTGTGAGAGCGTCGGTACTGTCCGACTCCGGTCAGCAGAGCGACAAGCGTCAAAAATAGTGCCGGTACCGACAGTAGGCCGATCGTCATCACGGTCATCATGCCTGCCTTCCTCGCAGCCTTTGTTTGGCGAACACTACCGGCGTGGATTAGTGACAAAGTTTTTCTTGTAGCGGCGATAAAAAATCCGCCACACGCAGTGAGAAAAATTGACTGACGTTGCTCCTGACGTATGTGGCGGACCGCAGGTCAAACCGCCGAGCTTCGCCACATTCGATGACAAGTCACAGTATGTGTCAGTTCTCGGTCGATGTGGCGAATCCTCACATGAACTATCGGTGTGGTGGCGAGTTCTCATCGAATGTGGCGAGGATGATGTTTCGGTGATGGAACGACAGGTAGAGCAGACAGGGTCTGCCGGAGGATTTTGGAGCGGTGCTGGTTACCGAGGGTGGCACGGAGCGGCGGGTGCCATGGGTCACATCCCCCTTTGCAGGTACGAGATGCGCAGACATCTCCTCGATGGATGTTTTCGAGACTGGACGAACACGTTCAAGGGTTGGACCAGGTTGACCAACCTTTATCGCTCGCTAACCGCGACCGACGTTCCGTTGTGCCGACGACTAAAAGGCATAAGTAACTTTTATAAACCGCGCGCTCTGTTTTCTATTGCGGTACCTTCGAATCGATCACACTTTATCTCTGGGAGGTTCACCCAATGAAGCTGTCCACCAATACTTTTAATCACGCCGCACGTGCAGCTGTATGTGCGGTCGGTGCGAGCGCATTGATGCTGGCTGGAGCAGGCGCGGCGTCTGCGCAGTCGCAGACGGGCTGGGTCGGTCCCACGCCCCCTAAAGGCGGGGTGGTGTACCTGCACAGTTCGACCATCACCGACACTCCGGCGCTGGCCGCATCGACCGCTCTATATCCGAGCTTCGGGCAGTCGGTGCCGTCTTTTCGGATGGGAGTGCAGTCGCGTTTGTTCAAGTCCGGTGTCCTGTGCCAGATCACGCCATGGCAGTACAACCCAAATTCCACTGCACGCTTGGAGAACAAGACCAGTGGCAACTGTGGAACAGGTTCGTACAATAGTCACGGATTCGTGCAGGTCAGTGACGGTGAGACGTGGTCCAACTATGTGACGTTCCCGACGAACCCGATCGACTTCACGGCCCCACCCGCGGTAGGTTCCCGATCGGCCAAGGGTGACTCGCCGACCACAGACCTATCCATCGCCACCAATGACAGCGGTAAGACGTTCGGCTCTGCGGCGAACGCCAATTCCCCGGAGTCCGTTCCGGATCTGATCGCCAGCTACGGCGCAGACGGAACATTCGGATATGTCAAAGCAGACGACGTATCCGCAGTCGAGAAGACTGCCGCATCGGTTCCGTTGTACACCTCGGACGGCGTCACCGTCGTCGGATCACTCGATGTGAAGTGAATGCATGAAAAGATCTAGCGTGCAACGCCATCCGCTGCGCTCTCGATCGCGCCTGCCGATCGGGCTACTCAGCGCCGTGTGTCTAGCTATGTCATCGGCGGTCATGATCCCCGCCGCAGCTGCTGCCCAACCGGCGGCATCCGGCGGCGAATCCTGTCCGGTGGAGTCGTTCAACAACGGTGAATGCCTCGTAGGAATGACGACTCCAGGAGTGAGCGCATTGACCGCGGGTGTCCAGGCCGCTGTCCGTTCAGGCCGCGACGATGTAGTCGACAAGTTTGCCACCCAGCCATTCGTCACCGACGAGATGCGCGTAGAAATCGCCGCCGCACGCACCAACGTCCCGGAGGTGGTGTACGTCAGCGATGAGCGACCACCGGAACCTGGAACCGTTGTTCCATTCGGTGGCAGCGACGGGCAAGTCACCGGCCCTTACAATTGGCAAATACAACATAGTCAGCCAATCGAAACATGCGACGACCAGGGGTGCCGCGTGAAGGATTGGGCTGACATCACCTTCCAATTAGGAATCTTTCAGGTCAAAAAGTCGGTACTGAGTGGCGAATTCAACTCACGGAACCAGATAGGCCGGTTCGGGGTCAAAGACATGACCTGCCAAGTGAAGAAAGACGTCACACGCGGGATCGACCCTGTCCGCGGATCGTTCCCCACCTGCACAGGCACTGCAAATACGATGAATTATCAGATCTTCGAGTCGACGGTGATCAACACGATCGCCGAGAAAGAGCAGAACTGGCTCTATATAAAGTTCGAGTCGTACGATTCTAGTGTAGGGGTCTCGTTCGGAGAGTTCGAGTACAAGAGTCGGAACTGGACCAAGGACGCCGGTGGAGGGCAGTACTTCTACGTGTCGTGACACTCTATATCGGGAGGAGAACTCTATGTACCCGTATGCCCGAGAGAGGCTAGCTGGACTTGACTCGGTCTTGTGGGCGATCGACAACCGTGTTGAACTGCAGGAGCTGGCTATCGGTTCAGCTGATGAGGCAGAGTTGATTGCGTCGTTGAAACGCCTGCATCAGTTCGATGACGACCAATGCAATTTCGTGATTTCACTCTCGGCCGGACACATGACGAAGAAGTACCAAATTCAGCTTTCGGAGGAGCGAGAACGGCTGCGTGAGGAACTCGTAGGCGAAAGCTAGGTGCGTTACGCGTCGGCGGCGCATTTTTCCCTTTTTCGATGAAGAATGCGCTGGCGCGCAGCGCCTTTCATCGCGTTCTTCGACTACGCCCCGTCGTTGTGTGCTCTGCGGGCCCACCTGTGGTGGTGGTCTTCGGATGATCGAGATGAGTGCGTAGGGCCGAAACTCCGAGTGTGCGCAAGGCCGCGGCATCATGCACGGGGATACCCTCTGATGCGAGTCGGGCGAGGTCATCGGCGTCGTCGTCGATGAAGGCGCGTAGCCAGGCGGGCTGTCTGTTTGTGACGGCGCGGGTGTGGGCACGTTTGATGCGCCATGCGGTTTGTGGATGCTGCGCGAATTCGGTGGTCGGCCGGGTCAGCAGCGCCCTTCCTGCTGGAAAATCTCGGTCGGCGAGCCACAGTCTGGTTGCTGCGCGGGTGTACGCAGGACGGGTGGTGGAGTAGACGAGTGTGTATCCCAGGGACTCGATCGCCGAGGCGAGATCATGGCCGGCCTCGATGACGGCGGCATCGGGGATGTGGGCGAAGAATTCTCGCCATCGCTGCACGGCTGGAATGTCGGCATCGCGCAGCACTTCATCGTGTGGGCTGAGGTCGGCCAGGACACCGTCGATGTCGATCATTACCACTCGGTCGTCACCGGGGCGGTCGCGGTGAGACTGTCCGCGGCGGGTGTTCCGGGTACGTGAGATCGTGCTGGTGCTGTCCATGTCTTCGTTCTTACCCCACCGCGCCGACTCTCCTGGGCACCCGCGCGGGGGTTCGTGCCATCGCCTTACTGCAGCTGGGTGCTGTGTGCGCTCTCGAACGACCGGGCCGGATCAAGGTTTGCCGGCGGCGGCAAGCACCATGTCGAGCGATTCGGTGTAATCCCTCCGGATCGTCGCAGGCAGACCTGAAGACAGTGCCAGCAATCGGTTTCCTACCAGCGACACCGACAGGACCCGCACGAACTTCTCCGCAGTGAATCCTTCACGCAGCAAACTTGATTCGACTGCTCGCTTCGCTAAGTCGAGCGCAGCAGCTTCCCACGCCCGCAGTGGATTTCGGTCACGAAATTCTGGTTCGAAACCGAGTCTGGTCTCCGCACGCACCGCGACTTCGGCGACGAATGCTTGGGCTGCGTCGTCGACGAGGCCGGTGATCGCATCGAGCGGATCCATCCCAGTAGCGGGGCACCAGCGGACCGCGATGGCGCTGTACACCTCGGCAGCGACATCGCAAACTGCTCCGGCCAACTGTTGTTTGGACGTGAAGTGGAAATACATCGCGCCTTTGGTGCAAGCACTGTCGTCGAGGATTTTGCTGATGGAGGCAGCGGCGTAGCTGTGCACGGCGAATTCGGTTGCCGCGACGGCGAGCAGTGACGCGCGGGTTTTGAGGGCACGTTCCTGGGTCATCGAGCCGCGCCTACGTAGGCGCGGTCGTCAGCGGCTACTGCTTCGTACTCCTCGACCAACTGACCAAATCCTGCATCGGTACCGTGCTCGTCCCCGTTTCGCTCGGCGTTGGTCTGCGGGTCGTGTTCGAGCGCGGCAGGCTCGATGCTCCGCTCACTGGCGATGTTCTTCTGTACATCGGTCCATGTCTTGATGTGCCGTGACACCGTCGAGGTGTGCACGTCGAGGTGTCGAGCGATGGAGCTGATGGACCAGTCGGGGTTGGTGAGGTAGAGGTTGACGCTGGTCCACACCGCAGGCTTCAGCATGCCGTTGTCGAGATCCTCGGCAATGCCCAGTATTGCTGCAGGCTGCTCGGTTTCATGGTGGTGAGGGTTATCAATCTCGGCGGCGTCGGCGACTACGTCCTCGGCGGGGGCCTCGAGGAGTGCAGCGACGCGGCGGCGGCGTGGTGCGCGCAGGACGACTGCGACGATCTCGCTCATCGTCAGAACCATCGCTGGCGCTAATGCTGCTATTGCTGCTGCGACGGCTGCGTTGAGGACCGTGGCGGTCAGCACGGCGTGGTAAGCGTTGCCCGCGATGGACAGGATCGCCGAGACGGTCAGCACGGCCACGACGAGTCGCCGGCCTCGTTTGGTGGCGTCGTCGGCGTGCTGGGAGAGGGCGATTCGGATGACGGCGGCGGCGAGGATCGGGCCGTCGAGTGCGACGGGGATGACCCAGGCGTCGGCAGGGTGGATGCCGGCCATGACGGCGAGGTCGAGCAGGGTGGAGAAGGACAGTTTGAACGAGGCCGCGCCGACGATGATGGCGATGGCCAGGCCGGTGATCAGTGCGCCGGTCAACACGCGGGGGTGGATGTCGAGTGTGTCCTCGCTGGTGGCGTCGAGGTCGGGGGTATTAGCGTTGTTCATTGATCGCAGGTCCTATCCTCTGTGATCGACCGGCCCCGGCGGTGTGTGGAGCACTGCCGGGGCTCTCTGGTCGGGGCGAGTCGGTGTCAAGATGATTCGAGGTGGAGTCGTTCTCGGTCGTACTGCCTGCATACGTCGTGGGCGGTGTGTGCCGCCGCGTCGGATGTCAGTTTCAGAAGACGACTGCACGAGTTCAGAAGTGGAGTGCACTTACTCGGCCGATTCGGTGAGTGAGTCTCGTTCAGCTCTGGCGAGTTGAAGGTTTTTGTAGAGCGCGGATCTCTTCAAACCATTGTTCTTACACAGTGTTTCGATCTTGAATCGCCGTGTTTCGTACATCCGGAGCAGGTAGGCGCGCTCCTCTGGGGTGAGCGTGTGTGGACGC
>JBBSSG010000158.1:0-8486 GCA_038242295.1 Mycobacteriales bacterium | reverse complement strand
TTCGAGTGCCAAGCGGAGTGCATCTTCAACACGCACGATGCCTACCTGTTCACCGCCTGGTCCAACTAGCCGAACCTCGGGAACACGGATGCGATCGTTGATGCGAGTCTCAGTGCTGATGGGGCCTCCTAGGTAGAACGGTGTGTGTCGAGCGACCGTCCGCCTCTGGTGCAGCCCGCACGCCCGGGTCTTCCGACATTTCGAAGTCGGAGGCATTGCCTCGCAACAACAAAAAGCCCCGCCTCAGCATTTCGCTGGCGCAGGGCCCGATGTCGACCGATCGATCCGCTGATGCGAATCCCCTCGTAAGAGGAAGCTCGAAAGTACTACTCGAGCGACCGGACCGGAAACAGTTCGAAACACTGTGTCCGGTGGGAGTCGGGCTCCACTTGCTGCCTCCGTGCCGCACTCTTTCTCGAAGAAAGAACACGTCGAAGACGGTCGTTGAGGAACAATACCAGCTGACCTAGACATCAGACGAATTGACTGGCTCTTGTCCACGCCCGAGCGTCTCGTGTAATCCTCGTAGTCATGACGAGCACCCCAGACTCTGCCGGCGACGACCACGATGTCCGCGAACTCGCAGACGTACCTGCAGTCGAAGTTATCAGCCGCGCTGCTGTGATGCTGATGAGTTCGGCCGCCGAGAAGCTCGGACTCTCCGAACCAGATCCAGCGGAAAGCCCCTACCTCGACCTCGACGAAGCGCGACGAGTAATCACTGCACTCGCCGGCCTCGTCACCGCATCCGTCGAATTCCTCGGACCACATGCCGGACCGATACGCGAAGGACTTCAGGCTCTACAGAAGGCATTCAGAGAGACGTCTGCCTACCCCGAAGAGCCAGGCAAAGGCCCCGGCGAGAAGTACACGGGCCCCGTCTACTGATTCTCGTTCCCGCCTACACGTCAGGGCGACCCGCAGACCCACACAAAAAAAGTGCTCAGACTGCGGCAGCCTTGCGTGGCCGACTCTTCTTGACCGGCGCCTTCTTCGGTTCGGAAGTAGGTTCACGTACGAGGGCTTCCTGCAGAAACTTGCCGGTGTAGCTTTCCGCCACGGCGGCCACTTCTTCCGGGTTGCCCTGGGCCACCACCATTCCGCCGCCAGAGCCGCCCTCCGGACCCATGTCGATCACCCAATCCGAGACCTTGATGACATCTAGATTGTGCTCGATGACGATGACGGTATTGCCTTTGTTCACAAGCCCGTTGACCACACCGAGAAGCTTTCGGATGTCCTCGAAGTGCAGGCCCGTCGTCGGCTCGTCGAGGATGTAAACGGTCCGGCCAGTGGAGCGCTTCTGCAGTTCGGAAGCCAATTTGACGCGCTGAGCTTCACCCCCGGACAGCGTCGTCGCGGGCTGACCGAGACGGACGTACCCAAGGCCGACCTCGACCAGCGTCTTGAGGTAACGATGAATGGACGTGATCGGCTCGAAGAACTCCGAAGCCACCTCGATGGGCATGTCGAGAACCTCGGCGATGGTTTTGCCCTTGTAGTGGACTTCGAGCGTCTCGCGGTTGTACCGCGCACCCTCGCAAACTTCACACGGGACATACACGTCCGGCAAGAAGTTCATCTCGATCTTCAGTGTGCCGTCCCCTGAACACGCTTCGCAGCGGCCACCCTTGACGTTGAACGAGAACCGTCCCGGCTGATAGCCGCGAACCTTGGCCTCGGTGGTCGCAGCGAACAACGTCCGGATCTTGTCGAATACACCCGTGTACGTCGCAGCGTTGGACCGCGGGGTACGTCCGATCGGTGACTGATCGACACGAACAAGTTTGTCGAGTTGGTCGAGACCGTTGATGCGGGTATGGCGACCCGGTACCTGTCTGGCACCGTTGAGCTTGTTCGCCATGACGGTGGCAAGGATGTCGTTGACCAACGTCGATTTTCCGGAACCGGACACTCCGGTGACCGCAGTCAGAACTCCCAGCGGGAAGCTGACGTCGATCCCCCGCAAATTGTGTTCGCGGGCGCCTACCACCGTGACCTGTCGCTTCTTGTCTACAACGCGACGGACATCAGGCAACGGGATCTGCAACCGCCCGGACAAGTAAGCACCAGTGAGCGAGTCCTCGACGTTCAACAAGTCCTCGTAGGAACCACTGTGCACGACCCGGCCACCATGCTCCCCTGCCATCGGCCCGATGTCGACCACCCAGTCCGCCGTTCGGATGGTGTCCTCGTCATGCTCGACGACGATCAGGGTGTTGCCGAGATCACGCAGCCGCGTCAACGTTTCGATCAACCGGCGATTGTCGCGTTGATGCAGTCCGATCGACGGTTCGTCGAGAACGTACAGGACGCCGACGAGGCCGGATCCGATCTGAGTGGCCAGCCTGATCCTCTGCGCCTCACCACCTGAGAGTGAGCCCGCCGCACGCGAAAGTGAAAGATACTCGAGCCCGACGTCGAGCAAGAATCCAAGCCGCGCTTGCACCTCCCGAAGGACCTGACCCGCGATTGCCTCTTCCTTGGCGCCAAGGGTGAGGCTATTGAGGAAGTCCGCGGTCTCTGAGATGGACAATCTGCAGACATCGGCGATGGACTTCGATCCGAAGTGGCCGGCCTCTATCGTCACGGACAGAATCTCGGGCCGTAGCCTGTCGCCACCGCATGCTGGGCACGGCACGTCCCGCATGTAACCGTCGTACCGTTCCTTCATCTGTTCGGACTCGGTCTGCTCCAACCTGCGGTGGAGGAATGGCATCACGCCCTCGAACTCCGCGTAGTAGGAGCGAGTGCGACCGTAGCGATTCTTGTACTTCACATGCACTTGGTGCTCGCTGCCCTCGAGGACGGCACGCTTTGCCTTGGCAGGAAGTTTGTTCCACGGCGCGCCGAGGTCGAAGCCCATTGCGTCGGCGAGACCCGACAGAAGCCGACCGAAGTACTCCGAGGTCTGCCCCATCGACCACGGGGCGATCGCGCCATCGGCGAGCGACAGGTCCGGGTCTGGAATCACCAGATCTGGATCCACCTCTTTACGAACCCCGAGACCCAAGCATGCCGAGCAGGCGCCGTAGGGAGAGTTGAACGAGAACGACCGTGGCTCGAGGTCGTCGATGGACAACGGGTGGAAGTTCGGGCACGCGAGTCTTTCCGAGAACCGTCGTTCACGGTCTCGAGCGTTCTCTTCACGATCGACGAAATCGAGCACGACGATTCCGTCCGCGAGACGCAACGCAGTCTCGATCGAATCCGTGAGTCGCTGCTTCGAGCTGGCTTTGACGGTCAGTCGGTCGACGACGACCTCGATGTCGTGCTTCTCCTGCTTCTTCAGCTTTGGAGGATCACTCAACTGATGCACGACGCCATCGACACGGATACGCGCGTACCCCTGCGTGTTGAGCGACTCGAACAGATCGACGAACTCGCCTTTCCGGGTACGAACAACTGGGGCCAAGACTTGGAACTTGGTGCCTTCCTCCATGTCGAGTACCTGGTCGACAATATTCTGCGGGGTCTGTTTGGCAATCTTCTCGCCACATACAGGGCAGTGGGCTGTGCCCGCACGAGCGAACAACAGGCGGAGGTAGTCGTACACCTCGGTGATAGTGCCCACAGTGGAGCGGGGGTTACGGTTGGTCGACTTCTGGTCGATGGAGACTGCTGGCGAAAGCCCTTCGATGAAGTCGACGTCAGGCTTGTCCATCTGCCCGAGGAACTGCCGAGCGTATGCCGACAGTGACTCGACATATCGACGCTGGCCTTCCGCGAAGATGGTGTCGAAAGCGAGTGACGACTTGCCCGAACCCGACAGCCCAGTAAATACAATGAGGCTGTTGCGAGGTAAGTCGATGTCGACCCCCCGCAGGTTGTGCTCACGCGCACCTCGCACAATCAGGCGATCCGCCACAGTGTTCCCTTCTTCTCTGACGTCCAGGCCACAGGCCGATTACCACCAACCGAACCGAAACATCGTGCTCATTCGCCCGCTCATTCGCCCGTGGATGAGCCTCGCTTCGAAGCAATGTTAGGCCGACCCACCGACACGTTTCCCTGACCGCCGATCCGAACCTTCGTTCGTGAGGGCCGAACAGGCAACTCGCACGCGCCGACGGTAGCGTCCTCAAAATGGACGAGCACCTCATGGTCATCGACGACCAGTACACCGGCGCGGTCTCGCAGGGATCAGCGCCACAGCGACGCGTCATTTCAGGCGGGACGATCACGAAAATTTCGGTCGGCCCGATGGATAACAACGCCTACCTCATCGTTTGTTCCGCGACCGGGCAATCTTTGCTCATCGACGCGGCGAACGAAGCTCCACGCCTGTCCGAGTTGATCGACCAGAACGCCCCGATCCTGTCACTCATCGTCACCACGCATCAGCACGCCGACCACTGGCAAGCATTGGCAGACATAGCCGGTGGCACGGCTTCTCCGACGGCGGCCCACAGCCTCGACGCCGAGGCGTTACCGGTGCCACCCGATCGGCTGATCGACGACGGCGACACCATCACCGTGGGTGAACTCACATTGAAATCAATCCACCTGCGTGGCCACACTCCCGGCTCAATCGCGCTGGCGCTTACCGACAGCACGTCCGGAGTCACGCACATCTTCACCGGTGACTCCCTCTTCCCCGGCGGCGTCGGAAAGACTCCGGGTACCGAGGACTTCACTCGCCTGCTCGACGACGTCACCGCGAAGATCTTCGACGTGTACGACGACAACACCGTCGTCTATCCCGGCCATGGCAAGGACACAACGCTGGGCACCGAACGTCCCCACCTGACGGAATGGCGGGAACGGGGTTGGTGAAACGCCCCAGCGCATGAAACCCAGAAGGGCTGGGTATGTCTACGGTGGAATGATGCAGGTTCGCTCGAGAACCATCGAGGGAGCCGTGTCGTAAAACAATGTTCTCACTCGAACTACGCAGGAGGCTGTCAATGCTGGTCCGCCGTATCGCCCGTCCGCTGATGTCCACTATTTTCATCGCCGGGGGTATCGACGCGCTTCGAAATCCAGCGGTGAAGGCTCGAGCCGCGACGCCTCTTATCGAGAAGGGTCAGGAAGTGCTCCCGGACAGCGTCACCGCCAACGTGCCGACTGATCCCGACACACTTGTTCGGGTCAATGCTGCAATCCAGATCGGTGGCGGAATCCTGCTTGCGACGGGTAAGGCCCCCCGCGTTGCATCCTTGGCGCTGGCGGTAAGTCTTGTTCCGACAACAGTTGTGGATCACGCATTCTGGAATGAAACAGATCCGGCTGCCAAGGCCACCCAGCGAACTCAATTCATCAAAAACGTCAGTTTGCTTGGTGGCCTCCTGATTGCCGCAGTAGACACTGAAGGCAAGCCATCGCTGGCATGGCGTGGCCGCCGAGCAGCACGCAAAGCGCAAGAATCAGTCGTAGCCGTACTTCCGAGCTCGAACGACAGCGCAGATCGCTTGGGAGTCGCCTCCGATCGCATCAAGGAGATCGCGTCGGTCGCGGCATCACGCAGCGCAGACTTCGCCGAGAGCGCACAGCCTGTGGTGTCCCGCTGGGCCGACGTCGCAGCAGAAAAAGGGTCCGAGCTCGCTGATACGGCACAGCCAGTGGTATCTCGTTGGGCCGACACGGCATCAGAAAAAGGATCCGAATTTGCCGACGTGGCACAGCCGGTGCTCGCACGCTGGGCGCATAAGGCTGTGGACCGCGGCTCGGACGTCGCCGAGATGGCTCAAAAGCGCGGATCCAAGTGGGCCGACGAAACTGCCGACCGCGGATCCGAGTTTGCGAAGGTAGCCCAGAAGCGCGGATCCAAGTGGGCCGACCGAGCAGCGGACCGAGGAACCGAGCTCGCCGGACTGGCTCAGGACCGCGGCAGCAAATGGGTCGATGCTGCAGCCGACCGGACAGAGGACATGAGCAAGCGTGCGCGCAAGCGTGCGGACAAGCAGAGCATCGAGTTCGAGAAGGCAACGGAGAAGGCACGCGCCAAGCTCGAGAAGAAGGTCGCAAAGGCTCGCAAAGACCTCAGTACACAGGTCAAAAAGTACTCGAACTAGCAACCCGTCAAACCAGATCTAACGAAGGGCCCCGCCCTGAACTGCGGTTCTGCGGCGGGGTCCTTTTCGGCATAGACTGCCTGGGCGAATTTCGCGTGATCGAAGAATGCCTTGCCGAACTCCCGAGGAGACCCTTTGCCGGACGACGGCTACACCATCACGGACAGCATCGCGGATGATCCCGCCATCGCTACCGATAGCGAGCCCACCGAGGAGGGCCGCGAACAGGTCTACCTCACGATGCTCTACGAACAGCTCGATACGCTGAGGAAATACGCGCAAACTCGATTGAGCACCGTCCTGCTGGAGACGGGTGGCACACCCCAGGCTCGCAGCGAACGCGAATCGTTCAGCCAGCTTTACAGTGACGACATAACCAAGTATGACGCCGCGGAGAATGGGTTGTGCTTCGGCCGTATCGATGTGCAGCCGTCGTCCGAAGAGGATTCGGCACGCTACATTGGTCGGCTCGGAATTCTCGACGAGACCAACGACTACGAGACCCTTCTGCTCGATTGGCGTGCACCGATGGCACGGCCGTTCTATCTCGCGACGCCCGCGTCTCCCGAGGATGTGCTGCGACGTAGACATATCCGTAGTCGCAGCCGCCGTGTGACGTCGATCGCGGACGAGTATCTCGATATCGAGGCCGCTGCGCATGCGGGGCTCGACTCGACCACCACAGGCGTGGCAGGTGAAAGTGCGTTGCTCTCCGCCCTGGATGCCGCGCGGACCGGCCAGATGAACGACATCGTCGAAACGATTCAGAGCGAGCAGGACGCCATTATTCGTTCGGGGCACCGAAGCGCGCTCGTTGTACAAGGCGGGCCAGGTACTGGGAAGACGGCGGTAGCTCTGCACCGTGCCGCCTATCTGCTCTATACCTACCGGCAACAACTCGCGAAGAGCGGCGTTTTGATCATCGGCCCCAATGCGACGTTCCTCGACTACATCAGTCAGGTACTGCCTTCTCTCGGTGAGACCGGCGTCCTGCTGTCGACAATCGGCAACCTGTATCCGGGGGCCACGGCGACGCTCGACGAATCCGCTACGGGTGCGCGAGTCAAAGGCTCGACAGAGATGATCGCGGTGCTGACGAAAGCAGTCCGTGACCGTCAAGAGGTTCCTGTCGAGGCCATCCGTCTGCGATTCGACACCTACGAGATTGTTCTCGATCAGAAAATAGTCACTCGTGCGCGAGGCCGAGCACGTTCCTCACGACGCCCACACAATTTGGCACGTCCACTGTTCGTATCCTCGGTGATCGACGGGTTGACGAACCAGCTCGCCGCAAAGCTAGGTCAGAACCTTGTCGACGGGGGCAGTCTGCTGAGCAGTCACGACATCGCTGACATGCGCGACGAGATGCGAGAAGACGCTGAGGTTATGTCAGCAATCAACGAGCTGTGGCCGGATCTGTCCCCGCAGCAAGTGCTGCAAGACTTGCTGTCATCGCCTGAGCGGATCGCTTCGGCGACGCCGAACCTGACCGATCACGAGCGAGCATCTCTGGTCCGCTCGGGCCGGGGCTTCAGTTCGGCCGATGCGCCTCTGCTGGACGAACTGGCCGAGCTCCTTGGCATCGATGACGCCGCGGAACGCGAGCAGGCAAACCGCCAGTGGCGCAGTCAGATCGAGGATGCGCAAGGTGCGCTCGACATCCTGACCGGCTCTGCGCCACAGGATCTGGAGGACGAGCTGGACCCCGAGATCCTCATGGCGTACGACTTGATCGACGCCAGCCAACTTGCGAGCAGGCAGGATTCCGGCGCCAGACTGACTACCGCAGAACGTGCTGCTGGGGATCGCACGTGGACGTACGGCCACGTCATTGTCGACGAAGCGCAGGAGCTGTCGAGCATGGCCTGGCGGATGGTGATGCGCCGCATTCCGAACAGATGGATGACGCTGGTCGGGGACGTGGCGCAGACAGGCGATCCGGCAGGAACCACATCGTGGAGCGACGTGCTGGAACCATATGTGGCACAGCGTTGGAAGCGAACCGAGTTGACCGTCAACTACCGAACGCCATCGGAGATCATGATGATCGCGCGCGACGTTTTGGCCACCATCGATCCCGTTCAGGCAGTTCCGCGTTCGATTCGTGATTCGGGACATGCCCCGTGGGAGCAACTCGTGGACGGGTCTTCTCTGGTGTCGACGGTCGAGGCCCGCGTCGCCGAGCATCCCCGTCCGGGAATCAGCGCGGTGCTGGTTCCGCAGGCAATGGCGAGCGCCTTCCAGCATCTGCGATCCGACGTGGTCACCGTCTCGACGGTCAAGGGTGCGAAAGGATTGGAGTTCGACTCGGTACTGATCGTCGAACCGGCCGACATCATTGCAGAATCTCCCCGCGGTATGGGCGATGTGTATGTTGCACTGACCCGCGCGACGCAGCGACTAGGGGTAGTACACGCCCGCGGGCTTCCCGACGAACTGTCCGGCCTCACCGCGTTCAGGTCAGAGACCGGT
>JBBSSG010000157.1:0-8521 GCA_038242295.1 Mycobacteriales bacterium | reverse complement strand
TCACAGGGGGCTTTCCCTTCGGCGGAGGATAGGGGATTTGAACCCCTGAGGGCGTTAACCCAACCCGCGTTCCAGGCGAGCGCCATAGGCCACTAGGCGAATCCTCCGTGGGGAAGCATACCGGGTAACCCCCTCCAGATCCCAAACGGGCCCATTCATCTCTAGTGCGGCACCGAGGCGAGGGCCGCCGAAGCATCCCTGTCGCGAGTGTGACTACACTCTTCAATGGATCCCGCGCGGCGCGCATCCTGTGAACTCCCCCAGGGCCGGAAGGCAGCAAGGGTCAACGGGCTCTGCCGGGTGCGCGGGGTCCCCTTTATTTTCAGGGATTAGATCCAATAGCCCCGACACCGAAAGGCCGCTCCGCATGCCAGCGCAAACCCAATTGGGGTTGATGAGCCATGAGGAGCTCGCCTCAGAGCACGAGCTGCAGTTGTCGAACTACGAGCAGCTCAGGTCCGAGAAACTCGCGCTCGATCTCACCCGCGGCAAGCCGTCGCCCGAGCAACTCGATCTTGCTGCCGACCTGCTGACGCTGCCCGGGGCGGACTTCCGTGATGGCAACGGGACCGACTGCCGTAACTACGGCGGCCTCGCTGGTCTGCCCGAGCTGCGCGCGATCTTCGGTGAGATCCTGAACATCCCGGTCAAGAACCTCGTGGCGGGCAACAACGCAAGCCTCGAGATCATGCATGACCTGGTCGTATGGGCATTGCTGCACGGGTTGTCCGATTCTCCCCGGACGTGGTCGGCCGAGCCGAACATCAAGTTCCTGTGCCCGGCTCCTGGATACGATCGCCACTTCGCGATCACCGAGAGCTTCGGCATCGATATGATCCCGATCCCGATGCGGCCGAACGGCCCGGATACCGATGAGATCAGCAGGCTCGTTGCATCCGACCCACAGATCAAGGGCATGTGGGCGGTTCCTAATTACGCCAATCCGACCGGAGCGGTGTACTCCGAAGAGGTCGTGCGCACGTTGGCGTCGATGCCGACCGCGGCCCCGGACTTCCGACTGTTCTGGGACAACGCCTATGCCGTTCACCCGATCGTCGAGCAATTTGCTCCGTCCTACGACATTCTCGGGTGGGCTGCAGAAGCAGGCCATGCCAACAGGCCGTTCGTGTTCGCTTCTACATCGAAGATCACGTTCGCCGGAGCGGGCGTCAGCTTCTTCGGTAGCTCCGAGGACAATCTAGAGTGGTACCTCCGGCATCTGGGAAAGAAAAGCATCGGACCAGACAAGCTGAATCAGCTTCGTCACCTGCGCTTCTTCGTGGATGCCGAGGGTGTTCGCGCGCATATGGCCAAGCATCGCGACCTTTTGGCGCCGAAGTTCGCGCTGGTCCTGCAAATCCTCGACGACCGCCTAGGAGCGTCGAAGGTGGCGTCGTGGACCGAGCCGAAGGGCGGGTACTTCATCTCGCTCGACGTGCTCGACGGCACTGCAGCCCGATCGATCGCCTTGGCGAAGGATGCGGGAATCGCACTGACCGGCGCCGGGTCGGCATTTCCCTACGGCAAAGATCCCGAAGACCAGAATATCCGCCTCGCACCGAGCTTCCCGTCACTGAGCGAGCTCGAGAAGTCGATGGACGGCGTAGCAACGTGTGTTTTGCTGGCCGCGACCGAAAAGCTGCTGCGCGACTAGCCGTGCGTTCGGGTTCGACTTTGCTCTCTTCTTGGCACACGCAGTTCATACGCCGCAATCTGGTTCGTACGCCATGCGGTTGAGTAGACCCGTGAATCGCCGCCATGCAACGGCGCTTCGCGTCCCGGGGACCATCACTTCGTGCCCGCCGACCGGTGCCGGATGGGCCGGCGAAAAGTTTGCCGATGGCCACAGTGGCGACGACATTTTGCCGTCGACAGAATATTGCTCTCGATGACCTGGTCATTTGTTCTGAAGCACTAGAGAAAGCTGTCTCTTTCTGTGCAACCCGCAAACTGCTGTGATCTTTAACAGTCAACGATTTGGGTAGATAGTGGGGTGCAACACCCCTCTTTTCATCTGTGGCACCTATCACGTAGTGTCCGTCGAGAGTGTTGCTACCGCCCAGTAGGGGGGCCCGGCGACAGAGGAACTACTGGGGGTTACAAAATGCGTGTGTCAACTCTATTCGGATCGGCGATCGGCGCCACATTGTTGGCGGCAACGGTGGTGACGCCAATCGCCACGGCTGCGCCGCCGTCGGGGTCGTCCACCGGATCGACCGTAGAATCTGATTTTTATCAGCCCCCAAGCCCGCTTCCCGCCGGCTCGCCGGGTGACGTGATCCGGTCAGAGCCGTCGCATCTCGCTCTGTCGATTCCTTTCATCGGTGGCGGTCTGCCCGGTAAAGCGACTCGCATCATGTACCGCAGTACTGACTCCAACGGTGCGGGCAACGCAGTGACCGGAACGTACATCGATCCCGCAGCGACGTGGAAGGGCCCGGGTCCGCGCCCGCTCGTCGTTCTCGCCCCGGGCACACAGGGGCAGGGTGACCAGTGCGCCCCCTCGAAGATGCTCAACAAGCTCATCACCTACACCCCTCCGCTCGGCGTAATGGTCGAGTACGAGGTGCTTTCCGCTTACACCTTGCTGTCGCAGGGCTACGGCGTTGTCATAACCGACTACGACGGGCTGGGCACCCCCGGGGCGCACACCTACGTCAACCGTGCGGCAGAGGCACACGCAGTGCTCGACGCGGCTCGGGCAGCCAAGAGGCTCGAGGGCACGAAGATCGAAGCTGACGGCCCAGTCGGCCTCTACGGCTACTCGCAGGGCGGTGGCGCGGCTGCGGCAGGTGCTGAACTTGCGCCCGAGTACGCATCCGAGTTGAACATCGCGGGCACCTACGCCGGTGCACCGCCTGCTGATCTGGCGGCGACGCTCGAGCAGGTGGACGGAACGGTCCTCACCGGTGTGATCGGCTACACCCTCAACGGGTTGCTCGAAACTGATCCTGATCTGAAGCCGATCCTCGACGAGAACATCAACGACAAGGGCCGGGCAATGCTCGCCAAGGTCGCGAACCAGTGTGTCGCAGAGACGGTTCTGACGGTCGGGCTACACAAGACCAAGGAATACACCAAGTCCGGTGAGCCACTGTCGGTAGTGCTCGATGGACTACCCGTTGCGAAGGCGATCCTCGCCAAGAACAAGATCGGCGAACGCACACCCAACTCGCCAGTGCTGATCCAGGTCGGCCGCAATGACGACATCGTTCCAAGTGGACAGGCCATTCAGCTCGCGGGTGACTGGTGTGCTGCCGGTGCGACTGTGCAGCTGAGCACCTCGAACGTTCCTTCCATTGTTCCCGGATCCGGTGTAAATCACTTGATCCCGGACCTGTTGGGTCTGGGCGAAGCTCAGAGCTGGCTCAAGGACCGCTTCGAAGGGGTTCCGGCGCCGACGAACTGCGCATAAATCCGTAGGGGCCGTGCAACACTGCTGCCCCACATGAACGCGGCCCGTATTTGATCATGGCTAGTACTTGATCAAGTACGGGCCGTACCTGTTTACAGCGAGCCGGTAGCGCCGTGTGCTGATCCCATGGCGATCCCACTGTCGGATCGCCGCTCCAAGCAGGGACGACGCTCCGGAAGATGCGCCGATCTGGTGGATGCACCAGAGTGTAGGAAACTCGGCTCCGGGTAAAGACATCACCCGGATCGACGCAGAAGGGTGAGGACGGCGGAATGAAGGTTTCTATGCTCGAGCAGAAGGCGGCTCGACGTGCGTAAAAATTACAACAATCAACTTGATTCACTCTCTGCTGAGCTCGCCGAAATGTGCACCCTGGCTGAAGATGCCATGGCCTCAGCAACGCAGGCACTTCTGACGGCCGACATCGGGATTGCGGAATCGACAATCGGGGGCAGGGAACGTATCGACGATCTGGCCGCCGAGTGGGAGCAAAAGGCGTTTTCGGTACTGGCACTGCAATCGCCGGTGGCTTTGGATCTTCGGATCATGGTCAGCGGAATTCATATTGTCGCCAATCTTCAGCGTATGGGTGGGTTGGCCATTCACATCGCGGAACTCGCCCGCAGGCGCCATCCCGCCCACGTGCTACCGGCCGAGGTCGAGAGCGTCTTCGCGGACATGGGGCGGGTCGCTGTCGAGCAGGCCGATGCCGCGCGTGAGGTGCTGCTCACCCGTGATGCAGAACTTGCTGCGGCGCTGAAGATCAAGGACGAGGACATGGACGATCTGCACCGCAGCCTGTTCGCCTTGACGTCAGCGCCGGACTGGCCGCATGGCATTCCTGCCGCCGTCGACATCACCTTGCTCGGCCGATTCTACGAACGGTTCTCCGACCACACGGTCGAGGTTGCCAAGCGCGTTATCTTTCTCCTCACCGGGGAGCACCGATCGGACGAATCGTGATCTTTCACTGACCACCGAGCGACTTCGGTTCGGCGCTGACTCTTGTCGCCGTGACATGATCGGATTATGTCTCGCACACTTCACCTGGTCGGCGATGCCGAAGCCGATGCGCTGCTCGCCGAGGATCCATTCGCACTGCTCATCGGGATGCTCCTCGACCAGCAAGTGCCGATGGAATCGGCCTTTGCCGGACCGAAGAAGCTCGCGGATCGCTTGGGCGATCTGAAGGTCGACACCATCGCCCAAGCAGACCCGGACGAGTTTGCTGCGGTGTGTGCCACAACGCCTGCGGTGCACAGGTTTCCGAGCTCGATGGCCAAACGCATCCAGGGGCTGGCGGAGTTCCTCGTCCAGAATTACGATGGCCGACCCGATGAGATTTGGCGTCGCGGCGATCCTGACGGGACCGAGGTGCTGAGGCGGCTGAAGGCATTGCCTGGGTATGGCGAGCAGAAGGCGCGAATCTTCTTGGCCTTGCTCGGCAAGCAGATGGGCGTTACACCCGATGGGTGGCGCGCGGCCGCAGGCGCGTACGGCGACGAAGGTTCGAGGCGGTCGATTGCCGATGTCGTCGACGAGAAGTCGCTGCTCGAAGTTCGTGAGTTCAAGAAGGCCGCGAAGGCGGCCGCCAAGAAGAAATGACGTCGTACCGGGAGTGGCTCGAAGGGTTGGACGAGGCACAGTTGACGAGACTGCTCGACAATCGGCCCAAGGTGGCACTCGATCCGCCACCTCGTACGTACGCAGCACTCGCGCATCTGCTGCAGATGAAAACTTCCGTCGATGCGGCATTGAGGTCACTCGATCGAGGCGCGCAATTTGTGCTCGGGGCGCTCGAGACCCATCGGACGCGCGGTGACCTGGCGGCTCGATTCGGCGAGGGCTCAGTGAACAGTGCCGCCGATATCGACCGGGCACTCGGTGCTTTGGTCGGGCACGGAATGGCGTGGCCGAGTGGGGACGGTTACCGAGTCTGTCCGCTGTACGACCGCCGTTTCGAGTGTGTCGGGACTCCGCAACTGAATCCACCGACTATCGGCGAGCGCATTGCGTCCGGTCAGACGGCTCAGAGGCTTGCTTTTACGCGATTTAGCGAAACGGTCGAATCCGTTGTCGACGCGGTGGATTCAGGGTCGATAGCGGCGATGGCCACCGGCGGGATCGGTATCCGGGAAGTACGAGCGCTCGCGAAGAAAGCGGGCGTCGAATACGTCGCAGACCTCGAACTTGCGCTCAGCCTGGCCGGCCGCAACGGACTGATCGACGCGAGTGCCAAGACCGTGCGCTGCACTACTGATTTTCCCGTCTGGCGAGTTGAATCGCGATCGACCAGGATGGCAAGTCTGATTGCGCATTGGTGGTGTTCGGAGGAATCGCCGACAAACCGGAGGCCGTCGAAAGGCAAGCCGGCGCCCGTTCTCGGAGCGGTGAGCCACAGTCCCTCGACGGCTGTGCTCCGACATCGAATGATGGCCTCGCTTCCGAACACAAGATTTGTCGACGTCGACAGCGCTGTTGCGTACATCCAGTGGGCGATGCCCGACGTCGAGGCAAGTGCTCCCACAGGCGACACTGCTGCGGTGTGGCGGGAGGCAACCGTGATCGGGCTGTTGGCAGACGGCGCTCCAACCGAACTCTCACGTGCTCTGGGCCGGCTCGGGCCTGCAGAAGTGCCGCAGATCATTGCCGAAATCGAACCGATCGTCGGCCGAATCCTTGCGGGGGCGGACGGCACACTCAGGTTGCTCCCGGACCTCACCGCTGTGGTTTCCGGGCCTGTGCCCGAGAACGTTTCGACGTTGTTGACGTCGTCGGGACACTCGGAATCGAAAGGTGCAGCGTCGACGTGGCGGTTCACGCCCAACTCTGTGCGGCACTACCTGGACGAGGGCGGGTCGGCCGCCGAACTTATCGACGCGTTGACCGCCGCATCTGCCACCGAGGTGCCCCAGTCGCTCGATTATCTGATCCGAGATTGCGAACGCCGACACGGGCACATAGCAATTTTCTCGATGTCGAGTTGCATCGTGTCCGAGGACGAGTCGCTGATCCTCGAGATTGCAGCGGGAACACTCGTCGACGCGAGGCAGGTTGCGCCGACTGTTCTCGTTTCCTCGCTAGACGGGCCGGGTGTACTCGCGATCCTGAGGTCAGCCGGTTACGCACCTGTGGACGCTGACGGGCGAGGGAACGTCCAGATCTCTCGGGCCAAACCTGCTCACATGCAGTCGAAGTCTCCCTACGCGGTGCGCACGGGCACCGCGCCGTCAGTGTTGGCGGCAGCACTCGTATCGGGGACACCCGCAGTCGTCGACGTGGATCGAGTGGCGAATTCGATGAGAGCCTGGTCCAGGCTTCCGGCCCGCGACATCGACGTACTTGCTCGCGCGGTGGCCTTCGGAACTGCAGTATCCGTCGACGTCATGAGTCCGAAAACAGGGCTTACCAAGGACCAGATCAGCGACGTCGTTCTCGATTCCGGATTCATTCACGCGTGGTCCGAGCGAGCCGGCGCCGGGCGCAGTATCGAGCTCTCCGGAATTCGAATGGCGACGGAAGTGCCGTCGTAGTGGGGTAAGGGCACCTATGTCGGCGCTCGCCGGTACCCTTTCGGCGTGGCTCTCTACCGGAAGTACCGTCCTGCGACGTTCGCCGAAGTCGTCGGCCAGGAGCACGTCACCGAGCCGATGAGCGTGGCTCTCAATGCGAACCGGATCAACCACGCGTACCTGTTCTCCGGCCCTCGAGGCTGCGGCAAGACGTCGTCTGCGCGGATTTTGGCGCGCTCGCTCAACTGCGCCGAAGGCCCCACGTCGAGGCCGTGCGGAGTGTGTAACTCCTGCGTTGCGCTCGCGCCGGGCGGACCGGGCAACCTCGACGTCGTGGAGATGGACGCGGCCAGTCATGGCGGCGTCGAAGATGCGCGCGATTTGCGGGACAAGGCTGTGTACGCGCCGGCTGAGTCCCGCTACGTCATCTTCATCATCGATGAGGCACACATGGTCACTCCGGCAGGCTTCAACGCCCTGCTGAAGGTCGTGGAGGAGCCGCCGGAGCATCTCGTCTTCATCTTCGCGACGACGGAGCCAGAGAAGGTTCTGCCGACTATCCGGTCGAGGACACATCACTACCCCTTCCGATTGCTGCCACCGTCGACGATGCGTGGGCTTCTCGAGAAGATCTGCGCCCAGGAGAACGTGACCGTCGAAGATCCGGTGTTTCCTCTGGTCATCCGCGCTGGCGGCGGGTCTCCCCGTGACTCTCTCAGTGTGCTTGACCAGCTGCTGGCCGGCGCCGGTCCAGAAGGCGTCACCTATCCGCGCGCACTGTCGCTGCTGGGCGTCACTGATATCGCGCTCATCGACGAAGCGGTTGACGCCCTTGCCGTGGGCGACGGCGGTTCTCTCTTCGGGACGATCGACAAGGTCGTCGACGCAGGTCACGATCCACGGCGGTTCGCTACCGATCTATTGGAACGACTACGCGACCTCATCTTGATGCGAGCCGTGCCTGACGCGGGGGAGAAGGGGCTCGTCGACGTTCCCGGCGATGTCTTGGAACGCCTTCGCGATGAATCGGACCGGATCGGCTCAGCCACGCTGACACGATATGCGGAAATCATTCACGCCGGCCTCGGTGAGATGCGCGGCGCGACCGCGCCGCGCCTTCTCCTCGAAGTGATGTGCGCGCGCATGTTGCTCCCTTCGGCGTCGGACGCTGAATCTGCTGTGCTGCAACGCCTGGAGCGTCTCGAACGACGCATGGACGTCACACTTCCCGCGGGCGAGCAAGAGGCAGTCGATCAGCTTGCCCCACAACGTCGAGCGGAGACTTCGGCGCCTCCAGTTGCCCCTGACGACGACATTCCGTCAAAGTTCGTGCGCCCGTCCCAGCGCGGGACAATCGACGCTCCGCCCCCAGCCGTAACTGCACCCCCGGCTGTGTCTCCACCTCCGGCTGTGGCGCCCGCGCCTGCTCACGCCGACGTGCCGCCGCCCGCGCAGATGCCCAGATCCGAGCCGACGCCCGAACCAGAGACCGTCTCGATTCCTGAGCCGACGCCCAAGCCGGAAGCATTGGTTACTGAGCCAGCTGGGGCACCTGAGCCTGAGTCGATGCCCGAGCAGGTTCCGACACCCGAGC